>JAPJRC010000082.1 GCA_030824805.1 Micavibrio sp.
CCGCAGCGCCGGCTCCGAAAAGCTACGATGTGGATTCCAGCTCGATGCGCGGCTTCACATCGGGTGGACCGGCACCGCAAGTTTAAAAAGACGAATAAAAAAACACCCCTGTTTACGCGGGGGTGTTTTTTATTGAAGGAATGACCAAATCACAAACATGATCCGTGAAGCGTTTGCCATCAGCGCCATCATTTTCGAGAAGCCAGGTTATGTGCACGCACAATGCCTGGAGCTCGATGTAATCTGCTCGGCAAAGTCGCGTCATGAAATCTGGCGGAGCGTTGCGGAACATGTTGCAATCAACGTCTCTATCGCACGCGAAATGGGATACGCCATTCCACAAGCAAAACCGATTTACTGGAACGCTTTCAGCCGCGGTTCGACCATTTATATGCCACGTGCGGAAAACGTGGTTTATCAAGATCAGGAATTTTTTGTCCGCCCCAACGCCGTCCGCTTTCTTCCATACACAGCTTTACGCGCAGCTTAACCACCGCTTTATCCACAGATGCATACATAAGCAGTTTCTAACGCTTTCCGGATTTTGCGACTCTCTGTACGATTCTTACAAGCTTACGGGAATTCATTCTCGCTCTGCCTACCTTAAATTCTTCGGCCACCTGCCCGACCCATTATCAGGAGACCGCCCACCGTGCACACAAAGGCAACGGATGTCAGATTTTCAGAACTTGGCGCACCGCGCCGGGTTTGGACTGTCTCCGCGATACACGGTGAACTTTCGAAGCTCTATGCCATTCACGATGCGATTCTCGAACGCTTGCGCGCCGGCGACCGTATCGTTTATTTCGGCAACTATACCGGCCATGGCGACCAGTCGCGCGAAACAATCGATGAAATTCTGACCTTCCGCCGTCTTGCGCTTTGCACGCCCGGTGTTATTCCATCCGACTTTATTTATCTCCGCGGACGACAAGAAGATATGTGGCAGCGGATTCTTCAGCTGCAATTTACCAACAAGCCGGAGCTGACATTGGGCACCATGCTGGAACATGGCTTTGGGCAGGCGCTGAAGAGCTATAATATAGACCCACACGATGGTATGCGCGCCTGCAAGGAAGGCGTACTCGCCCTCACGCGATGGACCAACAAGATTCGCGAGTCGCTGCGAAAGAATCCCGGCCATGATATTTTCATGACGCAATGGAAGCGTGCCGCTTATACTACTGTAAACGGCCGTAATACCTTGCTTTTCGTCAATGCGGGGATTGAGCCCACCTTACCGCTGGAAGATCAGGGCGACCATCTCTGGTGGGCAGGTGATGATTTTAACACCATCACACAGGCGTACGCACCTTTTGAAAAAGTCATACGTGGGTATGATCCCGCAGGGAATGGCGTACGTATAAATTGTGTAACCGCCTCGCTAGATGGCGGGTGTGGATTCGGCGGTCCGCTTGTTTGTGCTGGCGTGGACCCACACGGAAAAATTCTGGAACTCCTCGAAGCCTAAGCCATTGGTAAAGCAGGCACAGACGCTTGCAGACCCAAGCGCATATTATACATGCGTTTAGGTATACCGTTGTATTTCCATGAGAAAGTCACAAAGTCTGCACATTTAAAGCGCTGAATCTTAAATAGGACTGATCCAATCCTTTTCTAGGTGCGTATCAAGTCTGTACAGCGGGCGAAAGCGCCCCCCTTATTCAGAAAGCGAGACCGTTATGGCCCATATCGATGACCCCCAAACACAAAAAGCCAATCTCAGCTACATCCGCAATTCCATGGCGGAACCGATCCTCGAAAAGGAACATGAGCTGGATCTCGCACGCCGCTGGCGTGACAAGGGCGACGAAAAAGCTCTGCATGAACTTGTGCGCTCTTATACCCGTCTGGTCGTGTCCGCCGCTGCCCGCTTCCGTAATTACGGGTTACCGATGGGTGACCTCATACAAGAAGGTAATATAGGGCTGATGCAGGCCGCGAACAGGTTTGAGCCGGAACGCGAGATTCGTTTTTCGACCTACGCCACGTGGTGGATCCGCTCGGCCATGCAGGATTATATCCTGCGCAACTGGTCGATCGTCCGCACCGGTACGACAGCAGCGCAGAAATCCCTGTTCTTTAACCTTCGCCGCCTGCGTGCCAAAATCGAACGCACACAGGGTGCCGAAGGTCTGGGTCCTGAAGGCCGTCAGAAGATTGCAACAGAGCTTAATGTCAGCCTGAAAGACGTTGAGGAGATGGAAGGCCGCTTGTCCGGTGGTGATAATTCTCTCAACGCCGTTATCAGCGATGATGGTGAAGAAGAATGGCAAAACTTCCTCGCCGATGACCGTCCAAACCCTGAAGACATTGTAATGGGCATGCGCGATGCAAAAACCCGTTCGCAATGGCTGGAACAGGCGCTCGGCACGCTTTCTGACCGTGAACAGAAGATCATCCGCGACCGTCACCTTCAGTATGAAACCGTGACGCTGGAGGATCTTGGCAAAGAACTCGGAGTTTCCAAAGAGCGTGTTCGCCAGCTTGAAGCACGCGCGATGGAAAAGCTGAAGGCCAGCATGGTTGGTCAGATCAGCAGCCGCGACGATTTGTTTTCCGCCGCTTAAATTGACTTGGTTATACGAACCGCATCGGCCAAAAGCCGGTGCGGTTTTTTTATGGTAGCCGCTTGCCACAAAATTGCCCCGGAACCCCTCGCCGCTTGCTCCGGTTGGCTGGGTACATTTCACAACCCGAAGAGGAGAAAACGATGAAACTTACAAAAACACTTCTGATGACGGCCGCTGTTGCGGTTCTTAGCACCGCCGCTATCGCTGCTGAAGGCTCCAAGAACACGGATGGCACGCACAATGCCAACAACACGCAAACGGACACCAATATGGGCGATGCGCACCAGTCTATGAACAATGATGCCGGTGCGGATATCAACACCAATGCGTCGACGGAAGCCGAAATGACAGACACGTCGAATGACATCAACACAAGCACGGATGTCAATACGACCGCTAGCGCAGCCGCTGCCGACGGTGCCGTGACAATGGATATTTCCACTGTGCAGAGCGTGCAGGCCAGCCTGAAAAATGAAGGCCATAACGTTTCCGTAGATGGCGTATGGGGCCCTAGAACGGCCGCCGCCTTGCGCGATTTCCAATCTGCAAACAGCCTGCCTGCAACCGGCACTCTTAATGCCGAAACGCTGGCTGCGCTGAATGTAGACTCCACGCGCTAATTGCTTTCCTGATGAAAAAGGCCGGAGGTTTCTCCGGCCTTTTTTCTATTCTGTGACAATTTTATACATTTGTCCGGCGGTCAGGTTGCCGCCAAGACCGTTCAGCACACGGAAACGTTCCTCACGATAATCCGGGAATGCCATGCGGGCCGAGACGCTGGCAACCGTATCCGCCGCCGTGGCAGTCAACGTGCGGATTTTCTGCGCGCGAATGGTTTCACGTTCACGCTCCGTCATTTTGCGGAAGCTATAGGTCGTACGTTTCAGCCCCTCTACCACATCGGTGCCGGCGTTTTGCGGTATCGCCATCTGGAAGCGGAAGAACTGCCCCGGTTTCCATTCAATAGCAACCACGCGGATAATCACGGACTTGCCATTGGCTGTACCCGCAAACGCAGCCGTCGCCGCACGCATACCATTGATGGTGATGCTTTCGGCATCTGTTGGCGCCTTCTCTTTCATCCAAGACTGTGTGAGATAACCCAGAGGATCGCGCCCCTGATCATCGCGCCCGGTGTCGAGAATAACGATTGCGCCTTGTGTGTTGGTGGCAATCAGCTCAGACGGATTGTTCTGGATTGTAAATCCGCGCGGCACAGAGAGCGCAAAGCCCATCTTGGGATGATAGAACATATCGTTCCGGACAAATCCCTGATCTTCGGAATCTCCATAGGTCAGGCCGTTGATCATGGAAAGATACACATCGCGGTTCACTACATTCTGAGCCCCCTGATAATTCGCGGCCAACGCCGTGGCGTGTGTGACGCGGTCTGCGGTGACAGGGTGGGTGGAGAAATAATTCATGCCCTGCCCCTCGCCCTGGCCTGCTATACGGCGATCGAGTTTTGTTTGCGCATCGAGAGAACGCAGGAACGACGCCATGGCTTTGGGATCATATCCCGCGCGCGAAAGATAACGCACACCAAGCTCATCCGCCTGCGTTTCCTGTCCGCGGGAATAGGATTTTATGTAGAGATCCGATCCGACATTGGCCACCTGTCCTACGGCATCGCTGCCCGTCGCGGCGGAAAGAATAGCTGCGCCTATGCCCACAAGCGCACCCTGTGACATACGGGACGCCGCGTGACGGCCCGTGATGTGTCCGATCTCGTGCGCGAGAACACCCGCCAGTTCCGCTTCATTGTTGGCAAGCGCCAGCAATCCGCGAGAGACATATATATATCCGCCGGGCACCGCAAAGGCATTTACGATCGGAGAATCGATTACATAGAATTTATACTGGACATCGGAACGTTCCGTGTTGGCTGCCACTTTCTGGCCGATGCGTTCGACATACTCCGCTATGGGACCGTTTATAAACGCACCATATGTCTTTTGGACATTCTGGTGTTCGCTTGCGCCAACGGAGGCCTCCTGCGAAGCGGGCAAAAGCCCGGTAAATTCCTTTTCTCCGGTTGCCGGATTAACCGTGCAGGATCCCAGCCAAAGTACCGATGCAAGAATGATATATTTGCAAAGGCGGCCTTTCAGGGTAGAACCTTGGGTCATGCGAAAACTCCTGCTCGTTACGATACTGATCTTCATACCACAGCTTGCGCGCGCGGAAAACACCCCGCCTTCGCAAACCGTGCAGGAAGCGGCGCAGATTGTGAAGGGCGATTTTAAAAGCCTGAAACACGTTGCCACGGGGCGCGTGGACAGAATTATCGACCAGCAAACCGTTCTTTTAAAAGATGGTAAAATTGTCCGGCTGCTTGGCCTTGAATATCCGCTCGGCACAGACGAAACTCCGCCCGAAGAGCCTTTCCTCGCCAAGGAAGCGTTGGAAAAAATGCTGCCCGAAACCACGGAAGTCATGCTGTACCAAAAGCGCAACCAGACCTCCGATGTGCGCCGCGGGCGCGTAAACCGCATGGGCCACCTGTTGGCGCATCTCGTAAAAAAAGACAATGAAGAATGGGTCAACGGCACCGTTATTTCACAAGGCCTGGCATGGGTGGTCACAGATTCGTCGAACCCCGAAATGGCTTCACAGATGTATGGGCTGGAAGAAAAAGCCCGCACATCAAACAAAGGCCTGTGGACCAAAGACAGTACAAATGGCCTGCTTACCGCCGATACCGCTGCCAAAGGTGAAGGCCAGTTTCGTGTTGTTGAAGGCACGATCAGCCGCTCAGCCACATCCAAAAACAATCTCTATTTAAATTTCGGAACAGACTGGAAAAAAGATTTTACGGTTATGATCACCCCGTCCTTGCGCAAAGCGCTTGCCCGCTCTGGCACAGACCCGATGTCGCTGTCTGGCAAAACCGTGCGCGTACGAGGCTGGATACGCCAATGGAACGGCCCGTTTATGGAACTTGAAACTCCCGAACGGCTAGAGATTGTGACAACATCGCGGCCATCCACAGAACCGCCCACCGAATCATCCACAGCGCCTGTGGAAAAACCCTCTACCGTTTCGCAGCCCATCGGTTCACCGCCCAACGATTGAGCGGATATTCCACAAAACGGAACACAAGCATTGTAAAGCCTATAAAGACGCCTGTGACCGCAACAGCAACCGACACCGAAGGCCAGCCCGTAAGACCGAGGGCTTCGGCTATGTTCTGAATAAGCACCAATCCGGCATATTGATGAAATAAATACAATCCATACGAGGCAACGCCTACGGCCACGAAAGGGCGCCACGAAAGAAAACCCTGCAAAGGGCGCCACTGCAAGACAGCAAAGAACAGCAATGGCAAAAGCACAGGAGTTATAAAACGCGTTGCGCTCGGCTCGATGAGGGCCAAGACCCAAAGCTGTACGACCCCTGCGGCAATGAACGCTGCGCAATAGAGACGCATCCCGCTTTGCAGAAACAGATAAAATCCTATGCCTATCAGAAACCATGGGAAATATTTCGGCGCCGAAACGTAACTTGTAAATGAATGAAGGCTTTCCCATCCCATAAAGAAAAACAGGTCAGACAGAAAAAACGTCGCAATAAAAAACGCTAAAGTGTTTCGGTAAAAATTTTTCCCTGACAGAAAATACAATGCGCCGATCATGATGTAGAATTTTACTTCGACATACAGAGACCAATACGCGCTATCGATGCTATTGAATTGGCTGGTTTTAAAAATCCAGTTCAGGAATTCCGGCATGATGAACAGCCAGGACGGTATGAATCCGAGCGCCGATACCTGAAACACATTCGGCGCGAAAGCGGTCACAATGCAAAATGTTAACAGGCTGTAGAAAATCATGGCCGGCACAAGGCGCGCGGCACGGCGCACTGCAAACTCTTGCCAACTTCTGCATCGTGCGAGCGTCATCATGATAACCAGACCGGAAATCATGAAAAACATTTCAACTCCCAGATAGCCATACTTGAATGGCCCGGCGAGCAGTTCGCCGTAGGGACATATTTCCAGCTGCGGCATGGCCCAGGAATTGAAATAATGGAAGAACAATACAGCCATGATGGAAAAACAGCGCAAACCATCCAGATATTCTATCCGGCCTATTTGATACGGGCTGCGGGCGGTTTCATGCATTTTACGATTCTCTGTGCATATAGTACAGAATACGCCGCTTTACCCACATCCCATCCACAAAATCATCCACAGCGCCTGTGGAAAACACACAGATACTGCCGCAAACTGGACAGCTCAATCCTTAATACGTTAAGTATTGGCCATGGCCCAAAGCTACGACAAGACATTGCCCCCTTCCTCGGAATACGGTTATCGCCGGACGCCGCTGCTTGGCCTTTTCCCCGAAATCAAACCGTATTCTTCTGGATTTATTTTGCTAGAGCACGGACACCAGATGTACTGGGAACAATCAGGAAATCCGGATGGTGTTCCAGTCATCCTTCTCCACGGCGGCCCTGGTGCGGGCACATCACCGGTACAGCGACGTTTCTTCGATCCCGATCATTACCGCATCATACTGTTCGACCAGCGCGGCGCGGGGCGCAGTTCGCCGCACGGCTCCATCGATCACAACACAACGGCGGATCTTGTCGCCGACATGGAAAAACTCCGCACGCACTTGTCGATCGGGCGCTGGCATTTGTTTGGTGGCTCGTGGGGATCAACACTTGCGCTATCATATGCGGCCGAACATCCTGATCGCTGCCTGAGCATGATCCTGCGCGGAATCTTTTTGCTGGAGCAGGAAGAAATAGACTGGTGGCTGTACGGCATACGCAACATCTTTCCCGAAGCATGGGAACAATTCGCGGATTATATTCCCCGCAATGAGCAACTGGATTTGCTCGAAGCCTATTACAGACGCCTTACGGGCAGCAACAAACAGGAAGCGCTGGAAGCCGCAATACGCTGGGGCCTGTATGAGAGCGCCTGCAGCTCGCTCATCCCCAATTACGAAACCATCACGACAGATGAACAAAAGGCACAAGTTCTGGCACTGGCGCGCCTCGAATGCCATTATTTCCGGAACAACAGGATAGATCCCAAGGATAGTCTTATCCTCAAGGTCGACCGGTTCCGCGCCATTCCCTCTGTCATCATTCATGGCCGGTATGATGCCGTTTGCCCGGTCAGCACCGCCTATCGCCTGCACCAGCACTGGCCCGAAGCCGATTACGTCGTGGTACCGGACGGCGGCCATTCGGCGCTCGACCCCGCCATCCGTTCGCGCTTGATAGAGGCCACGGAAAATGCGAAAACGCTATACCAATAAGGAGAAGTACAAATGTCTTTCAAAACCCTTCGTGATTTCGACCTCAAAGGCAAACGCGTGCTCGTACGCGCTGACCTGAACGTGCCTGCCAAAGACGGTAAGGTTACAGACACAACCCGTATCGACCGTTTGAAGCCAACCATTGATTTCCTGACAAAGGCCGGCGCAAAGACCGTTCTTCTTTCTCACTTCGGCCGCCCGAAATCCGCCGCCGACACAGAATTCTCCCAGGCTTTCCTTGCACCGGTTTGTGAAAAAAGCTGGGGCGTAAAAGTCGCTTTCGCCAATGACTGCATCGGCGACGAAGCCGCCAAGGCCGTTTCCGCCCTGAACGATGGCGAAGTCGTTTTGCTAGAAAACGTCCGCTTCCACGCGGGCGAAGAAAAGAATGACGCCGCGTTCACGGCGGAGCTCGCAAAGCTCGGCGATATCTATGTGAACGACGCCTTCTCCGCCGCGCACCGCGCGCACTCTTCCACCGAAGGTCTTGCGCACCGTCTTCCCACGGCTGCGGGCTTCCTGATGGAAGCGGAACTCAACGCATTGAACAACGCGCTGGAATCCCCGAAAAAGCCTGTGATCGCTATCGTCGGTGGCTCGAAAATCTCGACCAAGCTTTCCGTGCTCAACAACCTTGTCAAAAAAGTGGATTACCTCTTCCTTGGCGGTGGCATGGCAAACACCTTCCTCGCGGCCAAAGGCATCGAAGTCGGCAAGTCGCTGTGCGAGCGTGACATGATCGACGAAGCCAAAACCATCATGGCAACATGTGAAAAAGCCGGATGCGAACTGCTTCTGCCAATCGACCGCGTTTGCGTGACCAAGTTCGGTGAAAACGCACCGTTCGAAATCCGCAAGACCGAAGAAATGCCTGCCGAAGAAGAAGCCGTCGATGTCGGACCGCAAACAATCGAAATGCTCGAAGATGTCTTGTC
>JAPJRC010000083.1 GCA_030824805.1 Micavibrio sp.
AAGCCCCTGTTTTCAGGCGGCTTTTTCATGTTCCTGTTATTTATACGTGGATAAAACCTGTCTGGATCAACCGCAGTTGGGTTGGGGCGGTGGAGCGTCCGCAACGGCGTCCAGAGTTTTGCGCGAAGGTTGCAGTCCCTGAAGACGGAGCTGTATGCATTTCAAAATCGTATTTTCGGCATCCTGCGCAAGTTTCGTGTTGTTGCGTTCGCGTTTTACCATCTCTTCACGGATATCTTCAGGGCTGGTGTAATTGTCGAGATCCGCGATGATCCACGGCTTGAGCGATGCAGCCATATTTTCAGCCGGTGCGCGCAAATGGGTGATCGTGTTTTCTTCGGCGTTACGGCCTTTCCAGGCATTGATGATCGTCTGGTCCGCTTCGGGATTTAGGCCCATGGGCATAGTGATATACACACGATCGTATAGTTCGAATGCCACCGAAAGGTCGTCGAAATCGAACGCGGAAACATCGCCGCGAATGCGTTTGGAATCCTTCAACCCCTTCAGTTCTTCGAGCAGTTTATTTTTGGTTTGGGGGTCCGGATGCGTGATGAGAACTTCACGTGCGCGCATGTTTTCGTTGCTGGTCAGCTTGCGCACGAGCATATCTGTCATCGGTGAGATATGACCTTTTTCGGTGAGGTGACCGATGACCAGAACCGAGTCCTGATTTTGCATGCCGGAAAGATCGCGTGCGGCCAATTCATGCACTTTCATTTTCCAGTCCGGCATGATCAGGCCGCGGATAAGGCGCGTGTCGTTGGTTAACTGCTGCACCAGCGTGTCATACGGTTTCGCTTTTTCCGGGTAGGTTTTGTGCATTTCAGCCCAGCCGTTATAAAACTGGCCGGCGATATTCGTTTCGCCGAACTGGCGGCTCAGCAGTCCGAGATTAAGGCGCATCAAATGTTGGTAGGCGTTGGCACCGTGGTGCAGCGTGTAGGAATGTCCGTGAATCTTGTCGCTGGGAAATGTTTCGAAGGCCTGCGTGCTGCCAAACCATATCTGGCGGGCGCAGCTTTCCGCATAGGGCACATGGTTGCTGATCCGCCATTGCCTTACCTGATCCTGCATGTTTTCCGTACGGAAATCCGCCACGACGAGATCGTGAATGCCTACGGAATTTTGTGCTTTTGTTCTCATGGAAAAATCAGCCCGTTTTAACGCCGGGCTAAACTATTTCATTTTTATGTAAATGACAACGTTTTTCTTAAAATCCGCGAATTATGCTGATTTATCAACCTGATGATCTGTTCCGGATCCGCCTTTGGATATGCCTACCTTGGCGGCACGGAGCAGACGGTCGTTCAGAACATAGCCAGCCTCGACCACCTGGATGACCACGCCGCCCGGCTTGCCGGGGATAGGGGCTTCAAACATCACTTCGTGGAAGTTCGGGTTGAAGGTTTCGTCGAGCGGCTCGATTTTCTTAATGCCATGACGGTCGAATGTCTTGAGCAATTGTGTATCCATCGCTTCCAGACCGGAGATGATGGCGCCCACACGTTCATCGTCGTGCAGTTCGGCCGGAATGGCGGCCAACGCGCGGTGGAAATTGTCGGAGAAGTCGAGCAAATCCTTGGCAAACGAGGACACGGCATATTTGCCTGCATCGTCGCGGTCTTTGACGGCACGACGGCGCGTGTTTTCCGCATCGGCGAGTGCGCGCATCATCTTGTCCTTGGCATCGGCCAACTCAGCTTCCAGCGCCTTTATTTTGGCAGCTGAAAGATCGACAGGCGCGGCGCCAGCCGAGGCTTCGCCGATGTCGGCTTGCGTTTCAGGGGTGATGTCCGGCGTTGCTTCCGGTTGTTGTTCGGATTCGTTCGTCATTTTACTTCCAGTTGTTTTAAAGCTGTGTACCCGGACGCGTTACAAAAACGCTGAGCGGGACGGCAGTTGTCGTGCGGCCCTCGGGACCGTCATACGGGCGGTTGACCGCGATCTGTCCCAATTCGGCGTAACCGTTTTCACCGATCTGGTCAATGATATGCCCGTTGTCGTCATAGAAATAGTATGTCGCCATGCCGTTTCCAGACCATGTCGCCGCACCAGGGTTAACCGGCGTCAAAGCGCGTGTGCGGGCAAAAGTTTCTATTTCATAGGAAAGATTTTCGCCGGGGTTCGCCATGGGCACCTGCAAGGCAATCATCTTGTCGCTGGCGAAGGAATACAGGATACGGTCCTTAAGCGGGCCGCCCATATTCTGGCCTTTGAATATCATCATGCTGCGCGGCACGAGTTCAAGGTGATCTTCGGTCAGGATGATGCGGTAATTGTCCGTGCCGGTCTCGGTCGAGAAGCGGATTTCCTGTGTGCCTTTGTCCTGCAAGTCTTTCTTGCTCAGCACCATCAGGGCGGTGGACATTTTGTTCTGGTTGTCACACTTGCGTGTGGCGGCGGAGCCTTCGGGTGCCACGCGGCGGTATTTCTTGACCTTGATATCAAGGAAATGCGGTTCGGTGAACTTCGCTTCGTATTCCAGCGGGGTGAGGGTAAAGCACCCGCTGATCATATCCGGCACGGCCATCTGGATGCCGAACTGGTCGTCTTCCATGTAGGGATGGTGGACGACGGCGATCTGCACCACATCGGGCTTGATAAAGCCCTTGTCGGCGAGACTCGCGCGCTGGGCGCTGCGGATTTGCTCGGCCGTCTGGTTGACCCAGCCTTGATATTGCGGGTCGTAGGTCATCGATTCCGGCAGGGTGTCATCTTGCGCGAAAACAGGCGCAAACCCGCCGGACAGGGCCAAAATAGCGACAGAAAGGGTCAGGATCTTTTTCAAGGCGAATACTCCGTTTGCACAAAGATACAGATATGAAGGCGGAAGGGCAATTCCGCCTGTCCAAATATCCAGATTAACCTTCCGAGAGCTTGCGGATGTTGCGGGCAATAATCTCGGCCATAAAGTTAACGGACGGGACTATTTTTGCATAATCAAGGCGCGCAGGGCCAATTACGCCGACGGCCCCGACGAAGGATCCCGTGCCGCCACGGTAGGGGGTCAGGATGAGGGAGTGTCCCGTGCCGCCGAAAACCGGGTTTTCCGCGCCGATGAAAATTTTTACCCCATCGGCGTTCGAAGCTTCTTCCAGAAGCTTCGAAACGGTTTCTTTGGCTTCGAGTTGTTCCATCAGAAGGCGGACTCGGTCCAGATCCTGAATCGAGCCCTGATCGAGCAGTTTCGAAGTGCCGCGCACGATAAGCGTTCCGTCGCCTGTTTGTAACGCAAGACCGTCTTCGACGATGCGGGACATCATTTCGCCAAGCTCGCCGCGGCGCGCTTTTATTTCTTCCCTAATGGCGCCGCGCATTTCGCCGAATGTTTTGCCGTAGAGGCGTTCGGAGAGGAAATTGCTCGCGTGCTTCAGGATATCGGGCGTAATGCCTGCGGGCAGTTCCATCACGCGGTTCTCAACCATGCCGTCTTCGGGAACGATGATGGCAAGCGCGCGCGTGGGAGCAAGCGATACGAATTCTATATGGCGGATGGCTTTGTCCGCTTTTGGCGCGACGACCAGCCCTGCGCTGGAAGACAGGCCCGAAAGCATGCGGCTTGCCTGGTCGAGCATATCGGAAACCGAATTCGATTCCTTGTATTCGGATTCCAGCGCGCGGCGTTCGGCTTCACTCAGCGTGCCGATCTCGAGAATACCGTCGACGAAATAGCGAAGGCCTTGCGTGGTGGGCAGGCGGCCTGCCGATACGTGCGGCGATTCCAGAAGGCCGAGATCTTCGAGGTCCGCCATGACATTGCGGATGGTGGCGGGGGACAGATCGAAATTCCGCGAAAGCGTGCGCGATCCCACGGGTTCGCCGTGCGCGACATAGGTTTCGACGATATGGCGGAAGATATCCCTCGCGCGGTCGTCCAGAGTGGTATAAGACACTACCGTTTTCATAAGCGATACTATATAGATAGCCCTGTAACAAAGGAAGAGAGAAACCATGACCCGACCCTCCGGCCGAGCCGCCAACCAACTGCGTGAAATCGAAATCATTCCGAACTATTCGAAGCACGCCGAAGGATCGTGTCTGATAAAATTCGGTAACACACATGTTCTCTGCACCGCGACGATCGAAGAAAAAGTGCCGGGCTGGATGAAAAACACGGGCAAGGGATGGGTCACGGCGGAATACGGCATGCTGCCGCGTTCGACGCACCAGCGCATGGACCGCGAAGCCGCCAAAGGCAAGCAGTCGGGCCGCACACAGGAAATTCAACGTCTGGTCGGACGCGCGCTTCGCGCTGTTGTCGATCTGCAAGGTCTTGGCGAGCGTCAGGTGAAAATAGACTGTGACGTTATCCAGGCCGATGGCGGCACGCGCACCGCGTCCGTCACTGGCGGTTATGTCGCGATGGCGCAGGCGTTCCAGCATCTTGTAAAACTCGGGCTTATTCCGAAAGTGCCGCTCACGGATTCCGTCGCCGCCATTTCGTGTGGTATCCATGAAGGCACACCCGTGCTCGATCTTGATTACATCGAAGATTCCGCCGCCGACACAGATGCCAACTTTGTCATCACAGGCAAAGGCGGCATCGTCGAAATTCAAGGCACGGCGGAAAAAGATCCGTTCACGCAAGAGCAATTCCTCACGCTGCTCGATCTCGCACGCAAGGGCTGCGGCGAATTGAAAACATTGCAGGAAAAAACGCTGGCATGATCCATACGCTCGTCATCGCCTCCCATAACAAGGGGAAGCTGAAAGAGTTTGATACGCTTTTGAAGGGGCTTGTCGGCGAAATAAAAAGTGCGGGCGATCTTGGTTTGATCGAACCAGAAGAGACCGGGACAACCTTTATCGAGAACGCGACGATGAAGGCGGTGACGGCGATGAAAGCATGCGGGCTTCCGTGCCTGTCCGACGACAGCGGTTTGTCCGTGAACGGTATAGGCGGGGAACCCGGCGTGTATTCCGCCGATTGGGCTGGTCCGGAAAAGGATTTCAAAAAGGCAATGGCGCTTGTGAACGACAAGCTGGGCAGCAATCCCGACCGTTCCGCTTATTTCACATCGGTACTGGTTCTGGCCTATCCCGACGGGCGTACGGAAGTGTTCGAAGGCCGTGTAAACGGCCAGATTGTGTGGCCTCCAAGGGGGCTTGCAGGTTTCGGCTATGATCCTATGTTCGTACCTGATACGTATGACAAGAGCTTTGGCGAGATGGAAGCAGACCAAAAACATGCGATATCCCACCGCGCCAGAGCGGTTGAAAAATTTATTCATTATTTAAAAGGAGAAAGCATATGAGTGGTATTACGAGAACGGCCAAAGCAATCTGGAAAGGCACAGGCAAGGAAGGCAATGGAAGCATTTCTTCGCAAAGCGGTGTGCTGGAAAACACACCTTATGAGTTTCATTCCCGTTTCGAAAACGGCAAACATACAAACCCTGAAGAGTTGCTGGCTTCCGCACACGCTGCTTGCTTTACGATGGCGCTGGCTTTTGGTCTGAACAAGGCCGGTTTTACAGCGGATGTTCTTGAAACAGAATGCGCTGTAACGGTTGTGCCTGATGCAGGCGGATTTTCGATTACGAAATCGGAACTGACGTTGGGTGCAAAGATCCCCGGTATTACGCAGGCGCAATTCGAAGAAATTACCGCCGGAGCGAAAGCCGGATGCCCGGTTTCCAAATTATTCAATGCGGAAATCACGCTGGACGCCACGCTCGAAGGCCAGAGCAAGGCTGCCTAAAGATTATGCAGAACGGCCAATTCGGAATTTATGTTCATTGGCCGTTCTGCGCATCCAAATGCCCGTATTGCGATTTCAATTCGCACGTGGCTGAGACGATAGATCACAACGCCTGGCGCGAGGCCTACAAGCGCGAAATTTCCCACTTCGCAGATCTTAGCAAAGACCGCACGGTGACATCCGTGTTTTTCGGCGGCGGCACGCCATCGCTGATGGAGCCGGCCACGGCGGCGTTGGTGATCGACGAGATACAGCGACACTGGCGTATTTCAAACGACTGTGAAATTACACTCGAAGCCAATCCGACATCCGTGGAGATCGAAAAGTTTCGTGCATTTAACAACGCGGGAATCAATCGCGTATCCATCGGGGTGCAATCGCTTATCGAGCGCGATCTTGGTTTCCTGGGGCGCAAGCACGACGCTGCGGGCGCCAGACGCGCCATCGAAAGCGCGGCGCAAGTGTTTGATCGTTATTCGTTCGACCTTATTTACGCGCGGCCACAGCAAACGGTTTCAGAATGGGAAAAAGAATTGCGTGAAGCCATCAAGCTCGCGGGCGATCATTTGTCGCTGTACCAGCTCACCATAGAAAAAGGCACGCCGTTCTACATGATGCATGAACGCGGAGAGTTCAAAATTCCTGAGGAAGAAGTAGCAGGCGATTTGTACGAGGTTACACAAACGCTTCTCGAAGAGGCAGGCATGCCGGCCTATGAGGTTTCCAACCACGCGCGCGTGGGGCAGGAATCGCGTCATAACCTCACTTATTGGCGTTACACGGATTATGTCGGCGTCGGACCCGGTGCGCACGGGCGTTTGACGGTGAACGGTCACAAGCAGGCTACGCGCGGCCACCGTGCGCCGGACATCTGGTTATCGAAGGTGGCGGAGCAGGGGCATGGCGCGCATGAGTTCGAAAGCCTGTCGGCACGGGACCGTTTCACAGAATGTCTGATGATGGGATTGCGCCTGCAAGAAGGCATTCCCGTTGCGCGTCTGGAATCCGAAGGCGGGGATGATTTTAAAAACCTGATAGTTCCGAAAAAAATAGAAGCCCTCCGTAACGAAGGGCTTCTGCTATGCGATGGCCAGACGTTGCAGGCGACGAAGGCTGGCCTGCAAAGGCTTAACGGAGTACTGGCGTACCTGCTGTAGCGCCGCTGGCAGTGGGCTGTATTTTCGTCAGGCTGCCGATATCCGTGCCGTTCAGCGTGACATTGCCGTTCTGACCGAACACGATGTCGTAGGATTTGCTGGCCGGATCGTTCGGTACGGGTTTGCCCATACCGGAAACAGCGCTCACCGCAAGAATGGATTGCAGTATTTTCGCGCGTTCGTTGGGGCTGGCCGTGATCATGGATTGCTGCAGCTGTGCGTTGACCGCATCAAGGCCCGTAATTGTTCCTGTCACACGTTCCGGTGCGCCGAACAAGAAGGCAAAGATGTTGTAGCCATCAGGATATTTGTTTTGCGGGCGGTTCTTCACTTGCTCCCTGGTCATCGGTGTTTTCGATGCGCGGTCGGCGAGGTTGGTGCGGAATGCAATCGTCGGCACCGTGCCACGGAAATTGGTATCGGCGTGATAGATGGAAACAGCGGACAGGATCATATTGGCGGCACCCGTGTAAGCTTCGGGGTCCTGCTCCGTAAGCTTGGAATTAAAGGAAACGCCGTTTACGGTGACCGTGCTTTGGTCGATCAGGTTGTTCAACTGGACATTGCCGAGATTGGCATCGAGCGAAACAAAGTGGCCTAGCTTTTCATTCCATATACCGGTTGCGGTCTGATTGCCGATTTCGGTGCGGAAGGCTTCAGCGCCGTTTGCGGTAAAGCTGCTGATCGGTGTTGGCAGGGCCACGGAAATTTTCCAGTCATTGCCTGCATCCGGGGTTGCGTTCACGGCGATCATGCCGATCTCGGAGCGGATACCTTTGGAATCCGTGTACGTCATGTGGGGGAGAGTGAAGGCGTAATAGCCATCGGCCTGTTCAACGGTGACTGCGCCTTTTGTGTCCAGCTTGCAGCCGTTTTTCAGTGCCATGGATTTCTGGTTTTCAAGAAAGCCTTCGATCTGGCCTTTCAGGATTTGCACACGGGCATCGTCCACAGGTGCTGCGGCGTTGGCATCGGGCGCCATGAAAAACGCGAGAAGGGCGAGGAAGAGAAGCTTTTTGGCAACAGCTAGAACCAGTAATTTCTTCATAAGAGTGTCCTTTTAAAAAATCCACCAACGAATAAAGCGGGAAAATGTGCCATCTTTATGGCTTATCTGTTTGAAAAAGTTATTTTCCGAAGTACATCAGATATATGAATGTCACCAACACGGCGGTCAAGGGCGATGGGCGGGTTACGGCGGTTTTAGGCCCGACCAACACGGGCAAGACCCATTACGCCATCGAACAGATGCTCAGCTACAAAACAGGTTGTATCGGTTTTCCGCTCCGTCTTCTGGCGCGTGAAAATTACGACCGCATATGCGCGCAAAAGGGCAAGGCGCATGTGGCGTTGGTGACGGGCGAGGAAAAGATCATTCCGCCGCAGGCGAAGTATTTCATGTGCACCGTTGAATCCATGCCGGTGGAGCAAAGGTTCGAATTTCTGGCGGTCGATGAGATCCAGCTCTGCGCGGATCCTGACCGCGGCCATATCTTTACCGACCGTCTGCTTCGTGCGCGGGGGACAGAGGCGACGATGTTTATGGGGTCGGACACAATCCGCCCCATTTTGTCCGGCCTTGTTCCCTACATTGAAATCGTTACACGCCCGCGTCTGTCGGTTCTTGAATATAC
>JAPJRC010000084.1 GCA_030824805.1 Micavibrio sp.
CTACCCGACGCTCTTGCATTCGCGCAGCGCAAAAAAGACATTATGGCCGAATATGGTTTTGAAGGGCTTCATCCCTTCGATAACAATGTGCTGCCCGACATTGCACTCGACAAACAGGCAAAAATCATAAAAGACAAAAATTGCGAGATGATGCGCGAGGCTGACGCCATCCTTGCCAATCTTACACCCTTTCGTGGCCCTAGCGCCGATGTCGGTACAGCCTACGAGATCGGGTTCATGGACGCGCTCAACAAACCGATTTACGCCTACACCACAGTTGCGGGCGATTATATAACGCGTACCAAGGCGCTCTACACGCTGCGGAAGGATGGTGCAGACTGGCGCGATCAGGACGGCATGCTGGTAGAGGAATTCGGCCTGTTCGACAATCTCATGCTCGGCTGCGCGCTAACGCGTTCGCTTTCTGTTTCCCAAGCCAATCCCCCAGACATGTTCACGGACCTTGAAGCATTCAGAGCAGCGGTCCGGATAATGCAGGATGATTTAGAAAACTTGCATTAAATTCAAAAACTTGCTTGAGTATCCGCGAAAAAGAGCGGCATCCATGACCAAAACCACTGCAGAACAATTGTTTGAAGAGGCGCTTCGCGCCCGGACGCGCGTTTACCAGGCCGGAACCGCCACGCCCTTGCAGGAAATCCGCAGCAACGGCGAAGAATACCGTGTGTTCGTCAAACGCGAGGATCTGGGTCCCATCAACGCATACAAATGGCGCGGCGCCTACAACGCCGTGCACGCCCATCACGAAAACACAGGTTGCACAACCGTTGTCGCGGCCTCTGCGGGCAACCACGCGCAGGGTGTTGCGCTCGCCGCGAAAAAGCTGGGGCTGCAGGCCAAGATTTTCATGCCGCTTTCGACACCGATGATGAAACAGAAATCCGTCAAACGCCACGGCGGCGATCATGTCGAGATCATCCTGCACGGCGACACATACAATGAATCCGCAGACGCCGCGAAACAGTACGTGGAAAAGCACAAACTGACATACGTTCACCCGTTCGACGACATCTATACCATGGCGGGACAGGCAACGATCGCCGACGAAATCATGCTTTCCGGCCAAGGGCCGTTTGATTTCGCGTTTCTGCAAATCGGCGGCGGCGGCATGGCGGCGGCGGTGGCCGCTTGGCTCAAACTTCACAATCCGAATATCAAGATTATCGGTGTTGAAGGCGTCGATCAGGCGTCCATGAAGAAATCTGTAGAGGCTGGCCAGCAGATCACCCTCAATTCCGTCGACACGTTCTGTGACGGTACGGCCGTTACGCGTCCAGGCGATATCGGTTTTGAAATCTGCCGCAAGTACGTGGACGCATACATCACCGTTACCAACGAGGAAGTCGCAGCAGCCATCCAGCGCATGTGGGATTCCAGCCGCGTAATACCGGAACCTTCGGGCGCTATGGGACTTGCGGGATTGACGCAGTACGCGAACGCCTATCCCGATGAAGTACGTGACCGTAAAATGTTGTGCGTGCTGACCGGCGCGAATATGGATTTCGGCAAACTTTCGCAAATTGCGCAGAGATCCGCCATCGGATCGCATCGCCGCCGTTACTTGCGTTTCCATATCGGGGAAGAGCGCGGCGGACTGCTCTCGCTTCTCGACAAACATTTTAAAGACCTGTCCGTGTCTGAATTCCTGTACGGCAAGATCAGTGACGATGAAGCCTGGCCTATCATCGGCCTTGAAGCCGCTCCTGAAAAAATGGAATTGCTGGACGATGATTTACGCAAAGCGGGCGTACGGTTCGAAGATGTTACGCTCGATCCGGACATCCAGTACCGCATCATAAATTACAATCCGGCCCTGTTCAAACAGCCGGTCCTGATGCACATACAATTTCCAGAACGTAAAGGCGCCCTTCGCGATCTTTTGCGAAAAATATCCGGCACCGCAAATGTCTGTTACTTCAATTATGCGTACACGGGCGAATCGGTTGGCCGGGCGATCATGGGCTTTGAATTCGACTCTCTGGCCAAAAAAGACGAATTCTTTGGCCTGATCTCTGATTCCATTGTCGAATTCCGCCCTGTGGATGATGCAGCGGCAGCCCGTATTCTGCAATTTTAATAGTATAACATATTGATAAATAACAATACTTATACATATGTAAAATATATTGTCAGATTACCTGTTTTTCTGTATACAGACCCGACTTTTAGAAAAGACGGTGGGGAATGAAAACGCTTACAGGTCCATACACGCAAAGTGCGAAAGGACGAGATGCGATTCTCGGAGAAATCCGGGATAATTTTCAGGACGTGCGCGCCAATCCGTCAGATGCATCAAAGCATCTCAAACAGGCATATGACAATTTTGTAAAACTTGTCACCTTGAACCCCTCCGATCCGGATATGGCCATTATGGTGCCGGTAATAGTAGAAGCCTTCGACGTTCTTGGACCCGAAGAGCGTTATGCGATGAAATCTTTGAAATATATCAAACAATTCGCACGCGATCAGGAAGAGCTGGGCAACACGGGCCTTATCAACGCCGTCTGTGCTATCGCCCAGCATATTTCGGTAACCCACGCGCAAACGTCTCTGGAGGAATTCCACCTCGGTGAAGCGCAGGACTATGCAGAACTCGCCATGGAATGCGCGCCGAAAGACGTTAATGAGTTCGGCCGCTACAGCATCGCGCTTGAACACACGCTGCGGAATGTCAAATATTTCAGAGAGAATCTTCCGCCCACGAATGCACCATCCAAAACCGGTCCGGACTTCGGCAACAACTAAAATTTCAGGTGATTTTCCCGCCCTCCATGGTACAACAAGGCCATGAGTGACGCTCTCGCCATGGCCGATATCCAGGAAGCTTCCGTAAAGGACTATTTCACCTTGTTAAAACCCAAGGTGATGAGCCTTGTCGTCTTCACAGGGTTTGCTGGCATGTGGGTTGCGCCGGGCTTTGCCAATCTCCACCCCGTCATCGCTGCTACAGCCGTTTTGTGCATCGCTATCGGTGCGGGCGCGGCCGGAGCCATCAATATGTGGTACGACCGCGACATCGATGCGATTATGAAGCGCACGAAAAACCGCCCTATTCCGCTGGGCCGCGTTAACGCTGATGAGGCCCTTTCATTCGGGGTTATCCTTTC
The DNA here is from genome assembly GCA_030824805.1 of Micavibrio sp. GTDB lineage: Bacteria > Pseudomonadota > Alphaproteobacteria > Micavibrionales > Micavibrionaceae > Micavibrio_A. The sequence continues at coordinate 3,129 of JAPJRC010000084.1, forward strand.
GTTGCTGTCCGTCATGACAATGGGCGTTGCCGTCAACTGGACGGCGGGCGCGTTGCTTGGCATTGCGAATCTATTTTATGTGTTCGTCTACACGATGTGGCTGAAACGGCGCACGCCGCAAAACATCGTCATTGGCGGCGCCGCAGGCGCTTTCCCCCCCATGATCGGATGGGCCGCCGTAACAGGCGACATCACGATCGCAAGCATCGTTCTGTTCTGCATAATCTTCTTCTGGACGCCGCCGCATTTCTGGGCGCTGTCGCTGTTCGCAAATTCCGATTACAAGGCGGCAAACATACCGATGATGCCTGTTGTCGCGGGTGAACGCTCCACCAAAATCCAGATGATGGCCTACACGCTCTTGCTTATTCCGCTCGCTGTTGCCCCTTACATTTTGGGCATCGCGGGGCTTGGCTATGGCATTTTCGCTTTTGCACTCTCGGTGTTTTTCCTGTTCACAAATTTCCGCGTTCTGGTTGATAAAACAGACCGCAGCGCACGTTTGATGTTCGGCTACTCGGTGTTCTATTTGTTCGCCTTGTTCGCCGCCCTGATGATAGACAAGGTTTAGACATGCCCCTTTCCGATCTTCACAAGCGCAAGCGCGCAAAAAATTACATGATCCTTGCCGCGATTACCGCGTGGATCGCGCTCATCTGGATCATCACGATGATCAAGATAGCCAACAATGCCTGATTACAAGCCAGACATCGTCCTGATTACGGGCGCCACCGGCGATTTCGGCAAGGCTTTTGCCAAACGCTTTGCGGCGATCGGATCAAAACTCATCCTGCACGGACGCGACACGGCCAAAGTCGGCGCGCTTTGCCGCGAATATCCGGGTTCGTATCCCATGGTCTTCGACATCACTGACAAAGATGCGATGAAGGCTGCCCTTGCCGCCCTTCCCGCTGACTTCAAGAATATTGACCTTCTGGTTAACAATGCGGGACTGGCGCTCGGTCTGGAGCCCGCACACGAGGCGGATATCGACGATTGGGAAACCATGATCGAGGTTGATATCAAAGCCCTCGCACGTATGACACGTTTTGTCGTCGAAGGGATGGTGGAGCGCGGACGCGGCCACATCATAAACATAGGTTCTACGGCCGGAAGCTATCCCTATGCGGGCGGTAACGTGTATTGCGCCGCCAAGGCGTTCGTAAAGCAATTCTCGCTTTCAATCCGCGCAGATCTTTCAAGCAAGAATGTGCGCGTTACAAATCTGGAACCGGCGCAGGTTGAAACCCAGTTCTCGCTGGCGCGTTTCAAGGGCGATACCGAGCGCGCCGCCAAGGTGTACGCCGGCACAAAATCGCTTACCGCTGATGATGTGGCCGAAGCCGTTTTCTGGGCCGCCACGCTGCCACAACATGTAAATATAAACCGGCTTGAGATTATGCCAACCGGACAGTATCCAGCAGGGTTAGCCTTCAACAGAACATCGTCGTAATGGACAAAAACACCAAAACGATCAGCCTTGTGTTCCTGACCGTCATACTGATGGTCGGGCTGGCGTTCGCGTCTGTGCCTTTGTATCGTCTGTTTTGTCAGGTAACGGGTTTCGGCGGTACCACCATGAAGGCCGAGAAGCTTCCCGACACACAACTGGACCGCAAGATCACCGTACGCTTCGACACAAACACGTCCCGCCACATAAACTGGTCGTTTAAACCGGAAAAATTCTCGGAAGAAGTTCGTCTGGGACAACAGGGTCTGATTTCTTTTGTGGCCAAAAACCGCGGGTCGCAGACCAGCGTAGGCACCGCGCTGTTTAACGTAACGCCGTTAAAGGCCGGGCAATATTTCCACAAAATCCAGTGCTTCTGCTTTGCAGAGCAAATGTTAAAACCCGGCGAGGAAATGCAGATGCCGGTTGTTTACTATGTCGACCCAAAGATGGACGAAGACCCTGAGATGGAGGACGTGGACCATATCACGCTCTCGTACACGTTTTTCCCGGCTGAGTCGGAAGAGCTTGATAAGGCACTGGAACAATTTTACAATGCGCCGAAAGACTAAGACGAAATCCCTATAAATTTACCCAACCAGACTTTCAAGGATACCGCCATGGGCGAACATGTAGAATACGACACAACCGGTAAACCGCACCCGTACCATCTTGTGCGCCCGAGTATCTGGCCGTTGGCCAGCGCGTTTGCAGGCGGTCTCGCCGCTGTAGGCTTTGTGCTTTACGCCCATGATGTGAAAATCGGCGATTTCGCCTTTGGCCTGAAAGGTATTGTTCTCGGACTTCTTGCCATCATGGCCTGCATGTTCTTCTGGTGGAAAGACATTATCTTTGAAACCGTAAAAGAGAACGTGCATAACGGCATTACCGAGGTCGGCCTGCGCTTCGGCATGGCGCTCTTCATTGCGTCCGAAGTTATGTTCTTCGTCGCCTTTTTCTGGGCTTTCTTCGACGCCTCCCTCTATCCTTCGGAATCCCATCAGTACCTGCGCGCTGAATACACCGCCGGCACATGGCCGCCGCCGCAGTTCGAGACCATTCCGGCATTCGACCTGCCCTTCATGATGACCATGATCCTGCTGCTGTCCGGCTGCACGGTCACATGGGCGCACCACGCCATTCTCGAAGGTAAGAACAAGGATGTGGCGCTCGGCCTCGGCTTGTCTGCCGCTCTGGGCTTCTTCTTCCTGTGCTTCCAGATGTACGAATACGCTCACGCCACATTTAAATTCAAAGACGGCGTGTTCCCGTCGACTTTCTACATGGCGACAGGCTTCCACGGATTCCACGTATTCGTAGGAACAATCTTCCTGTTCGTCTGCTGGCTGCGCGCCAAGTCCAACCATTTCACGCCCAAGCGCCATTTCGGCTTTGAAGCCGCCGCATGGTACTGGCACTTCGTTGACGTGGTCTGGCTATTCCTGTTCGTCGCCATTTACTGGTGGGGCAGTGTAGGCGCCGTTCCAGCAGCCCATTAATCTCGAAATCAAAGGCAGGCCATCACGGCCTGCCTTATTACTATGGAGTACGGGCATGAAGATCCCGCTCAAGGAAACCCTCATAGCCGGAATCTGCGTTGCCATCCTGTGCGGTTTGGGTACATGGCAGATGCAGCGCCTACACTGGAAAGACGCCATTATTGCGGATTTACAGGAATCCTACACACGCGAAGCTGACACAAACCTGGCGGATGGTCTTATAGACGCGGTTGAAAGACAGGAACGCCATTTCGCATATGGATCGATCAGCGCCCATCTGCTTAAGGACAAAGCCATTCTGCTTGGCCCGCGGATTCTGGACGGGCGCAGCGGGTATCACCTTCTCATCCCCGCCATGGTCAACGGCGAGGCCCTTTATATCAACATGGGCTGGGTTAGTGACCTTTGGAATGACACGCTTGATGAACGTCTGGGAACCATGCCGACGGATATAACAGCGCGCGGCCTGCTCCGCTGGCCCGACTGGTCGAGCTTTACCTCTAAGAACAGTCCAGACAACAATCTCTGGTTCCGACCGGATACGGCCGAGATAGCGAAGGCCAAAGAGCTGGGCGAGACATACAAAGCCATTTTATATGCGGACAATATCGATCCTCCGCTACAGGATGTCGTTATCCATGAAGAGAAATGGCTGCCCCGCAACAAACACCTGCAATATGCGATTTTCTGGTACGCGCTGGCGGCAGTTATGCTTGCCGTTTACTGCGTCTATGTGAAGGGACGGAACCACGTCTCCTGACCACCCGTTGGCGGCCTATGGTAAAAAGCAAGGGACGGATTTATATCGGCACGTCCGGCTGGGTGTATGAAGGCTGGAAGGACAGTTTTTATCCCGAAGGGCTCGCCGCAAAAGATTTCATGCCCTTTTATGTCGGTCAGTTCAAAACCACCGAAATCAATACCAGCTTCTATCATCTGCCGGACCCCAAAAGCGTGCGCAAATGGGCTAAAACAGCGCCCAACGATTTTGTATTCTCTATCAAAGCCAGCCGCTATATCACGCATATGAAGCGGCTGAAGGATCCCAAAGAGCCGCTCAAACGGTTTTTTACGGTGATGAAACCGCTCGGCAAGAAAGCTGGGCCGTATTTGTTCCAACTGCCGCCAAGCTTCAAGATTAATCTGGAACGGCTGGAATTGTTTCTAAAGGCGCTTGGCCAGAGGGCGAAGCAAAGCACGATCGAGTTCCGCCACCAGAGTTGGTTGTGCGATGATATGTATGATCTGCTGCGAAAATACGGCGTGTCGTTGTGCATATCCGATCTCGCCGGTTTCCAGACGCCGGAAGTCATCACGGGAAATTTCGTGTATTGGCGGCTGCACGGGCCGGAAAAAGCCTATCAGGGATCTTACAAAACCCCGGCACTCAAAAAATATGCAAGGAAATTTCAGGCCTCAGTCAGGGACGGATACGATGTCTACTGCTATTTCGACAACGATCAAAAGGCCTGCGCACCGCATGATGCAAAACGACTGATAGACATTCTCGAGAAATAAAAAAGGCGGTTTGAACCGCCTTTTTTATTAGTTGATCTCTTCTTCTCTTTCCACCTGACGCTGCGCGACTTTGACGGCGGCACCTGAGATGGAAGCGAACTGGTTGTCGACTTCGCCGACAGTGGCTTTGAATTTCTTCAGGTCGCGGCCGGCAAGCGCCTGACCGATTGGCAGGTTAACAC
>JAPJRC010000085.1:0-7134 GCA_030824805.1 Micavibrio sp.
GCCGTAATCTTCTTGATGTTGTTTACCGGCACTTCGGTGTAGACCATGCCGAACGCGTTGACCTTTTCGTCGCCCGTCAAAGCCGGGGCTGCTTGCGCGGCTGCGGTTGCCGGTGCAGGCGCTTTCGCCGCATGGCCGCCGCCTTGAATGTCGGCCTTCACGATGCGGCCTTTCGGACCGGACCCCTGAATTTTCGAAAGATCGATATTCGCTTCACGCGCCAGACGTTTTGCCAAAGGCGTCGCGAACACGCGGCTGCCTGTATTTTTTGCGGGCGCTGCAGAGGCCGGTGCGGACGCTTGCTGTGCCGGCGCGCTCGCCTGCGCTGCGGCAGGAGCAGCCGCCGCTTTCGGCGCTTCCGGTTTTGCTGCTTCGTTCAGCGCATTGTCGTTCTCGCCTTCTTCCAAAAGAATGGCAATCGTGTCGTTGACCTTAACGGCCTGCGTTCCGGCGGGCACAAGGATCTTGCCGATACGGCCCTCGTCCACGGCTTCCACTTCCATCGTCGCCTTGTCGGTTTCGATTTCCGCGATCACTTCACCGGCCTTCACCGTGTCGCCTTCTTTCTTGTGCCATTTGGCCAGATTGCCCTCCGTCATCGTCGGAGAAAGAGCTGGCATTAATACTTTAATCGGCATGGTTTATAACCTCGTCATAGTTCTTGACATAATTATTTACAATCGCTATCGCTCATATACCCAAAACAGGGAGTGTTTGATGAGTAAATCCAAGCGTAGAGAATTGCGTGCACACGAAGCCCTTGAGCTTGCTCTTTTTTTCGACCGTGCCGCGAACTCCGGCAAAGTCAGCCGTCTTCGCAGTGCCGTTGACAAAGCGATCAGAGCGGACAATGTAACGCGCACCGATCTGGTCAGCGCCATTGCCACCAAAGCCGGTGTACGTTGCAGCGAGATCCGCACATTTTCGGAAGCCCCGGCTGCAGGCATGAACGGCCGCGTGCGTGATGCGTTGCGCGACATGTCGGAAGAGCTTCGCATTGCTTTCCATCTTAACGATCACGATAGCAGACTTCCTTCGCAGCTCGGACGATATGCTCCGCTTGAGGCAGCGCCAACGCTTCCAGGTTTGCAGCGTATGGCAGCGGGACATCTGCGGCGTTAACACGCGCGACAGGCGCATCCAGATAATCGAACGCGTGTTCCATCACAAGCGCCGCGATTTCGGCGTTCACGCCTGCGAACGGCCAGTCTTCTTCCACGCATACCAGGCGGTTGGTTTTCTTCACGCTCTCGATGATCGTGTAACGGTCCAGCGGGCGGATCGTGCGCAGGTTGATCACTTCCGCCTCAATCCCCTCTTCCGCCAATTGCTCGGCCGCCTTAAGCGCTTTGCCGACCATAATGGAATACGCAACGATTGTTACGTCTTTGCCTTCGCGTTCGATTTTCGCGCGGCCAATTGGAATGACATAGTCTTCGTCCGTAGGCACTTCGAACGCCTGGCCGTACATGATCTCGTTTTCGAGAACGACAACAGGGTTCGGATCGCGGATAGCGGCTTTCAGCAAACCTTTGGCATCGGACGCCGACCACGGCGCGATAACCTTCAGCCCCGGCACGTGACCGTACCACGAAGCATAGGATTGCGAGTGCTGTGCGCCGACGCGGGATGCCGCGCCGTTAGGGCCGCGGAACACGATGGGACAACCCAGCTGGCCGCCTGCCATGTATAATGTCTTGGCGGCGGAGTTGATGATGTGGTCGATGGCCTGCATGGCGAAGTTCATCGTCATGAATTCAACAATCGGCTTCAATCCTTTGAACGCGGAACCGACGGCGATACCGGCAAAACCGTGCTCGGTGATGGGCGTGTCGATAACGCGCTTTGCGCCGAACTCGTCGAGCAGGCCCTGCGTCACTTTGTACGCACCGTTATATTCGGCGACTTCCTCGCCCATGACATAAACATTGCCATCGGCGCGCATTTCTTCGGCCATCGCATCGCGCAACGCCTCGCGCACGGTTTGCGTTTTGGTGTTGGCCATGAACTTCGCTTCGTCGAAGACAGGCGGCTCGAACACGATGCCTTGCGCATACATAATATCGCGGTTGCCGTCGACTTCATTGCCGATGGCTTGACCCGTAACCTGTGTCTTGAAAGCGCCGCCGTCCTGCGGTTTGGATTCAACGGCTGCCTTCGGCTCTTCTTTCACCGGAACCGGTCCTGCAGCGCTGTTGTCGTTGGTTTCGCCTTCGGCGAGCAGCGTTGCGATCGGCGTGTTTACGGACACGTTCTGCGTGCCTGCGGCAACGAGGATTTTTCCAAGGATGCCTTCATCCACAGCTTCCACTTCCATCGTCGCCTTGTCGGTTTCGATTTCCGCGATCACTTCACCGGCTTTAACGGCATCGCCTTCTTTTTTGTGCCACTTGGCAAGGTTGCCCTCCGTCATCGTCGGGGAAAGGGCAGGCATGAGAATATTGGTCGGCATGGTCTAACGTACCTCTTTCAAAACATCGGTCCAGAGTTCGGACACATCGAGTTCGGGGGATTGCGTGGCAAAGTCTGCCGCTTCCGTCACGATGTCCTTGATCTCTTTTTCAATCACTTTCAGTTCATCTTCCTTTACGCCCTCGTCTTCGAGCAGACGTACGCGCAAATTCGCAATTGGGTCGCGCTCGCCCTTGAACTGGTCGACCTCTTCCTTCGTGCGGTATTTTGCAGGGTCGGACATGGAATGTCCGCGGAAACGGTATGTCATCACTTCGAGGATGTACGGGCCGTTACCGGAACGCACGTAATCGATCGCCTGGCGTGCTGCGGCCTGAACCGTAAACACATCCATGCCGTCTACCTGCTCGCCCGGAATGCCGTAACCCGAACCACGCTGGTACAACTTACCGGCGCTCGATCTCGCGACGGACGTACCCATGCCGTACTGGTTGTTTTCGATGACGAAGAGAACGGGCAGTTTCCACAGAGCCGCCATGTTGTAGCACTCTGCAACCTGCCCTTGGTTCGCCGAACCATCGCCCATATAGGCAACGGCTACGCCGCCGTCTTCTGCGTATTTGTGGTAGAAACCAAGTCCGGTTCCAAGCGCCGTCGATGCACCGACAATGCCGTGACCGCCGAAGAAGTTTTTCTCCTGGCTGAACATGTGCATCGAACCGCCCTTGCCTCGCGAATAACCCGTCTTGCGGCCCGTCAGTTCGGCCATGATGCCTTTGGATTCCATGCCGCAAGCCAGCATGTGCGCGTGGTCGCGATAAGTGGTGATAACCGTGTCACCTTCCTGCTGTACGGACTGGATGCCGGTAACAACGGCTTCCTGACCGATATACAGGTGGCAGAAGCCACCGATCAGGCCCATCCCGTACAACTGACCGGCTTTTTCTTCAAAGCGGCGGATCAGAAGCATGTCGCGGTAAAGCTTTTTCATTTCCTCCACGCCGGGTTCCGGCGCGGTGTTGGAAACGGATTTCAGATTGGATTTTTTGGCAGGCTTGTTTTTGGCTGTGCTCACGGTGAATATTACCTTGTCTCTATCAGCTACATTTTAGGATCAATGCTGCTAACGAAGTACAACATTTCATGCGCGCGCACCAGAGGAAAAGCGCCTTTTGTGCAATGCAACATATTGATATGGTTGGGGATTTTGTATTTTTAAAATAAAAGAACGACTTAGTTGGCGTTCTTGATAATAACTTTCTCGTCCTTGTACTGGAATCCGAGAACGCTGCGGGCCTGCTCTTCCAGTAGGTCGCGGTTGACCGAACCAGGACGCATCATCACCACCTTCTGCTCGAGGTTTTCGCGGTGTGCGCGTTCTTCCTCGTACTTTTTCTCGGTCGTGGAAATTTGGTGGTTCAGGGAAATAAGACGCAGATAACTGCGCTCGCCCGCTATCAGGTGGTAACAGAAATAAAACGACAGGCAGATCCCGATCACGATGATCAGGTTTTGCCGGAACAGGTATTTTTGTTCGATGAGTCGCTTCACACTCCCAATGAATCACAAACGATTCCGTGGGTCAAACAAAAGCGCGATATGAATCAACATGTTGTGTGGGTACAATTGGAGAACAGATTCGCTAAGCGATTCTTTTGATTCACAAAATTTATTTTCATTATTTTCGAGAAATTCATGGTCGGCATTATCAATTACGCCATAGCCTCTTTCAAAGCGGCAATGTTTCATGAAAGTACGTATACACACTACAAAAACACCAAAAAGGAAGCGGCGCTCAGCACTCTCGTCCTCATTTTCGCATGGATTGTTCCGACTTGCTTTCTGTTCGCGCATGCACTGGCCCGTGTTATCACGGGCAAGCACGGCATGATGTTTGTGTATTAAACTATAAAAACAGAATACCCATGGCGGATACAGGCTACTGGGCACCGTATCAGCATGCCGTCATCATTTGGCAGATTAGTCCAAGCCCCACGGATGCATATCTTCCTGCTGCGTAATGCGCGGCGTAATCGGATGCCTGCATTCCCGTGTTACAGCTTCCTGAGCGCTGGCTGAGAGCGTGCTCGTTGTCGGGACTGGATAGCTGCAGCCTTTGAATTCCTGCGATATAGGTGTTTCGGCAATGATTGGTTTATCGGTCATCGTATCTCTCCTTAAAACCATACATTTATATAGAAAATACGCTTTTTCCTCAAATTCTTTTGCATGAGGCGGCTTACAGAGCCCAGTTTTAGCTTTTATCTGGACACAATAATCGCTCCCACGTAACAGGATGTTTCGGTGGCAAGCGGGTTGAAATTCGCGAAATAATCGCCTTGTAAATTTTCCGGCTCATCGATCAAATCGTTTGGATCCGTCCATGTGGCCGGTGCCGGGAAATTGGCACCGGGCGACCATTCATATGACTCGATCACATTCGCGGGCCTTGTTTTGGGATTCAAAAGATAGCTGCAAAAGGCGTGTTTCATGCCGTAAAAAATAATAGCGATATCGTTTTCCTCGCTGCCCTCGTTTTTACGGTTAACCCAATCGACCGTCGCATGCCCTCCCTCTACCCGCCATGTTGGGCTCACCCCGTTGTACGTGGGCTCCACAAACTCCGAGAAATTTGGATTGGAATAAACCGGGCCGCCATAATCGGAAAACACCGCACAACCTTCTTTAGGTGAAACGGGGGGATGCTGAATTCCTTCGGAAGGTGTGCCGTCGAGCCTTTTCCAGTAGTCGTTGCGCCAGTCCAGATTTTCGATAGAGCACTTGTTAACGATCATCAGCTCCAGAACCTCTTTACGCAAAAGCGTAACATATTGGCCCATAGCAGAAGCTCCGAGCCGGATTTTTTCGTCACTCAACGAGCCGCCGCTTGTGCGGGACGATTGCGTAACTACATAACTCAGCGCCGCGAAAAGCGCGACAGCTATCAGGATCAAGAAAAGCACATTGCCGCTATTGCGTTTCATGCTGCTCCTTTCGGATTGAACGAAAAGCGATTCTATATAAACGATCTAAGATAAGAAATAGTTGCATACGCCGGGCGGCAACATGCAAATTTTGCGGTAAAAATTCCAGCCAATCGCCTTAGCAGACGCGGTAATCTATACCTGTGTATTCATGCAGCTTCCTTGAAATAATGCGTCGCATATCCATGGAAAGCCTGACGGTTTCATTGACGATAGCATCGCTTATGAGGTGGTGCGCCTCTTCGATAACTTCGACAATTTCTTCGGGGCAGACAGGCGGATAACGGCCATCCGTAATAATGGCGTTCAAAGCTTTTACTTCTGCAGGGTCCGCGTCCTTGCCCAGAACATCTATCGCTGTTTTCGGCTGGCCGCGCTGCGCGATCAAGGTATCGCACACAGGCTCGAAAATACTTTTCAACCAGCCGCGCTCATACACTGTGCGGATGGTTATATTCTGCGGGGCGGTTAATTCTGACATAGCAAACACTCCAAAGAAAAATCGCGGCCAGATGAATGGCCGCGATTGATGATTTAAGCTGCTTTTTTCTTCGCCGCTTTCGGCTTGGCCGGCTTGGCGCGAAGGATGGTCGCGCCTGCATATTTCGCGGCTGGGCCCAACTCTTCTTCGATGCGGAGCAACTGGTTGTATTTGGCGATCCTGTCGGAACGGGACAGCGACCCTGTCTTGATCTGGCCTGCATTCGTGGCAACGGCGATATCCGCGATTGTGGAATCTTCCGTCTCGCCAGAACGGTGCGAGAGCACGATGCCGAACCCTGCGCGCTTGGCAAGCTCGATTGTCTCGAACGTCTCTGTCAGCGTGCCGATCTGGTTCACCTTGATCAGGATGGCGTTACCGGCTTTCATTTCGATACCCTGCGCGAGGCGCTTGGCGTTCGTCACGAACAGGTCATCGCCGACCAGCTGAACGCGGTCGCCAAGCTTCTGCGTGAGCAGAACCCAGCCATCCCAGTCGTCTTCGGCAAGACCGTCTTCGATGGAAACGATCGGGTACTTGTCGCACAGCTCTTCGAAGTACGCGACCAGTTGGGCGGAGGACAGCTTGCGCTTTTCGCCTTCGAGGTCGTATTTGCCGTTTTTGTAGAATTCCGTCGCGGCACAGTCGAGCGCGATCACAACATCGCGGCCCGGCTCGTAACCGGCGGACTTGATCGATTTCATGATGAAATCCAAGGCTTCGGTTGCCGAAGAAACGGACGGTGCAAAACCACCCTCGTCGCCGACGTTGGTGTTCATGCCCGCATCGTGCAGTTGCTTTTTCAGCGCATGGAACACTTCGGCGCCGCAACGCAGGGCTTCGGAGAAGCTTTCCGCGCCAACCGGCATGATCATGAATTCCTGGAAGTCGACAGGGTTGTCCGCGTGCTTGCCGCCGTTGATGATGTTCATCATCGGGGTCGGCAGCAGGTGGGCGTACGGGCCGCCCAGATATTTGTAAAGCGGAACATCCAGTTCGTCGGCCACGGCGCGTGCACACGCCATGGAAACACCGAGGATGGCGTTCGCGCCAAGCTTGGCTTTGTTGTCCGTACCGTCCAGTTCCAGCATGATGTTGTCGATCAGCACCTGCTCTTCGGGGTCGAGGCCGGCCAGTTCTTCGGCGATCGGGCCGTTGACGTTTTGCACGGCTTTGAGAACGCCCTTGCCGAGGTATTTTTTCTTGTCGTTGTCGCGCAGTTCGACGGCTTCGTGCGCGCCTGTCGAGGCACCCGAC
>JAPJRC010000085.1:7144-7725 GCA_030824805.1 Micavibrio sp.
ACGGCGGCGCGGCCACGCGCTCCGCTCTCAAGCGTAACATCCACTTCAACCGTTGGGTTGCCGCGGGAATCCAGAATTTGGCGGGCGGTAATATCGATGATGGCGGTCATTTCTCTAAAAATCCTTTCACTTTGGACGCCCAATTTAAAGGATCGGCGGGCGGCATTCAAGCGGTGAAAAACATGGGAAATCCGCCGCCCGAAAATGAACCAACCGCTTGTTCGCGCGTTGGAACAGGCATGAAAGAGAACGAGATCATCAAGCTGGAACAAATCGCCGACCTTATGGACAACCAGTTCACCATCCCCGGCACGGATATCCGTATCGGGCTGGACCCCATTCTCGGGCTTTTGCCGGGAATCGGTGATACCGCCTCGCTGGCCGTTTCGGGCTATATCGTGCACAAAGCCCACAAGGCGGGGGTGCACCCCTTCCTGCTTTCCCGCATGGGTTGGAATATTTTTATCGACTGGCTGATCGGTCTTATTCCGCTGGTGGGTGATATATTCGATGTGGGTTTCAAGGCCAACCGCAAGAACATCGCGCTTATCCGCGAGCATTTCAGAACACGCCCCGTCGAG
>JAPJRC010000086.1 GCA_030824805.1 Micavibrio sp.
CCGTTCTGACACAGATCATTGTCGATCAGGAACAAAACGAAGGCCAGAGCCTTCTGCCGATCAATTTCCTGCGCCAGCTTATCGGTTTCTACGGCGACAATCTGAGCCCGCTGGTTCCGAACTATCTGGAACACACGATCCAGACCTTTGCGCAAAATCAGGAACAACTCCGCCAGCAGATCAACAAGTCGATCGAAGGCATGTTCCCGGTTCCGAACCTTGAAGAGATCAACAAGCAAAACATGGCCATGTTTGAAAACGCCATGCGCATGTTCCGTCCTTTCGGTGTTCCAGGCAAGGACGACAAGTAATTCCCCTCCTAAGGGAAGAAACTATAAACCCCGCCAATGGCGGGGTTTTTTATTCGCTCGAATTTATACCCTTATAGAGAGGCGTAGAGACCTTATTACAGGCCTCTTACAAAACCCGCGATCTTGTCGCGGCTATCCATGGCGATATCCATGTTGGCGGCATCGATCTGGTTCGCGATGGCGATGAAACGGCCCTGATCTTCGAAGAACAGCAGAGAGGCGGATTGGCTTTGCCCGTTTGATCCGACGCAAGCCACTTCATACAGCGCCATTTTCTTGGCAGCGCTGCCGTTGGTGGGCGATGGCATAGAGGCGAAATCACCCGAGCACTGCCCCTTCTGGTACGTAATGTACTGATTGATCATGGAATCAAAGTCCGCGTTGCCAGACATCTTGACCGAAGCCAGACCTTTGACATTGCTGCTATCGGTCCAGTTGAAATTGTCTGCACCGGCAAAGCCCGAAGAGGCTTTGGTCACACGGGCAACATTCACGCCGGATTTTTGCAGCAGGCTTTGAATGGCGCCTTGGTCATATCCTGCCATTGCCGCACCCGTGGGCAGAGCCGTTGAAGCGATAGCCGCAACAGGCTGCGCCATTACCGGAGAGACAGGTGCCGCAGCGGAAGAGACATAGCCAGCCGCCGGCGTTATGCCCGCATAGGTGTCAGCCATGGCCGAACGCTCCGGACGGCGGGCCTTTTCCGATTGCAGGTCGTTGACCTGACGTTGCAGTTGCTGGATCTGGCGTGTCAAAGCGCCCACCTCTTCCGTGCTGCCCGAACGCTGGCTGTCCGATACGGTCAGGCGCGTCTTGAGTTGGGTCGATTCCTGCTGGGCGGCTGCAAGCTGGTTCTGGTACGTCGCAAGTTGCGTGTCTTTCGTGGCGGCCTGACGCTTCAACGTGTCGATTTGAAGCAGCAGCGATGCCAATTGGTCCGCACGGGCCCCGCTGTTGGTTGTGATGTCGGCGAGTTGGAGACGCAACTTCTCCGCATCCTGGCGCAGCACCACATTCTGGTCGCGGAGTGTGTTGTTGTCCGCCTTGATGGCGTTCATGGCATTCTGAATTTCTGTCATGCGCGCCTGATCGGTTTGCGCCGTTTTTGCGGCAGCTTGCGCATCAGCCATAGCCTTGTCTTTCATAGCAATAGCATCGGACATAGCCTTGATCTGCGCCTGCAATGCGGCAACCTGTGCAGGGTCGGCTTTCGGCTGCGCCTTCAGGGCGGCAATCTCCTGATCCTTCTGGGCGGCACTCATATCTTTTTGTGCGACCGAGGTCTGCGCCGCCTTCGCTGCCGCCTGTGCATCGGCGACAGCTTTGTCTTTCAACGCGATGGCATCGCTCATGGATTTGATCTGCGCCTGCAACGCGGCGACTTGTGCCGGATCGGCCTTCGGCTGTGCCTTCAGGGCTGCGATCTCCTGATCCTTTTGCATGATGGCAGATTGTCCCAGCTTCGACGCGTTTTGCGCCTCGGCAAAGGCCTTGTCTTTCTGGGCAAGAGCATCGCTCATGGATTTGATCTGCGCCTGCAACGCGGCGACCTGCGCCGGATCGGCCTTCGGCTGCGCTTTCAGGGCTGCGATCTCCTGATCCTTCTGAGCGATAACGGCTTGCGTATCGGCTGATGTTTTCTGCATGCTGGCAATCGATGCCTCGCGGTCCGCCAGAGACTTCTGCAAGGATACGATCTGCGCGGACATACCCGCCTTTGAGGCTTCCACAGACTGGGTCTTTTGCGCAACCTGTGCGGCAACCTGCTGGTTGACCTGATCCTGCACCAGTTTTTGCGTATCGGCCACTTTGGCTTGCGCGGCGCTCAGCTCGTTTTCGAGGCGCGTCAGGCGCTCGATCTGTTTTTGGTCGGCAACCGCCGGATCAAACAGCATTTGTTCGATCTGTGCCTTTTCACGGTTGCAGCTTGTGCGCTCCTGCTCCAGTTGCAAGCCAAGGCGGCGGATTTCGCGCTCCGCCTCGTTGTAACGCATGGTGGCCTGCTCGAGATCCCAGTCTCCGGCAACGGCAACAAGGGATTTGTCCTCTTGTTGCACACGCAGGCTTTCAAGCTGTTTCGCGAGCGCGTTGTTGTCGTTCTGCGCAGCGGTCAGTTTGCTTTCCAGTTCCGTAATGCGCTTGATGGATTTGCTTTCGGTGTTAACCGCGGCTTCTCCAATGCGCACCTGCGCCTGACGCAAACTGTCTTCCAATTGGGCATTCTTGGCTTCGAGTTCAAGCACGCGGGCTTGTGCTTCTGCAAGATCGGCCTGTTTCGGGGCGGCGGCCTTGTCCTTTTGTGCAGCATCCAGCTTTTGCTGTAGAGATGTTTTCTCCGCTTGCAAGGCCTGCAGTTGCTGTTGCGCTTCGACTGAAGGCGTTGATGCCTTTGCCTGAAGCGCCTTGTTCTGCGCGATCAGATCATCAATCTGCTTTTGCAATGCCTTCGTTTCGGCTTCGGATTTTTCAAACGCTGCGGCTGGTGACATTGCGGCCATTTTTGCGGCGGCAGGTGCTTCTTCCTTTGCAGCAATCTTGGGTGGCGTTACCGGTGCGGAAGGTGCCGGACGTTCAACCAATTCAACTTTTTTTGCAGGTTCAACTTGTACTGCTGCAGGTTTTTCGCGTCTTGGAACATCGGCAATCTTTTCGGCTTTTGGGTTTTCAGCCTCTTCCGATGATTTGCTGGCGAAGTTTTTACGCTTTGGCGCTTCGTCACCGTTAAGTTCGGGCTCTTGCGACTTTATGCTTTCTGCAAAGCTTTGCAGAACTGATTTTTCCTGCGCGGCCACCTGCTCTTTTTGTGCAGCAATATTTGCCACAGGAGCGGCAGCGGGAGCAGCCATGGCAACCTTGTCATCGGCTTTTACCGCATCGAATTGTTTGTCGGCTTTCGGATCGGCGTTGAGTACATCCTTACTAACAGATGCTGTCTTTTCACCCTTGGCGTCTTTTGCTGTTTGCTGCAGTTCTTCCATACAGCCGCGAAGATCGCTCTGGCCTTTGGAGATTTCCGGCATCGCGAATGTATAGTTCTTGTCCGCGATTTTTACCTTCATCTGCTGCGATTTGTTCAGCGTGTCAAAAAAGCCTGCATCCCATCCGAGACGCACAACGACCGCTTTTTCGGAAGCAGGCATCATGTCATAAGCGCGAATCTGTCCAGGGCCGGGCTGCAGATTGATTTTTAGCGATTTGCCCTTTTCAAAAACCTGCTTCTGGAAGTCGATGGCCAGCGAATATTCTTCCGTCTGGTTGCGCCCTAGGCTCAGCACCACACCATTATCGTATTTGCGAGAAAGCGTGCAGTAGGAATTGCCACCCTGCGCCGCGCGATCGATCTTGGCTATAGACCAGTCACCTTTCGGCTGCAGCGACTGTTCCTGTCCCATCGCCGGAGTGAAAATGGAAGCCGTGACGAAAAGGCCGGTGAAGAGTGTGGAAGCGAGATATCTGTTCAAACGCATAGAGCCAGTTCCTGCATAAATTGGATGCGATTCGGTCGGGTATGAAATTCAACCAGAACAATACTAGCTCGCACGGCTCTCGCAAAGCGGGATTTTAAGGAAATCCCCCATTATAGGAAGTTGTCCGCAGGTATCAGATGCTTAGCCGGAAATATCCATCAGCAAAGTGCGCGCGCCGGTCTCCGGATCGATATTCAACTGGCCAATCGGGCGACGCGAATCGTTCATGTATTGATCCAGCAGGGAGTGAACCGCCTGCTCATAGGTGCCGGTTACATTCAACGGCTGCTTGACCGAAACATTCATGTAGGATTGCCATACGATGGCAACACCCGCCTTGCTCGACCATTGATTCAGTACGGTCTGGATGTTTGAGCCAGGTGCAGCAGACCATTCTTCATGCAATGCAGGAATGGATGCCTTTACCGGAGGCGCCGAAGGCGCTGGCTCTGCGGCAACGCGGCTCACTTTCGGTCCCAGATCCTTTTTTGCACCCTGCGCAGTTTCGACATGCGCGCCGATACCGGTTGCTGCGCTGTTTTCTGCGAGAAGCTGGCCTACAGCGTCTTCAAAGCTACCGGAAACTTTCACATCCTGTGCAACCTTGCCGTTTTGATCGGACTGCCATTCCAGATCGTAGCCTGCGCGCTCAGCCCAGCGGCTCAGCACGATCTTCATGTCTTCACCGGCCTTCGCTTCCCAAGATGCGGGTTTTGGTACAGCCACAGGCGGAGCAGCTTTGACAGGAGGCGCCACAGGAGCGGCTTCAACGGTTTTGGAAGATACTTGTGCGACGGCCATAGATTCAGAAGCTGGCGCAGCAGGTTCAGGCGTGATCGATACTGGCGCTGTTGCAATAGCTGGCGCAGCAGGTTTTGCTGCGGGTACCGCAGGCTCGGCACGCGAAACCGTGTTGGCGCGCGGCGTTATATTGGCGGGCTTTTCAGATGCTGCAGATTGCGCAGGTTGCTTTGGCGCACTTATACGTTCGGGTCTTGGCTGCGCGCTGCTGAGCTTCATGCGCTGTGTGGGCGTTTCATTTTCGGCATCCGCGTTGCGGACAATATCGTTAAAGTTTCTTGGCAGCGGTTTTGCTGCAACATCTTCCGGAAGCAAAGGCTGGGGTGAAGCAACTTCCGCAACATCGACCGCTTCACTTTCCACAGCGGCCACAGGTGCCTTGGATGCTGTTTGCGTTGTGATGGGCTTCACTGGCGCCGCTTCCTCACCTTTATAGCAGCCTTCCAGTTGCGGATACGCAGCACCGATGCGGCCGAGCGCAAATTTCATGATGTTGCCATCGATTTCAATTTCCATCTCGCCGCCATTTTGCGCAGCATTGTAGAAATCGGGCAGAGGGCGGAGATTGAAAATAAGGGTGCTTTGCGAAAACGCAGAAGCTTTGACCTGTTTCACGTAGCTACCGCCAAGGGAGATCATGGCGTCATACTGACGGCCTTGTTTAAAGACGTCCTGACGGAAGTCGATCGCAAGCGCAAGCATTTCATTGCCGCCGCCGGAGAAACGAACGACATAGCCGTTGTCGTATTCGGTGGACAGAACGCAAGGCAGCTTCATCTGTTTGAGGCCCCGAACCTGGCTCAATTGCCCTGCATTTACCTGCCACCCGGCGGCAGGTGTGAAAACCGGGGCTTTGGTCTGCGCAAAAGCGGCAGATCCGGGGATCATCATAGTAACGGCAAGCGTAAGCAAAACATGGCGGGAAGCATGCGCCTTAAGTGACTTGAACATCATGGCCGGTTTGGACCCCATAAATTGTTAATTTCCGGATAGCCGACAATACGAGTATGAAAACAGCCGCGCAAGCGCAATTGTGAAACGATCCCCGCCCCTTACAGAGCAATAAAGATCGTTACTTCTTTTTCTTGTCGCCGATACCGAGGCGATGGGCGAGCGAGGTTTCGAGGAAAAGGTCGATATCGCCGTCGAGCACGGCTTGCGAGTTTGTGTTTTCCGTTCCGGTGCGCAGATCTTTGATCATCTGGTACGGCTGCAGAACGTAAGAGCGGATCTGGTGACCCCAGCCGATGTCGGTTTTAACGGCGTTCGCGGCGTTGGCCGCTTCTTCCCGCTTCTGGAGTTCGAGTTCGTACAAACGCGCTTTGAGCATCTGCATGGCATCGGCGCGGTTCTGGTGCTGGGAACGGCCGTTCTGGCAAGACACCACAACGCCGGTCGGAATGTGGGTAATACGGATGGCGGAGTCGGTTGTATTGACATGCTGCCCGCCCGCGCCAGATGAACGATACGTATCGACCTTAAGGTCTTTGTCCAGGATTTCGATTTCTATGCTGTCATCGATAACGGGTGACACACCGACAGACGCAAAAGACGTGTGACGGCGAGCGGCGGAGTCAAAAGGCGAAATACGAACGAGACGGTGAACGCCACTCTCGGTTTTCAGCCACCCATAAGCCCTCTCGCCGGAAATACGGATCGTCGCGGATTTAATGCCAGCCTCTTCGCCATCGCTTCTGTCGAGCAATTGAACGGCAAAACCGCGGCGTTCAGCCCAGCGTGTGTACATACGCAGAAGGATTTGCGCCCAATCCTGTGACTCTGTTCCGCCAGCGCCGGAGTTAACCTCCAGATAGGCGTCGTTCATGTCCGCTTCACCGGACAAAAGACTTTCAAGTTGGAATTTTTCGGCATCGGCGCGCAGCTTGTGGAGCGCGGCTTCGGCGTCCACAACGATACTCTCATCGCCCTCCTCTTCGCCCATGGCGATGAGTTCGATATTGTCGTTGAGGGCGGTTTCCATGCCGCGGATCTTGGAAATCTGGGAATCGAGCGCGGTGCGCTCTTTCATGACCGCCTGCGCCTTTTCCTGATTGGACCAAAGATTGGGGTCCTCAGCGGCGGCGTTCAGGTCTTCAAGTTTTTTGAGAGCGGACTCCCAGTCAAAGATGCCTCCTGAGCAGGATCAGCGACTCTTTTACTTCGCTTACGACTGCTTCGATTTCGGCCTTCATCCGGGAGTCCTTGGATAGGTATTAGGCAGCCTGTTTCATCGAAGAAACATTCTGCACCATCATGTCGATCGCGGCAGCAACGTAACCGGCGAGTTTTTCACCCTCCGTGTCGCCCGTCATGGTCTGGCCATCCATTGTGATGGCTTCATCGGACCATGTCGCACCAGCGGCTTCCACCATGCCTTTTTTGGCTTCGGGACCGGATACGGTTTTGCCGTTCAGGTGGTCCGTGTGCGCCAGCAGTTGCACGGCGTCGCCCATGCACATAACCGGCTTCATGGCGGCGATAAAGCTGCCGATAAAGCGGCGGGAGTGTGCCGTAAGCTTGAGTTTGTCGAGGCTGCGTTGGCCGCCCGGGATAATAACGGCATCGTAATCAATGCCGAGAGCCGTGTTCAGCTGGGCATCGATAGCGAAGTTATGCCCCCAGCCTTTGCCGTCCCAGCCGTTAACAAGGCCGGAATCGGTGGAAACGATGCGCAGGGAAGCACCCTGCTCGATCATCGCTTTTTGAATCATTAGAAAGTCTGCTTCGTTGAAGCCATTAGAGATTAGAACAGCAATTTTTTGTGATTGCAGCGTTTTGGCCATTTTAGTTTTTCCCTTTATTAAGCCGTTTTTGTGCTCTGACATTTACGCCCTGAAGCGCATTGTAGGTATGTAGTATTTTGATTGAGCGCGCGGATAATACGCTCACCTACTTAATTGTCAAGCTTTAGTAGATTCTTATAAAAGCGGAAAGCACAAACGCATGTTTTCAACAACTTGTTCCCAAGAGGTTCAAAGAAGCAAAACTCTTTGGAGATGTGGTAGAAGTCGCGTCTTCTGCTGCCGAC
>JAPJRC010000087.1 GCA_030824805.1 Micavibrio sp.
TATGCCGAATACGCCGCATTCCTCGTGCAGCTTGTCATCGTCGAAAGGGTTGGTTGTGTAGATCATCCTATCCTCTATCCCCCGCGCTTATTGGTTTGTGGCAGGTTCGTTGAAAAGTTCATCGAGCTTCTCGCGCTCTTCTTCCTTATAGCCTTCGCCGGCAGGCGTATCGGCCGGAGCATCTTCAAGCGGCGTGATCGACAGTTTGGCGTCGGGATCGCGTTTTTTGCCGCCGAGCAAATTCTGGTCTTCGAGTTTCTTTTTGATAAGGTCATCGGTCTCTTCCTTGACCTCGTCGGATTCTGGAAGATAGGCCGCCATTTCGATAGCGATTTTCTCGATAAAATAGTGTGTCTGGCTATCTTTGAAAAATTCCTGTTTGGGTCTTTCCGGCATGCCGAAATGGAACGGCAGATAGAAGAGCCCAAGCAACACCAGCGCGCGGGCAACCCCGAAAATAACGCCCAGAGAACGGTCCACCGGACCAAGTCCTATGGCCTTGACCGCGCCGGATATGAAATGGCTGAGCACGGAAAGAACGATAACCACCGTGATGAAAATCGCGCCATACGTGGTGACGTCGGCCACCACTTCCATAGGAATGAGATCAAAAAGCTTCTTCGCGTTCTCGGTGTCCGCCCCTTCTCCCACTCCAAACCAGACGCGCACCGTCGGGGCGAGGCTGGGACCAACGAAAACGGCGGCCAAAATGCCGCCGACAACTCCTGCAATGGTCAGGACTTCGCGTATGAAACCGCGCATGAAAGAGATCAGCGCGGAAGACAGGACCACAAGGGCTACGACTATGTCGATAATCATGCCTGATAGATAGGGAAATGCCCCCGAAAAAGCAAGGAATTCCGAAGCGTTTTCCCTCTATCCGTAGGTCTTGAACACCTGTTTCCCGGCGAACTGGCGGGCAAGGTCTTCGAGGTGGGTAATTTCCTCGATTTTCAGCCCCTCAACCTTTGTAGGGGTCACCCCTTTTTTGGCAGGTCTTTGCGGTATGACGGCACGGTCAAACCCCAGCTTGCCGGCCTCTTTCATCCGCACGTCGGGTTGGGAGACCGCGCGTATCTCGCCGGCCAGCCCCACCTCGCCGAAAAATACGGTATTGCCCGGCACCGGAATATTGGACTGTGAGGAAAGCAGCGCCGCAGCCACGGCCAAATCCGCCGCAGGTTCGGAAATGCGTATGCCGCCAGCAATGTTGAGGAAGATGTCGGAGCCCGAAAGCGTAACGCCACAGCGCGCCTCGAGCACCGCCAGCACCATGGCCAGACGGTTGGAATCCCAACCGATGACAGCGCGGCGGGGCGTGCCAAGCGGTGAAGGCGCGACCAATGCTTGCACTTCGACCAAGACCGGGCGCGTGCCTTCGAGACCGGCGAGAACCGCAGATCCCGCCACATTGTCCTGACGCTGGGCGAGGAAAAGCGCGGACGGGTTTGGCACTTCGACCAGCCCCTCGTTCGCCATTTCAAACACGCCGATCTCATCGGTCGGACCAAAACGGTTTTTCACGGTGCGCAAGATTCTGAACTGGTGGCCGCGGTCGCCTTCAAAATACAGCACCGCATCCACCATGTGTTCGAGCACGCGCGGACCGGCGATCTGGCCTTCTTTGGTAACATGGCCGACGAAAAGGATGGCTATGTTGCGCTTCTTGGCCACGCGGATAAGTTCCTGCGTGCAGGTTCTGACCTGTGTCACCGTGCCGGGTGCGGATTCAATCGTGTCGATATACATGGTCTGGATGGAGTCGATGACGATCAGGTCCATGGGGTCGGATTCCATAGATGCCACGATATCGCGCACGGATGTTGCAGACGCCAGCGCGACGGGCGCCTTGTCCAATCCCAGACGCTGCGCGCGGAGACGCACCTGATCGGCGGCTTCTTCGCCCGATACATAAACACATGTCTTGCCGGCGCTTGCGAGCTTGCACACGACCTGCAGCAAAAGCGTGGACTTACCAATTCCGGGGTCGCCGCCGATCAGGATGGCGGAGCCCGGCACCATGCCGCCGCCGGTGACGCGGTCGAATTCCGCCATGCCCGACACGTGGCGGGGAACATTGTTGCTGCTCTCGCCTTTCAGGCTGACCAACTCCAGAGATTTGCCGCGCTTGCCGCCGCCGAGACCTTTTGGTGCGGACTCGTTGGCCTCTTCGGCAATCGTGTTCCATTCGCCGCAGGCTTCGCATTTACCGCCCCATTTGGATGTGACGGAACCGCAATTCTGACAAACGAAGGTTTTTTGGGCTTTGGCCATCAAGAAATCCTTTTGGCTTCAATATCTTGATGGTAGCGCAATAGTTCGTTCGTTGAAAAAAACTTCTGCGCCTGCAAGGCTTTGTATCCACTGGCAAAATCCGGATACAACATGACCGAAGGGTTTTTCTGATTGGTGCGATATAAGGATAAGAACATCATGGGAATACCCTATCAGAGATTTGAGAACAAAGATAGAACATATCGGTAATTTTTTGAACCATCCCATGACTTTGCCGTTATTGCTAAGTAGAGTGATACCTATGAAATCAAAAATTATTTTTTTATGTCTTATTGCCGCCTTTAGCTTGCCCATACCCGCCTTTGCGCAGGACGGCAGTCGTCTTGAGAAATGGCGTGAATTGCGGGAGCACCGCCAGGAAGGCAAACGCCGGACACAGACCAAGCCCGAAGGCGTGATCACCGACAATTACGAAGGTCGGGAAATTCTGGTCCATGTGGCGACCAACGCACCGCCGGCAAATCGCGCAATGGTCATCGTCCTGCATGGCGGCATGGGAAACGCCAACCATATCTATTCCATTTTAGGCGAACAGCTCAATGGCGCCGCCAACGAAGGCGGATTTGTCGTGGCCTATCTGAACGGGTCGCCCGCAACGCGGCGCGGCGAGAACGGGTATCATGCATGGAATGCGGGCGGCGGTTGCTGTGGACAGCCCTTTGCCAAGAATATCGATGATGTCGCCTATATCAGCCGTGCCATTTCGTATCTTGCGGACAAGTACCATGTGGACAAGGGCAAGGTTTCCGCCATCGGTCATTCGAACGGGGCAATGATGACCCAGCGTCTGATGTGCGAAACGGATTTGCTGCAATCCGCCATCCCGGTCTCCGGCCCGCTTATGCTCAATGTTAAAACCTGTCCAAAAGCCGGCGGTAAAAAGATTCTGGCTATCCACGGAGAGCTCGATGAGAACGTGCCGATCAATGGCGGATACGGCACAAAGGGCGTCACCGATGTAAAATTTGCCGCGCAATCCCAATCCAAGGCTGTGTTTGAGGCCTCGGGCGCGGAATATACGATCGATGAGGTTAAGGGCGTCGATCATTCCCTGGCCGCGATCGTGGACGCTGTCGGCAAGCGACAAGAACGTAATTTCGGTCAGGAAGCCGCGTTGCTTTTGGGCCTCGCACCGAAATACTAGGTAGAGCATGAAAAGAAAAACAGTCGTTATAATCATAGCCATAATAGCCGTTGCCGCATTGTATTGGATTTTCAATCCAGCGCGGCAGCATGAGGTAGCCACCACAAAACCTGTGCGCGAAAAAGCGGTGCAGGCGGTTTATGCGACAGGCACCGTCGAAGCCAGCCTGATGATCCCGATCTCGCCGAAAGTTGCCGCACGTCTGATGGTTCTTAACGTCGATGAGGGTAGCCGCGTGAAAGCGGGTGACATACTGGCACAGCTGGAGGATGCCGATCTGCAGCAGGCGGTAACAGATCTGGAAGCAAAGCTGGACCTGGCGGAAAAAGATCTGGCCCGCGCCCAAAAGCTGGGCAAGTCGGGCGCAATCTCGAAAGAAGCGCTTGATCAGTCGCAGGCAACCTACAAATCGGCACAAGCCTCTTTGGAACGGGCGAAGGCGGAACTCGGTTATCTGCAGCTGGTAGCACCGCAAGACGGCACAATCATCCGCCGCGACGGCGAGATCGGCGAAATGATACCTGTCGGCACCACGGTTTTCTGGATCAATGGCGGCGACCAGATCCGCATTGAAACCGAAGTGGACGAAGAAGATGTCGGCCTTGTGCAGCCCGGGCAGGATGTTCTGATTTCGGCGGATGCCTTCCCCGGACAGATTTTCAACGGTAAGGTTCAATCTATTACACCCAAGGGCGACCCTGTTGCGCGTTCCTATCGCGTGCGCGTAGGATTTGAGGGCGATGCGCCGCTTATGATCGGCATGACAGCCGAAACCAATATCATCACCCAAGTCAAAGAAAACGCGCTTATGGTTCCGGCGAGCGCGGTGAAAGGCAATGAAATCTTTGTAATGCAGGGCAATAAGCCCGTACTGACCAAAATCAAAAAGGGCATCGTTGCGGAGAAAAATATAGAAATTCTGGATGGCATTGAAGAAGGCGACACCATAGCGCTTCGCTATAACGATGTGGCGCAGGATGAATCCGAAAAAGACAAGGCTGTTTGCAACATGGGAACAGGCTGCTGATGCGCCTTTATATGCAGATTGCGGCGAAGCATATTCTCGCCCGGAAAAGGCAAAGTCTTGTATCGCTTCTCGGCATCATTATCGGCGTGGCGTTTTTCCTCGCCATAGCATCCCTTATGCAGGGATCGCAAAACGATTTCATAGAACGCCTTATCGACAATTCCCCGCACATCACCGTGCACGACGATTACCGCGAGGCAAAAAAGCAGCCCATCCTGACGGCGTTTGAAGGCAGCAATATAGAACTGCGCTCTGTACAGCCCCTCCCCGAAACACGCGGTATCAGAGGGTATAAACGTGTTGTCGATGATTTGAAGGCCCGTCCCGGCGTGCGTGCCAGCGCGACACTCACCGGCCAGGCCATTCTGAACTATGCGGGCCGTGACAATGCCATCGTCCTGAACGGCATGATCCCTGCGGACATGAAGGACCTGACCACGGTCGAAGAAAACATGAGGGAAGGCTCCGTCGACGACCTTATCTCCAACCGCAACGGGATAATTGTGGGTGCCGAGCTTGTGCGCCGCCTCATGCTTGAAATCGGCGACAATATCACGCTTACCGCCAGCACGGGACAGGTCCGCACATTCAAGATCGTCGGTATCTTCCGCACGGGCAGTCTTAGCTATGACGACCAGCAGGCTTTTGCCGACATCAAGCGTGTACAGGCGATGATGAACAAATCCAACCGGGCGAACACGATTATCGTGAAGATGGACGATTCTTCTAAGGCGCGGGATCTGGCGGCCGAAATCGAGGCCCGTATCGGCTATAAAACCGTATCGTGGCAGGAAGCCTCCGAGGATATCATGTCCACGCTCGCCATCCGGAACGTCATTATGTACACTGTTGTGAGCGCGGTGTTGCTCGTCGCCGCATTCGGTATCTACAATATTATCTTCACCATCATCATGGAAAAGCAGAAGGATATCGCCATCCTGAAATCCATGGGTTTCCGCGCCAACGACATCAAAAAGATTTTTATCATACAGGGCTGCATCCTTGGCGTGGCAGGCGTCGTGCTCGGCATACCGTGCGGGATGGGGCTTATGCTTCTCATGGAACAGGTGGAGATGACGCCACCGGGCGTCAGCGAAGTGGTCAACCTTCCGGTGGACTGGTCTTTGCCCCAGTTCTTTATCGCCGGTGGTTTCGCGTTTTTCGCAGCCGTCATAGCATCCTACCTTCCCGCCAAAAAAGGCGCGCAGGTTCTGCCCGTCGATATTCTGCGCGGGGGACAATAATGGGAGAGATCTTGTTATCCGCCCGCAACGTCCGGCGCACACTTCAGGGCGAGGAAATAGAAGTCACGCTCGTCAAAGACGCGAGCCTCGATGTGGAGAGCGGACATTTCACCGCCATCACCGGGCCTTCCGGCTCCGGTAAATCATCTCTTTTATATTTGCTGGGGCTGCTCGACCAGCCAACGAGCGGCACGATCACCGTAACAGGCACAGACACGACAAAACTCGACGAGAACAAGCTCGCGCAGTTCCGGCTTGAAAAGCTCGGCTTTATTTTCCAGTTTCACTTTCTGCTGCCCGAATTCACGGCGCTCGAAAATGTCCGCCTGCCGATGGAGCGTCTTGGCAAATTGTCGATGCCGGAGATGAACGACAAAGCCATGCATCTTCTCGAACAGGTCGGCATGAAAGAGCAGGCGCGTAAATTGCCCAAGCAAATGTCGGGCGGTCAAAACCAGCGTGCCGCGATTGCACGGGCGCTTGCCAACGATCCCGCGCTGGTGATGGCGGACGAGCCGACCGGAAACCTAGATTCAAAATCTTCCGCAACCGTGCAGCAATTGCTGCGCGATATTGCCCACACACAGGGCCGCGCCGTTGTTGCAGTCACGCACGACGATGCTTTTGCCGCAGCGGCAGACAGGAACATACATATTGTGGATGGCTATATTACCTAAATTGCCTGCCAGTCGATGGGCGGGCGGCCGTGCGATTCCAGATAGTCGTTGGCTTTTTTGAAATGCCCGTTGCCCAAGAATCCGCGATGGGCCGAGAGCGGTGACGGATGCACGGATTCCAGCACCAGATGTTTTGAACGGTCAATGATCGCGCCTTTTTTCTGTGCATACGAACCCCAAAGCAGGAAGACAACATTCCGGCATTGCTCGTTTACCACACGGATGACGGCGTCGGTGAAAACCTCCCAGCCGCGTTTCTGGTGTGAACCCGCCTGCCCCGCCTCGACGGTCAGGGTGGCATTCAACAGCAGAACGCCTTGCTCCGCCCAGCCGGTGAGGTCGCCCGTGCGCGGCATGCGGTAGCCGTATTCCGCCTCGATTTCCTTGTAGATGTTCTGCAGGGAGGGAGGCAGTCTTACGCCCTTGGGCACCGAAAAAGACAGGCCGTGCGCCTGGCCTTCGCCATGATACGGATCCTGCCCGATAATCACGACCTTCACCTTTTTCAGGCGTGTGGTGTTCAGCGCGTTGAATATATCCGCGCCTTTGGGATAGATGGTTTTGCCCGCAGCCCGTTCCGCCGTCAGAAAGGCTTTCAGACTGTGCATGTAAGGCGCAGAAAATTCCGGCTCCAGATATTCCAGCCAGTCCTGTTCGAGTTTTATTGATGACGGACTCATACGTTAGAAACTCTTACACTATCAAAAATAGAGGGCTCTATTTCCTTAAGTTTGT
>JAPJRC010000088.1 GCA_030824805.1 Micavibrio sp.
GTTTTCGTCAACATGACGGCAGCGTGGTGCATTACATGCAAAGTGAATGAAAAAGTTGCGCTCGCCACAGAATCGACACAGCAATTGTTCAAAGATAAAAGTGTGACCTATCTGAAAGGAGACTGGACCAACCAGAATCCAGAGATCACGGCCTATCTTGAAGAGTATGGACGCAGCGGCGTTCCCATCTATGTGTATTACGGCCCGAGGGACAAGGCGCAAGGCGTGCGGCCAGAACCGATCGTCCTGCCCCAGATTCTCACACCGGGTATTGTTGAAAACGCTATTAACAACCAAGGAGATTAGACCAACATGATACGCACATTGTTTTTAAGCGCACTCGCCGTGCTGGCCATTACGGCTTCCAGCCCCTCGCACGCAGCGCCCGTTGTTGGCCAGGCCGCACCGGATTTTACGGGTACGGATTCCAACGGCAAAGAGCACAAGCTCTCTGATTTCAAAGGCAAAGTGGTCGTTCTCGAATGGACCAACCCGGGCTGCCCTTTCGTTGTAAAGCACTATGATTCCAAGAACATGCAAAAGCTTCAGGAAGATGCCGTAGCCAAAGATGTTGTATGGCTTTCCATCAATTCTTCCGCCGAGGGTAAGGAAGGGTTTCAAAGCGCATCGGATGCGAATAAATACGTGGCCGACAAAGGCGTGAAAGCCACCGCGCGTATTCTCGATCCCACCGGTGAAATCGGCAAGCTGTATGATGCCAAGACAACGCCCCATATGTTCGTGATCAACAAGGAAGGCACGCTCGTGTATGACGGCGCCATCGACAGCGACGACAGCTTTAAACCGGAAACCATCGCGAGCGCGACGAATTACGTTAGCGAAGCGCTTGCGGCCGTTGAAGCCGGCGAAGCGGTAAAAACGTCCAAAACCAAGCCTTATGGCTGCTCGGTAAAATACTAGAGTCTTTTCAGTATCTTCGATGAAAACCGGCCCGTTTGTACGGACCGGTTTTTCTTTTGTTTGATTTTCCGCAATCGCAAAATATATCCATTTTATGCTATGAAAAAGGGACTGATTCGGCATACAATTTTTTTTACCTAGGATCGTTCTCTTCCGGTTTTCTCATGACACCCAGCCGACCGCTTAAAATTCAGCCGCAGACGCGTACCGATTCGCAGCCCGTATCGGAAGAGGGTATCGCGCGCCTGATATTGGCACTGGACGGTGACATTCTGTTTGCCAACCCCGCCTGCGAAGATATTGCCAATGTGAAAATGCTCCGCGGCCAGAACTTTTTAAAAGTTGCGCAATTCGTGGATGTCGAAGACGCATTCCGCCATTCACCTCTCCTGTTCGCACAGGAAAATATGATTTTGTCCGCGCTTCGTTCCGGCCTTCATGAAGTATCGTTCAATGCCAGCGGTGCCTGCATGGCACTGCAATTCGACACAGTGCTGGCACACAACGGCGAACGCTATGTGATCGCCTCGGCACTCGAGCACGATGAAGATTTGTCAGGCGCGATAGAATCCCTTATCGCCCGCCCCGCCGATCTGCCTGTCGAAAACGGCGCCCTTTCCCATTTTCTCGATCTCTCAAACGACTTGCTCAGCGTTGCGCGCATCGACGGACGTTTTGAAAACGTGAACGAGCGCTTTACCGATCTGCTTGGCTATACGCTGAACGATCTGCAAGGCCGCAATTTCCTGGACATCGTTCACCCTGATGACAGGGCGGCCGTTCGCGCATCCATGCAAACGCTTATGCGCGATGATACCGATTCCCTGATGATCGATTTAGAATGCCGCCTGATATCCAACGAAGCGCGCACCTATTCCATGGAATGGAAGCATAAGAAGGCCGATGGAAAACTTTACAGCGTTGGCCGTGATGTTACCGCCATCAAACGCCACGAGCTGGCCCTGCTTAAACGCGAGCAACAACTTTCGGAAGCCGAAGCGATTGGTCATATGGGCCACTGGCATTGGACCATCGGCGAGCAGGAGCTTACGTTCTCCGACGAAATTTACCGCATTTTCGGTGTAACCCGCGAGCGCTTCACACCAAATCTGGATTCCGTCAACAGCATGCTTCACCGCCGCGATGCGGGCCGCATGGAACAGGCTTTCCAACGTGCCGTGATCGAACAGAACGATCATGAAATCGATTTCCGTGTTATCAGACCGACCGGCGAAGTGCGCCATGTACGGTGCCAGGGACGCTGCGAATTCGATGTTGAAGGCGATGTCTGCGGCCTTTACGGCATCATGCAGGACGTAACCGAAGCGCAGCAGCACGAACGCGCGCTTCTGGAAGCAAAGGAATCCGCCGAACGTGCTTATTCCGCAAAGTCACAGTTCCTTGCGAATATGAGCCACGAGCTCCGCACGCCGCTCAATGCTATTATCGGTTTTTCCGAGATGATCCAGCAGCAGTTGCTGGGCCCCATCGGCAATGACCGTTACCTGGATTACATCAAGGGCATTAACGAATCCGGCCAGCATCTGCTCGACCTGATCACCGATATCCTCGACATGTCGAAAATCGAAGCCGGGAAATACGAGCTTGATCTCGAAGAAGTGAATGTTTCGAAAATAATTCGCCTTGCCGTCCATATGATGGAAGGCCGCGCGATGGACCAGAACATCCGGATTGCGGTCAACATTACGGACGAAACGCAAAAGATTGTCGCCGACCGACGCGCCGTGATGCAGATAATGCTGAACCTGCTGTCCAATGCGGTGAAATTCAGTCATCCCAACGGACGCATCGAAACCGATTGCACCATTCACGATGGCCATGTCTCCATCCGCGTACGCGACCATGGTATCGGCATCCCGGCAAACAAGTTGCCCACCATCACCAATCCGTTCGAGCAGGCCGCAAACCAATACACGCGCGGCCATGAAGGCTCCGGCCTAGGCCTTTCGATCACCAAGGAACTGGCGGAACTGCATGGCGGCGGCATCCATATCGAATCCGCTGTAAACATAGGCACGACGGTGACCATTCGTTTGCCGCTCGACGCACAAAAAACACGCCGCGATGCGGGCGCTCAACAATAATTTCAGGAAATAAAAAAGAAGGATAAATCCTTCTATCTATCAGCCACCGGATGATTCGAATGCGGGAAGATAATCCTGCATCTGCTCGGATTGTTCCGCAATAAGACATGCCTCGATACCCTTTCGGAAATCAGGATACTTCAATGCTACGCCAAGCTCTGTCTTGATACGGTTGTTGGAGACGCGCTTGTTGTCGGAATAAAAACTGCGCGTGATGGGCGCCATATCTGCTTCGTTGTAAGGGATGAGCGGCGGCGGCGTGAGGCCCAAGAGCTCGCACGCGTATTTGATCACTTCATGGCTGGGCACAGGGTCATCATCAGCCAGGTTATAGGCTTGCCCGGGATTGGGATGTGCCATCGATGCCAGCAAAACCTGAACAATGTCTTCGACATGGATGCGGTTGAACACCTGCCCCGGCTTGTTGATGCGTCTCGCCACACCGGCACGCACCGAATCCAGCGCGCTGCGGCCCGGTCCGTAAATTCCGGCGAGACGGAACAAATGCACGGGCAAACCGTAACCCTCAAACAGCGACAGCCATTCCTGCTCCGCGCGCACACGGCGCGAACCACGTTTGGAATTCGGGCGAATTTCCGATTTTTCGTCCACCACACCACCATCGCGGTCACCATACACGCCTGTGGTGGAAAGATAACCAACCCATTGCAGCGTCGGAATGCGGATAATATCGGCGGCATGCATGGCGAATGTCGGATCGCCCATGTCATCAGGCGGCGTGGAAATAAGAAGATGCGTGGTGCCGTCGAGAATAAAATACGGATCGCCGAGCGGATGTTCGTAGTCGAACAAATGCGCCTGGACGCCCTTCGCGCGAAGGAATGTTCGCTTTTCCGGGTCGCGCGTCGTCCCGCCGATTGTCCAGCCACCCTGGTTCATCAGCTCGTGCGCGAGATAGTCACAGGTATAACCATACCCGAAACAAAATAGCTTTTTACCCTGAACCATAATCACACCGTTGTTATTATTGATTTTGTCCGGTTCGGGACAATTTTAAAAATCTACGTTTTCGTAGTGTTCCACGGGCGTGAAGCCCGGAATGCGGTCTTCCAGCAGCGATTTAAAGCTGGGGCGCGATTTCACGCGTGAATACCAATCACGGGCGTGATGGTGCTCTTCCCACGGCACATCGCCGATATAATCGATGGCAGACAGATGCGCCGCAGCCGTGACATCGGCCAATGTGAATTTTTCTCCGGCCAGCCATGTACGCTTTTCGGTAAGGAAGCCGATATAATCCAGATGATAGTGAATATTGGCATGACCCGCGCGTATCGAAGGGCCGTGCGGCTCGCCAAGCTTAAGGAAACGCTTCATCAGCTTTTCGCCGACAAGATTGTCCGTCACCTCGCGGTTGAATTTTACATCGAACCATCCAACAAGACGGCGGGTTTCCGCGCGCTGGATGGGGTCCGCGCCGAGAAGATTTACTTCCGGATACACTTCTTCCAGATATTCGCAGATCACTTGCGAGTTGGAGAGAATGGTGCCGTCTTCTTCCACCAGAACCGGCACGTCGCCGGCGGGGTTCATGGCAAGGAAAGCCGTGCGGCGCTCCCATATTTTCTCTACCTGCAGGTCGAACTCCAGCTTCTTTTCGGCGAGCGCAATGCGCACTTTCCGGGAAAAAGGGTGAAGCCATACATGATAAAGTGTTCTCATTATGGAAGCAGCTTACCTTATTGAAAAGACGAGGTACAGAGGGTTGTTAACGATTATTGCGTCGCTTTCAAATCTATTAAGACCTTCACATCGTGTTTTACGGACGATTCATCGGCCCACTGCCCCTGCCCAATTCCGAAATTCGTGCGATCGAGTGTAAATTCCGCTTTCATGTGCGCGGTATCGTTTTCAATATCGAGCGTAAACGGAATGACCAGCGGCATGGTTTTATCGCGGATGGTGAGATCGCCCACCGCCACGTAATTGTTACCATCGCCATGTTCGAATTTGCTCGTGACAAAACGTGCAATCGGGAACTGAGCGGTATCGAACCATTCGCTGCCGACAATATTGGAATCACGGTCCGCGTCACCCGTGACAACATTTTTCAACTGCACGGTGATATCGGCTTTTGCGGTCGACAAATCGTCCGGATTGAAAATGATGGTGCCGCCGAAATCATTAAAATCGCCGGTAAACGGCGCGTTGTAGAGAACGGCTTCGAATTGCAGCTTGCTGATACCCCGCACAATGGCCCAGCCATGTTCCGGTAATTCCGCGGTATCTTGTGTGGCCGATGCCGTAGAAGCGGCAGGTTCGGCGGCTTGGTCCTGGGGTTCCGTGGTTGTGAATTTCTGCAGCAAAACCCCGCCCGAAAGAAAATAAGAAAGGCCCAAGACCATGACGAGGAGCACCGCAAAGCCGATACCAGCTTTGGCATAGCTCATACGTTTGAGTGTCTCGTCTTTATCAATCACATGGTGCTTGAGCGCCCCCGCTGCGTGCAACGCCAGAACGAACAGCAACGTGTACCCTAGAATTTCATGCACATTGTAAAAGAGATTGGCCATCTGTTCGTTCTTGCCGATCAGGGCAGGCATCTGAACGCCAAAAAAAGGCACAGGGAATTCACCGGCGTTTGACATCAGCCAGCCGGAAAGCGGCATGCCGATAATGCAGACATATAGCCAGAAATGCGCTGCGGAAGCCAAAGTGACTTCCCACTTGGCATGGGTTTCCAGATGATCGGGCGGCGGCGAGACAAAACGCCAGACAATACGGGCAAGGCCAAGGAAGAACACCAGCAACCCAAAGGATTTATGCATGGCGAAAACCTGGAATTTGAACGGGGAGTTTTCCAGAGTGCCCATGCCGAGACCCACGGGCAAAAGGCCGATAATCATAACGGCGATCAGCCAATGGAATGTTTTGGCGATAACGCCGTATTGGTCTTCTGTGTTGGAAATTTCCATAGGCTGTTATCCTTTAAAAAAACGATCTTTCATAAAACCAGACGCCGCCCCAGGCACCGAGCGCCGCAAAAATCCACACGGCAACACCATATGTCCAGCGCAGGGATTTGTTCCGGACCAACTCGCTTTTGCTGTATGTCCGCAGGAAAATATTGATGACAAAAAGCCCGGCCACAAAACCGAGAACAAGGCCGATAGCGCCAAACAGATAAACCATGAAAAGAGCCTAACCCGCCCGCTGTTACGCGGCAAGAAGGGCGACGTGCGTATCCCCGTAATCGCGGGTCAACTCCACTCTATAACCGAGAGCTGTCAGGGACGCAGGATCGTACCCTTTTTCGGTTTCGATCAATATGGCGGCGTCCGGAGCGATCCAGCCTGTGGGGGCCAGCCCTTCCAGCGCCTGGCGCACAAGATCCTGCTTATAGGGCGGGTCGAGGAATATAAGATTTGCTGCAGCAATTCCGGCTGGTCTGATCCCCGGCTTTGCACAATCCTTCAAAAGGAAATTACATTGCGCGTCTATTTTTAGTGCAGCATGGTTTTTGCGGCAAAGGTCAAGGGAACTGCGGTTTTTGTCGATGAAGGTGCAGCATAAAGCGCCGCGGCTTATCGCTTCCAGCCCCAATGCGCCGGTGCCGCAAAACCCGTCGAGAACGGACGCGCCATCCACCAACCCTCTAGCGTTCAATATATTGAAAACCGCCTGCCGAACCTTATCCGAGGTTGGGCGGATGCGCATATCGCGGGGCGGTTCCAGAACACGGCCGCCATAAATGCCGCCCGTGATCCTCATTTCTTACCCTTGAAATAGCCGGGAAGCTGTTCTTTCAGCATCTGCGGCTTGATCTCCAGCACCGAGCCTTTCGGCAGATTGCCGAGGTGGAACGGGCCGTAAGATGTGCGGATCAGGCGGTTGGTCGCCAGTTCGAGATATTCCATGACATTGCGCACTTCGCGGTTTTTGCCTTCGGATATCGAAACCTCGATCCAGACATTTCCGCCTTGTTTGCTTTCCAATCTGGCTTCGATCGGCCCGTATTTCACACCGCGGAAGGTCAGGCCGATTTTAAGCTTGTCGAGCTGGTCCTGCGTCACACGACCAAAGGCGCGGACGCGGT
>JAPJRC010000010.1 GCA_030824805.1 Micavibrio sp.
CCATAAGCGGCTAGTCAGTAACCTATGCAGCTGCCGTCAGTATGTATCCATATAATCCAAACTCAAAAGGAGAATGATTATGGGTAGCAAAATGGACAAAGCAAAAGGCGTTGTTAATGAAGGTATTGGCAAAGCCAAGCAAGGCGTAGGCCGCGCAACGGACAATCCATCGCTTGAAGGCGAAGGTGTTGCTCAGGAAGGCAAAGGCAAAGCACAGCAATTTGCCGGCAAAACCAAAGAAGTCCTGAAGGACGCTATCGACCGCGCATAATTTGCAGCGATTGATTTCCTCCAAATTAAAAGTCCGCCGAAAGGCGGACTTTTTTTATTTTTTAGAAGGAGAGGCGTTTCGCCGTCTTTACCTGCGGGAGGTCTGCGACCTCTTTGAACAGCTCGTCCGTTATATTGCCATCGACAGACACGAGACAGACCGCTGAATCGCCCGCTTCGGTACGGCCAAGACGGAAGTCCGCAATGTTTACATTCGCGTTACCGAGGATGGTTCCCAGCGCACCGATGAGGCCCGGCTTGTCTTCGTTGCGAATGAACAGCATGTCTTTCGTCAGGGCGGCTTCGATCGGAACGCCTTCGATATTAACAATGCGTGGTTCACGGCCTGTGAAGAGCGTGCCCGAAATCGAACGCGTACGCGCATCGGTTTCGACCGTAACGGAGATCTTCGTCCGCTGATCGCTTCCAACAGCCGTACGGCTTTCGGAAATCTGGATGCCGCGGGATTCCGCAATCGCCATGGCGTTGACCATGTTGACGGTTTCCATCTGCGTCTTGAGCAGATTTGCCACCACAACCTGGACCAGCGGCTTTACATTCAGTTCGGTCACAGAACCTTCGAACGCGATCGATACTTTCTTGATCGGGCTTTCCGTGATCTGGCCTGCGAAGCTACCGAGCTGCTCGGCGAGCTTCATGTAGAATTTAAGGCGCGGTGCGTCTTCGGCCGAGATGGACGGCATGTTCAGCGCGTTGGTGATGGCGCCCGACGTCAGGTAGTCCGCCATTTGTTCGGCAACCTGAATGGCAACGTTTACCTGCGCTTCATCCGTCGAAGCACCGAGGTGCGGCGTGCAGATGAGTTTTTCATGACCGAACAACACGTTTTCCTTGGCCGGTTCGACATCGAACACATCGAGCGCGGCACCGGCGACTTTGCCGGAATCCAGCGCGTCTTTCAGGTCCGCTTCGACGATCAGGCCGCCGCGGGCGCAGTTGATGATGCGAACGCCATTTTTCATTTTGGCGATCGAGTTCTTGTTGATGATGTTCTTGGTTTTTTCGTTCTTCGGCACATGCAGCGTGATGAAATCGGATTTTTCGAACAGTTCGTCGAGCTCGACTTTCTTCACACCCAGTTCAACGGCGCGCTCTTCTGTCAGGAAAGGGTCGAAAGAAATCACGTTCATTTTCAGGCCAACGGCACGGTCGGCAACGATGGAGCCGATATTGCCGCAACCGATCAGGCCGAGCGTCTTGTTGTACAGCTCGACGCCCATGAATTTGTTTTTCTCCCACTTACCGGCATGCGTGGATGCGGAAGCCTGCGGAATATCGCGGGCCAGTGCGAACATCATGGCAATCGCGTGTTCGGCGGTGGTGATGGAATTTCCGAACGGCGTGTTCATCACGATAACGCCTTTGGACGTCGCAACGGGAATATCGACATTGTCGACGCCGATACCGGCACGGCCGATGACTTTCAGGTTCGTTGCGGCTTCGAGAATTTCGGGGGTGACTTTGGTGGAGGAACGAATGGCGAGGCCATCATATTGGCCGATTATCGCTTTCAGCTCTTCTGGTTTTTTGCCTGTGATGACATCTACATCACAGCCTTTTTCACGGAATATTTTCTCCGCGAGATCGTTCATTTCATCAGAAATAAGGACTTTTGGTTTTTTGGCGGGCATGTTCTCTTTTACTCCTATTTTGTCTTGTTAGGAAAACAGGCCCCCTTGATAGCAAAACAACCCGCCAAATAAAATCTGATTCTTCGGTAAAAATGCGGCGCGGCGGTGGGCCATCCTGATTGGAGCCCTATATAAGTTGCAAGCGTTCGCTAACCCTTTGTATTTACCTTCAATTTATCAAGTCTTGGCCTAAAACAAAAATGGTCCCGCAAGGGGACCATTTTTTTATTCGCTTTAAAGGCCGGCCGCTATGCGGCTTTTTTCTGCTCTTCGCCTTTGGCGGTTTCATAAGCCCAGTCAAGCCATGGCATCAGGATTTCGAGGTCTGACGCTTCCACCGTCGCGCCGCCCCAGATACGAAGACCGGCAGGCGCATCGCGATAGGATGCGATGTCATAGGCCACCGATTCTTTGTCCAGCGGCTTTACCATCGTCTTGATGAATGCCTGACGTTCCTCATCGCCGAGACCGTTGAACCAGTCGTCGGTGATTTTGAGCGTGATCGATGTGCGCGAACGCACCGATTCATCGGCGCAGAGGAATTCCCAGATCGAGGATTTGCCCACCCATGCGGAGACGGCGGCAAGGTTGGCTTCCGCGCGCTTGATCGTGGCGGAAACGCCGCCGATGGATTCAACCCATTTCAGCGCATCGAGACAATCTTCCACGGCCATCATGGATGGCGTGTTGATCGTCTCGCCCTTGAAGATACAGTCGGATAATTTGCCGACCTTGGTCATTCGGAATATTTTCGGCAGCGGGCGCGGCGCCTTGAAGCTTTCGAGGCGCTCGACCGCACGCGGCGAGAGAACCAGCATGCCGTGCGCGCCTTCACCGCCCAGAACTTTCTGCCAGCTCCATGTCGTCACATCGAGCTTGTCCCAGGGCATGTCATACGCGAACACGGCCGAGGTCGCGTCGCAGATCGTGATTCCTTTGCGGTCCGCGGCGATCCAGTCGCCGTTCGGGGAACGAACGCCCGAAGTCGTGCCGTTCCATGTGAAGACAACATCGTTTTCTTTTGTGTTCACTTTGGAAAGATCGGGAATTTCGCCGTAAGCCGCCTTGTGCACCGTTACGTTCTCAAGCTTCAGCTGATCCGTAACATCTTTGGCCCAGTCCAGACCGAACGCCTCCCAATAGACCATATCGACAGGACGTGCACCGAGCATCGACCACATCGCCATTTCAACCGCGCCCGTGTCCGATGCCGGAACGATGGCAATATGATAGTCGGCTGGGATGCCAAGGATTTTGCGGTGACGATCGCACACTTCGTTCAGTTTGGCCTTACCGGTTGCCGCGCGGTGGGAACGGCCAAGGAACGCTTCTTTCAGATTGTCAAAGCTCCAGCCCGGGCGCTTGGCGCAGGGTCCGGATGAAAAACAGGGATTCTTTGGCTTGGCGGTCGGCTTGTTCATGGATATATACCTTGTGAGTGTTATTTGAAGGTGAACATACGAAATGACCCGCCTGTCCGTCAATCTCAACAAAGTGGCCCTGCTTCGCAACACCCGCGATGTGGGCTATCCCTCTGTTTTGGAAACCGCAAAGCTGGTTCTGGAGGCGGGGGCACACGGCATCACCATACATCCGCGCCCCGACGAACGACATATCAGACGATCGGATGTTCCGGAGATAGCCGACTTCCTCGCGGGCCATAATTCCCCTTTCCCGTCCTTTATGATGAAGGAAGGCGAAACAGGCGATATCGAATACAATATCGAGGGCTATCCCGACGAAGATTTTATGGCGCTGGTGACCGGCAACAAATGTGATCAGGTGACGCTGGTGCCAGACGCGCCGGACCAGAAAACATCCGATCATGGCTGGGACATTCCCGCCCGCCGCGATTTTCTGACAGACATCATCAAGGAATTGAAGGCAGCCAACCGCCGCGTGTCTTTGTTTATCGATCATGATCCGCGCATGGCCGAAGAGGCTGCCAAAGCCGGCGCGGACCACGTCGAGCTGTACACCGGCCCCTATGCGATGGATTTTTCCCTGCTCCCCTCTTATGTGGAGACAGCAAAAGCCGCGCAACAGGCAGGGCTTGGCATTAACGCTGGCCATGATCTCAATCTCGACAACCTTGCAAAATTTATTGCCGCCATTCCCATGTGCGATGAAGTATCCATTGGCCACGCTATCACGGCGGACGCTTTGAAGATGGGCTGGGCCGGCGCGGTCAGCGCTTATCTCACCGCTATCCGCTACGGCCAGAAATCCGCAAAGGCAGCCTGATATGACACACATTCTCACGCTCATCGCATCCGACGTTCCGCTTTCAATCGCGCATCTCGAGCGACTCGAAAAATTCGCCGAGGAAAATGGCCTTGGTTTAAACGACAAGCCGGAATGGCTGGACGCGCACAGAGCCGCCGATCTTCCCGTGCAAAACCCGCCGTCTTTGCCGCAGATGAAAGAATTGCGCGCGGTTTTTGCTGCGGACAGGATTGATATTTTGTGCAGCAAAATCGTGGGCCGTAAAAAGAAACTTTTGCTGGCGGATATGGATTCCACAATCGTAACCAGCGAAACACTGGACGAGCTTGCAGGCCGCGCGGGCATCAAGGACCAGATCGCCGAAATCACCGCCCGCGCCATGAATGGCGAACTGGATTTCCACGCCGCCTTACGCGAACGCGTCGGACTTCTCAAAGGCCTGTCTGTGAAAGCCCTGCAGGAGACGCTGGATGAAACCGAATTGTGCGAAGGCGCGGAAAAACTTATAGCGACACTCAAAGAAAACGGCGTGAAATGCGTTCTGGTCTCCGGCGGCTTCACCTTCTTCACCGGCGCCATCGCCGATCTGACCGGATTCGACCACCATCACGGCAACGAATTGCACGATGACGGCACCGTCCTTATGGGCACGGTGGGCGACAAGATACTGGATAAGGATTCCAAGCTTGCTTTTCTGAACGCCTATGCGGCCGAACTTGGCATCGACCTTTCCGAAACCGCCGCCATCGGCGACGGGGCGAACGATTTGCCTATGCTGGCCGCCGCAGGCCTTGGAATCGGCTACCGCCCCAAGCCGATTCTTGAGGAAACTCTACTGAACGTACTGAAATACGCCGATTTGACCGGTGTCCTCTACGCACAGGGCTATAAAGGCATTTGCTGATTGTTAACCATTTGGGGTACACTATGAAGGTGGCTTAAACCCTTGCCCGATCAGCAAACATGACCGAAAAAGACAAATACAACTTCAAAGTCCCGCAGGACCAGTTCGAAGAACTTCTACACCTGTATTGCCGGAACTTCACCGATCTGGCCAAACAGGGTCGTTTTGACCCGATCGTCGGCCGCGATGCCGAAATCGACAACGTCATGCTGATCCTCTTGCAACGGAACAGAAAGAACGTCTGTCTGCTCGCGCCCGCAGGGGTTGGTAAAACCGCGCTCGTCGTCGGTCTCGCACAAGCGGTCAACGCCGGACGCGTTCCCGATTACCTCAAGAATGCACAAGTGCTGGAACTCGACATGCCGGCCATGGCCGCGGGTACAAACTCTCCGGCCGAATTCCAGGAACGTTTCATTCCGATCTGCCGCGGCATGGCGGAGCGTTACCACCATCCGGAATTCCCGCGCTACATCATGTTTATCGACGAGATTCACACAATCATGCCGACCGTCAAAGGCTCGGGCTATGCCGGTCTTTCCGAAGTTATGAAACCGTATCTGACGGTGGGCGACTTGCACGTTATCGGCGCCACGACACTCGACGAATTCCGCATTTATGTTGCGGTTGACCCGGCGCTCGACCGACGCTTCCAAAAGGTCATGCTGAAAATGCCGAACACGGAAGAAACGAAACAGATTCTGCGCGGTATCCGCCCCAGCTATGAACGCCATCACAAGCTTTCCATTCCGGATGAATGTATCGAAGAGGTCGTGAAACTCTGCGACGAACATATGCGCAAACGATCCCAGCCCGACAAATCCATCATTACGATGGACGCTGCTTGCGCTTGGCACAACATGTTCCGCGGTGAAACCCGTACGCTTTCCATGGAGGCCGTCCATATGATGGTCGCCCGAGAAACAGGCCTGCATCCCGGCGCGTTGTCCGATGTCAGCTATGTGCGCGGTGAGACATTTGACCCGACGAAGATGGTCGTGCAGGTTGGTGCGAAAAACTTCGAAGACAAGGAAGGCGTCAAACTGGCGCCGCAGGAAAAACCCGAAGGGCAACCTGCCGCCGAATAATTTTCCGTTATTTCAAAGCGTGTACCAGCTCCAGCGTGTTCTGGAACAGGTAATCTATATGCTCGCTGTGCTCTTCTGGCATTTGCCCATGATGCACCAGCGCCGTGTTCAGGCGCAGCTCCTTTGCCTTGGGCAAATTGCGCGGCAGGTCTTCCACCATCAATGTCTTCGTCGGATCGCTTTGCAGGATAGACAGGCCCTTTGAAAATCCCGTTGTGTGATACGCCTTCGCCTCGAAATTATTGTCTTCCAACGCGATGATATTTTCCGGCGCGAACAAATGCGTATAACCGAGATGCCCTAGCATGCGGTTTACCCATGAACGCGACGCGTTGGTGAGAAT
The DNA here is from genome assembly GCA_030824805.1 of Micavibrio sp. Lineage (GTDB taxonomy): Bacteria > Pseudomonadota > Alphaproteobacteria > Micavibrionales > Micavibrionaceae > Micavibrio_A. Next base: position 6,481 of record JAPJRC010000010.1, read on the forward strand.
AACCATGGGCATGTCGAGCGATTCCAACCCCTGCTTCATCTCTTCGTTTTTCTCGATCACGGCGACATCGACGCAGTCATGGTAGGGAAGATGGAAATCGCGGTAATTCAGACCGCGTTCTGCAAAGAGTTTGAACGAGCTGCCATACATCCGTTCGGATTCTGCGGCCATGATAACGGCCTCATCGAATTCCATCTGCAACCCCATATCGATGGCGGTGCGCGCGGCGGCATGGTTGCAGGCGGCTATAAACAATTCGGTGTAACGGTACAGCGTGCCGTCCAGATCCCAGATCACCGCTTCTATGTGGGAAAGATCGCCGCTCATTTGATCGCCTCGAAAACTTTAAAACCCTGCTCTTGGCTCAGCGCGCGGACATGGGCGAATTTTTGCCGCAGGATTTGCTCGTACGGCAAATGTGCGTTGGCAACCATATACAGCTTCCCGCCCTTTTTCAGGTGATGGGCTGCCGTTTCTATGAACGCATGCCCCAGACCGGTATCTGTTTTCTTGCCTGTGTGGAATGGCGGATTCATAACCACAAAATCCAACGCCGGAAATGTGGCAGGCTTGGCCAAATCAGCCCACAGATATTCAAGCGTACGGCCGCCTCGTACATTTTCCAGATTTACATGTGCGCATTCCAGCGCGCGTGAATCCGCCTCCGCCACGTAAAGCGTTGAAACAGCTGGAGAGGCCTGTAGAAGACGATAGGAAAGATACCCCGTACCCGCACCGAAATCGGCGCCGATACCGGAAATGGCGGACGTAAAACATTCGGCGAGCAATGCTGAACCCATATCTATTTTATCCCATCCGAAAACACCGGGCTGTGACAAAAATCGGAAACCGTCCCCGGTCTCAGCAATCTGTTTATCGCCATCCTTCAACCAATCATCGAGAAGATCAGATAAAGCTTGGGGGCGTGTCGCCCATACCACCCGCGCCTTGTTTTTGGTTTCGGATTGGCAGGAAAGCCTGAGCTCCTTACACCATTTTTCCAGACGGTTGCCGTTGGCATCGTTGGCGGCGGCCAAGACCAGCATACCCTCAGCTTTTAGCGCGTACAGCGCCGAAGCGATCCAGAATTTGGCTTCCTGCACCTGCTTGGGAATGTTGACCAGAACCAGATCGTATTCCGGTGCTGCCGGCAAAGAGGGTAGCATCTGTACGCCCGGCAGTCCCGCCGTAAACGGTTTGAAGGGCTGCCACAGATCAGGCTTGCTTGTCGTTAGAAAAGGATGGGTGACGGCTCCGATAAACAACGTACGCCCGCCGGACGGCACGGCACCTGACTCCAGTGGCAAAAACAAAGTATCAAGGGAAGCGTTCATACGCTTCTTCTGTACTCATTTATAGAAATGATATCAAGCCAGTGCGGAATGGTCGGCAACCAGCGAACCTGCGGCGATCATGGCCGCGATATCCGCGCCGCCCGTGCCGCCAACGATCAAGGCCGCCGCCACGAAATCACCACCCTGGCCGTCTGCGTTGATCTGCAGTTCGGAATCTGCGCCGTTCTGTACCAGACGGACAAAATTCGCGATGTCGTCGGTCAGCGGATCATAAGAGTCGAGGACATCCGTGATGTTGATCTTGTCGCCCTGCGCCGCGCTGAAATCCTCAATCCGGTCAATCAGCGAATCGACTAGCGTAATGGCAAATGTATCCGCGCCTTCGCCGCCATAGGCGCGGTCAAGACCCAGACCGATGACCAGGATATCGTTGCCGCCCTCGCCATAGAGAATATCATTGCCCTCACCACCATCGAGCAGATCGTTGCCACCATGGATATCGCCCACCGTAACGGGTTTGATATCCAGATCGAACAGAACGTCTTCGTAATCCGCATCGCCCGTGTTGTAGAGATCCTCAAAACCAATGCGCAACGAGTTGGTGTTGGTGCCGCCCGGAATTTCGGCATAAAGATTGTCGAGCCAGAATGTTTCGGTGCCGAGGGCGGAATTAGTAACCGAAGACAGTTCGATCTTTGTGATGATACCGCCGCCGAAAGCGTCTGCATCGAGCACGATATCGATCTTGCCTCCCGAAACGGAACCTGTGAGATGTTCATAGGATACAGGCGTTGCGGAACCGTTCAGGTAGACTTTGAAATCAATGCCTGTGTTGCCGCCTGAAATATCTGAGAGACTAACCGTCAGTTTGCTTGCACCGTTTGCAAGAGCGATAATCATCGCCTCATTGCCCGCCACGATCGCGCCGCCAGCCGAAGATGAGTTGATTCCCAGCTTCGTCGCGTTGTTGCAAAGATATCCGGTGGACGCTGTGATGGTGAAATCATTCTTCGTGATGCTGACCGGCTTGCCGGCAACATCGCCGCTCTTCACATCCAGATATTTGTTGTTCGTATCCAGAAGACCGGAAACAACATGCGTTTTACCGTCCTTGTTGATGGCTGTGGAATCGCCGCGGTCGGTCGTGAAGAACAGATCGCCTTTGAGCACTTTGGTTGTCACGCCGTCATTATAGACCAGCGAGACCTTTGTACCCGGATCATTGATCGTCGCCGCGCGCTGATCCGCCTTGCCGTAATTGTATACAAAGCTCAGCACGCCATCGCCGGTAACATCCAGCGCGCCATAACCGCCATTCACGTTGTTGCCGTTGGCGATGATAAAGAACCCGAATGCGCCGCCTTCCGTACCGACGGGCAGATCGATATCGTGCGCCACGTCGACACCGGCGGTTTTGACATTCTTCCATTCCAGGGAAGCGCTGACGATCGTTCCGTCCGCCGCGATGCCAAATACGCCAAAGCTGTTGTCATGGCCCGCATAGCCTTTGCGGAATGTCACCGTGGCCGTGGCATCGTAATCCACGCTCAAATTGCCGTCGTTGACGCCAAGCGCAGGGTCGCCTTTCGGACGCAGGTTCGTGATGTTCACGCCCTCTTTCAGGTTCGGCATAACATTGTTATCGGCAAAAACCTTGTCTTTGGTCGCACCGCCCAAAATACCGTCATCGCCGTATAAAATATCATCTCCGCCTAGGCCGAATATTTCGTCATGGCCGTTGGTTCCCTTCAATGTCTCGCTGCTGTCTGTTCCGACAACGGACTGTGACGGATCGAGGTCAACCGTAAAGGATACGGTGCCCAGATCCGTCCCGCCCACTCCGTCCAAAACCGTATAACCAAAAGAATCGCTGCCATAGAAATTTTCGGCAGGCGTATAGGTGAAAGATCCATCAGACGCCAGAACAACCGTGCCGCCATGCGCCGTGTTATACGTTCCGGCCTGCACCGAAAGCGTATCGCCGTCGACATCGGTGTCGTTCAACAACACATCACCGTTCGCCGAACCATTCCGCAGGGCCGTGTAAGTGTCGTCGTTGGCCACAGGCGCGTCGTTTACAGCCGCCACGGACAACAGCACATTCGCGGTGGATGTTGCGCCGTTTGCGTCGCGTGTTGTGTAAGAAAAAGAATCCGTGCCGTTGAAATTCGCGACGCCGGTATAAACAAAGCTGCCGTCGGAGGCGAGCGTTACCGATCCACCGAGAGCCGTCGTGATCGTTTTGGGATCAACGACGAGCAGATCGCCATCTTCATCCTTATCGTTGTCAAGAACATTGCCCGAGATTTGCGTGTCTTCGTCTCCAGCATAAGAATCGTCATTCGCCACGGGCGCATCGTTCACCTCGTTGATGGTCAGATTAACAACACCCGTATCGCTTTCACCGTCCGGGTCCGTCACAGTGTATTCAAAAGAATCGGTGCCGTGGTAATTGGCGGCACCTTGGTAGGTAAAGCTGCCGTCGGCGCTCAGAATAACCGTTCCGCCATTGGCTGTAAGAATTGTTGCAGGTGTAACAGTAAGCTGGTCGCCATTCTCGTCCGTATCGTTGTCCAGCACGTTGCCGGAAATGACCGCATCCTCGTCGCCTGTAAAATTATCATCCACGGCAACAGGCGCTTCGTTCAGACCGTAGCTGGCAAGATCGAACGTCGATCCATCGTCAAAGAAGATTGTCTCGATGCGGCCGGAATGGTCAGAGGCAAAATGGTTTTGTACGGTGATCGTTTCGCCGCCTATGGAAATGACCACATCGGAATCGCTGATCGACAGCACGATATCGGCCTGCGCAATGCCCGGACCGAAATGGATGGAATCATTCCCCGACGTTTCAGAGATTGTGTCTGATCCATCGCCGAGACCGTAATAATAACGATCATCGCCCGTACCGCCTGCAAGGACGTCGTCACCGCCGCCGCCGGAGATCAGGTCGTTACCGTCATCGCCGTTGATCGTATCGTTGTTTGTGCTGCCGGCCAGAGCATCGTCACCGTTTCCGCCATTTATCGTGACGGCAACATGATCGCCGCCGGATAAATCGACCACGTCGTCGCCATCACCCGCTTCGATAATATCGATATAGGCGATACGCACCGGATACACGGTGCTCAGCGGGCTGACCGTGTCGCTCAGCACCAGGACGTCGGCGCCACTTGTCAGGATCAATGTGTCGATACCCGTTGTCGGCTCGTTCAATCCGCTATCCGCGTCACCGTTGAACGTATCATGGCTGCGGTTTTTGCCGTCCAGATTCACGGCCGCAGCATAGCCCGCTTGCGAGCCCAAAGACGCCAGCGTGTAGCCTCCGCTCCATACGGAATCGGCCACGTAACCCAGAATATCGTTACCCGCTCCGCCGAAAAGCGCGTCTACACCCAAACCGCCGGAAAGATAGTCGTCGCCTTCATCACCGAACAGCGTGTCGTTGCCGCCGCCGCCATCCATGATGTCGTTGCCATCACCGCCCAGAAGATTGTCGTTGCCGTTGTTGGCCCAGAGCAGGTCGTCGCCTTCCGAACCGCGGATCAGCACGTTGCCGTAATTTATGGTCGAATGCGCAAGATTGATGATATCGCCATCGGCGCCGGCGTTAAAACGTTCGATGTTTTTCACCATAATGGTGCCGACGGAATCGACGAGCGTCAGAACGTCGCCCATTTCGGTCATGGAAAGCGTGTCCGTGCCGCCCAACCCGTCATAAACGGTGTTGTTCACGTTTTTTGTGCCAGTAATGGTAAGGGTATAGCCGCTGTAAGGATTGACCAGCGTCTCATTGTAGGCGCCTACGACGCCCTGAAAAAAGATTGTGTCGTTGCCGTTCGTGGCCATACGATTTCCCCACCCAACCGTTAGCATTGCTATCCGGTTCACCGGGTTCCAACCGCGCCGCCCCAACGACGCGTACACCCAATAAACCATTCTACTTATTAAAATTAAATTTTATGTAAATTTAACAAGTTCTTTTTATTTACGCGGCATTTCTTAACAAAGCCTTAAAAAGCAGCGCAATCTGCAAAATTTATGAAAAAAGAACGGGTATTGCCAATTTACAGCCCATGACCGATAAAGCCGTTAAGATTTGTCTATTGGAATATTAGGGAATTCTATGAGCAGCAGCCGCATCGATTTGAAGACCGGGGATATTCGCCAGCATCTGGTGCGTATGACCATCCCGATGATCTGGGGCATTGCCGCCGTCGTCAGCTTCCAGCTGGTCGACACATATTATGTGTCGCTTCTCGGTACGGCACCGCTGGCCGCCATGACCTTTACCTTCCCGGTTACCTTCTTCGTTTTTTCCATCATCATGGGTTTCGGTATTGCCATGAGTTCCGTGGTCTCGCGCCTGATTGGTGAAGGTCGCGAGGAAGACGTCAAACGTGTAACCACGCATGGCCTCGCGCTGGTGTTTGGCGTCGGTCTTGTTCTGGCATTTATCGGCTATATGCTGCGCGATGTTATCTTTGCGGCCATGGGTGCGGACGAAGAGATGCGCCCGCTCATCCACCAATACATGACCATCTGGTTTTTCGGTGTGCCGTTCATGGCAACCCCGTTCGCAGGCAACTCCGCAATCCGTGCTGCGGGATCACCCGTGGCGCCCGCCGTCATCATGGTCAGCGTGGCATTGCTGAACGCCGCCCTCGCGCCGCTTCTTGTCTTTGGCCTATGGGGTTTCCCGCGACTGGAATTGCAGGGCGCGGCGATAGCAACCGTCTTCTCCAACATGGTGGCGATGGCCGCAGGCCTTTACATTCTTGCCATCCGCAAGAAAATGATCCTCGCACCATCGCGCGCGCGCTGGGAAGAATTCGGCGATTCCATGAAGCGTATTCTTTTCATTGCCATTCCAGCAGGCCTCACCTCCGCCGTCAGCCCGTTCGTAAATACAATCGTCGTGGCATTGCTTGCAAAATTCGGCACCGAAGCCGTTGCCGCTTTCGGTATCGCCACGCGCATTGAAGCGTTCGCCTTTATAATACTTATGGCACTCGCAGTCGGCATGAGCCCTATCGTCGGACAGAATTTCGGTGCACGCAATTTCGACCGGGTTCATCAGACATTGCGCGATGCCATCGGCTTTTCGATGTTCTGGTGTATTGGCGTTGCCGTGCTTTTGATGGCTTTCGCGCTGCCTGTCTCTTCGATTTTTTCCGATGATCCGACCGTAGTTTATTATGCCAAAATATCATTCCTGATTATCGCACCTTCTTACATGTTCAATGCGCTGGTGAATGGCTGGAGTTCCGCTTTCAACGCCATGGGCAAACCGCAAATGTCGCTGATGATGACCGTTATAAAAATGCTTTGCCTGCTCATACCCGCTGTGGTCATCGGCGCGAAAACCGGCGGTGTCATGGGTATTTTCTGGGCCATCTCGCTGGTGAATATTGTAACAGGTCTCGGCTTCCATTTCTGGAGCCGCAGCGTTGTCATGCAGACCGAAAGCAGACTTGCCCTTAAAACGCCTTAAACCTATAGTCTCCTTTAATTATATTGCGATCTTATAAGGAGACTACATCCATGAAACGCGTTCCCTTTTTCCTCGCCCTCGCTTTGCTTGCATTACCGATTGCCGCGCATGCGGAAGGTCTCGACCTTCCACCGGAAGGCAGCACCATCATCAATTTTTCCGCCACTGAAAAACGCACCATGCCGCAGGATCTTCTGATCGCCTCGCTGCGCATCGAAGTGGAAGACAAGGCAAACCCGGCTACAGTTCAAAGAAAGATCAATGAAGCCATGAAGAAGGCGCTCGCGCTTGCAAAAGCAGACAGTGCGTTCAAAGTTTCAACGGGCGCATACTCCGTATACAAATACGACCAGCCGGTAATTGTAGACCGGACCACAGGCGAACAGAAAAATGATCCCGTCTGGAAAGGTTCGCAAACCATCGATATCGAATCCAAAGATGCAACCAAACTCCTCGACACGGTTGGCAAAATTCAGGATCTCGGCTTTGCGATGAACAACCTTGCCTACACGCTTTCACCGGAAGTCGTCGACAAGGTGCGCGATGAATTGATGGTCGAGGCCCTTAAAAAACTGCAATCCAAAGCAAAAGTTGTTGCAGAGACGCTTGGCAAATCCAAAGTCGATCTGGTTGACGTGAATGTCGATACGGGCGGTCCTGTGGTGCCGATGTATAAAACCATGCGCATGGAAGCTATGGCTATGGATGCAGGAGCCGCCGCGATGCCGCCGCCTGTGGCTGAGGCCGGTGAGACGGATGTCTCGCTGACCGTCTCGGCAAGGGCGCTGATAAAATAATTTAAAGCCGCCGCAAGGCGGCTTTTTTATTGCGGCAGGTTTTGTTCAATCGCTTTTATCAGTTCAGCATCATCAGGCTCTGTTTTAGAGCCAAAAGATTCGACCAAATGCCCCTCTTGTGAAATCAGGAATTTGTGAAAATTCCATCCGGGTGTACCGCCCTTTTCCTGTGCCGAAGCCCAAAGATAGAAGGGGTGTGCCTCTCCGCCTTTGACAACAACCTTCTCGGTCATAGGAAATGTGATGCCGAAACTTGTTTCGCAGAACTTCTTGATTTCCGCATTGCTTCCCGGCTCCTGCCCCAGAAAATCGTTTGAAGGCACGCCGAGCACAACAAGGCCTTTGTCCTTGTACTTCTCGTACAGGTCCTGCAGCCCGTCATATTGCTTGGTAAAACCGCATTTTGACGCTGTGTTTACGACCAACAGCAACTTCCCTTTATAGGAAGATAGCGGAAGTTCGCCGCCGTCTATTTTACGGAATGAAAAATCATGCGCCGTGTGGTTTTTCAATTCTTTGGCCTTTTGCTGTGCCATGGCTGTGCCTCCTGTGATAAACGTCAAAAAGCCTGTCAGAATGAGTAACAATTTGTACATACGGCGCACTCCGGTTGAATGTTCGCGCTATAATAACGCATTAAGCCTGCGCCACTATGGTTTTTTCTGGCAATAACCGCTTCAATCGGGGACAATAGCCGAATGTCTCTCCTTAATGAACTCCCTCTCGTTACGACTGTGGCTGCCGGTATTGGAATGGCCTTTATCTGCGGTTTTGCTGCTTCGAAACTGCGCCTTTCCCCGCTGGTCGGTTATATCTTTGCCGGTATTCTGGTTGGTCCGCACTCGCCCGGCTTTATCGCCGATATCCATATCGCCGAACAATTGTCGGAGATTGGGGTTGTGCTTTTGCTGTTCGGAGTGGGATTGCACTTCTCGATTGAGGATTTCATGGAGGTGCGGAAAATCGCTTCTTTCGGTGCCATCACGCGTATCGGCCTTATTACCGCTCTCGGCATGTTTGTGGGCGGCATCATGGGCTGGTCTATGGGCACGGGAATCATATTCGGTCTGGCGCTTTCGGTTGCCAGTACGGTCGTTATGCTGCGTGCGCTCGAAGAACATAATCTGTTGCAGACGATGACAGGCAAAATCTCGATCGGCTGGCTGATCGTTGAAGACATCGTAATGGTTCTCGCCATGGTCATGATTCCGGCGCTTGCCATGTCGGGCAATACTTCAGGCGGAGAAATAGACGAAGAAGCCCTCGGCATGCAGATTTTAACGGCCTTTGGTAAAGTCGGCCTGTTCGCCGTTGTCATGGTTGTCGTAGGCAAACGTGTGCTGCCGTGGATTTTGACAGCCGTTTCCAGAACCGGCTCCCGCGAGTTGTTTACACTGGCCGCGATTTCAATGGCTATGGGCGTGGCGTTCGGAGCTGCCGTATTATTCGGCGTTAGCCTCGCGCTCGGTGCGTTCTTCGCCGGCATGATGATCCGGGAATCAGATCTCAACCACGAAGTCGCCGATCGCGTGCTGCCGTTCCAGGACGCGTTCGCGGTTCTGTTCTTTGTGGCTGTCGGCATGCTGTTTGATCCGTCCGTGATCTTGGAAGAACCGCTCGGCGTTCTGGAAACAATTCTGATTATCATTGCCGCCAAAGCGTTGATCACGTTCCTGATCGTCCGCATGTTCGGATACCCGATGAAAACATCGATGCTTCTGGCCATCGGTCTGGCACAGATCGGCGAGTTTTCGTTCATCCTGATCGCTCTGGGCAGCGATGTGGGGCTTATGCCTGAAGAAAGCCGCAACATGATCATGGCGGGCGCGCTTATGTCCATCGCGCTTAATCCGATCCTGTTCAACCTTGCCCGCAACTGGTGCATCCGCGCCGGGCTTTCCCAGAACAGCGCCGAGGGAGACGTGCTTGCGCATCTGGAAGACGAGGAACGTTTGAACCTCAAGAACTTCATCGTCATAGTCGGTGCCGGACGCGTCGGATCCAGCATTATCAAGATGATGGATTTTGGTGCGCACGACATCGTTGTCATAGATGAAAACCGGGAAAAAGTGGAACAGTTGCGTAAAGACGGTATTCACGCCATCGCGGGTGACGCCACGCAAAAAGAAACTTTGATAGAAGCCCAGATGGACATGGCACACGCAGTGCTTATCACCGTGCCGGATCCATTTAACGCGCGCCGGATCGTGGAACTGGTCCGGGATATAAAGCCGGGCGTGCGCATTTTCGTTCGCTCGCACAATGAAGAAGAAACAACATTCCTGCAGCAACAGGTCGAACTTACCGTCAGTGGCACGGAAGAAATCGCCCGCAGGATGGTCAGCCGCCTTTCGCACACATAAATAAAAGCCCGCCATTTGGCGGGCTTTTAATTTCGATTTATTACCACGCCAAAGTCGTCGTTACTTCGATATTGCCCCGCGTCGCGTTGGAATACGGGCATACCTTGTGCGTTTTCTCGATAAGATCCTTTGCAACCGCCTGATCGACTCCCGGCAATTTTACAGCCAGCTCTGCTGCAAGGCCGAAACCACCGGGGATGGGCCCAAAGCTGATTTTTGCCGTTACAGATGCATCATCCGGAATATTTACGTTTTCCTTGCCGCCGACAAATTTTAAAGCACCCAGAAAGCATGCGGAATAACCGGCCGCGAACAATTGTTCGGGATTATAGCCGTTGTCATTACCGCCCATTTCCTTGGGTTTTCCCATGTCAATATCGACCTTGCCGTCTGGCGAACGGGAATGCCCGTCGCGCCCCCCTGTGGAGGTTACTTCGGCGGTATAGACGATTTTTTCAAGCTTGTTCATACAGATTCCCTTTATAAAAACATTCGCACAAATGTAGCCCGCTTTCGCGCTTTGAAAAGAGCTATTTTGCCGGAACGATGAGTGGGGTAAACTGTAAGTGTACAAGGAGCCTTCCCGATGAAAAAAAACCTGTCCCTGATCGCCTGTCTTTTACTGCTTGGATTTATTACCGCATGCGAAGAGCAACCGCAGGAACTACCTGCCAATGCGCATTATCCGCAAACCAAGCAGGAGCAACGGAAAGTTACCAAAGAACGTCTGGAAGAATGGCTTGGCAAATGGGACGGGCCGGAAGGCACCTATATGATCATAGGCGAGAGCGGTGATGGCTATAACATCACCATAAAGGATCTCGACAAGGAAGAACGCTATCTCGGCGTGGCCCAGGGTATGAAAATAAAGTTTCTGCGGGGTGACACGCAGGAGAGCATATATTTTGGCCCCGGCCGCGATTCCGGCATGAAGTGGCTGATGGACAAGCCATACTGTCTTATTGTTAAAAAGGGCGAGGCCTACTGCCGCGACAAAATGTAGGCATCAGGCCTTCGGAGCCGCCTCGTCTTCCGTCGATATGACCGTTTTGCGCATCGAGGGCGAAAACCATGCGGCAGCCCCTGCGACAATCAACGTGCCGACACCGCCCGCGACAACAGCAGGCACAAGGCCTATCAGCTTCGCCAGAGCACCGGATTCGAACGCGCCGATTTCATTCGATGAAATAATAAACATGGAATTCACCGAACTGACGCGCCCGCGCATATTGTCGGGGGTCATGAGCTGCATCAATGTCTGGCGTATGACCATGCTGACGCTGTCGAAAACGCCGGACAACATCAGGAAGAACAACGAAAGCCAGAATGATGTGCTTAGGCCGAAACCGATCATGGAAATTCCGAAACCGGCAACCACCCACAGCAGACGTGTGATCGGTATGGTGCGCATCGGACGTATGGCAAGCATAAGCGCCATGATCAGCGCCCCCGCCGCAGGCGCCCCGCGGAGTGCGCCCAAGCCTTCGGAGCCGACATTCAGGACATCGGTAGCAAAAGCGGGGAGTAGGGCCACAGCACCCCCGAACAAAACAGCCAGCATATCGAGGGACATGGCGCCCAGAAGCACGGGTGTTTTCATGATGAAACGCCAGCCTTCGCGGATACTTTTGAGCGCTGGCTCGCGTTTTTCGTTCGGACGTGCGTAAGGCTGCGCCTTTATTCCGAACATCATGGCAAAGGCAGCAACCATGAGCGCAAGCGGCATAAGCCACGCGGCCACGGCACCATATCCTCCGTACACAAGCCCTGCCACGGCAGGTGCCACGATCATCGCGGTCTGGAAACCTGTGCTCATCCACGCGGAGGCGGCCGCGATATCGCGCTTCGGCACCAGCATTGCCAAGAGGGAGAACGATGCAGGCATGATGAAGGAACGCGCAAAGCCTGATACAAAAATTGCGGTATAGGCCAGTATCAGGAAGTGATCATTTGCCAATGGGATCAGCCCGCTGCCTATCAGGAAAAGAGTTATCGTGTTCAGCATCAAAGCCAGAAGGCAGTAAAGATACACGCGCTGCGGGCGGGCGTGGTCAACCACATAACCGGCAAAAAGCGCGCAGGCAATGGCTGGTACGGCTTCAGCCAAACCCGCCAGCCCCAAAAGCAAAGGATCACCGGTAAGCGTATAGATTTGCCAGCCTATGATAACAGCCTGTGCCTGCAAGGCCGAAAGCGAGAACATGCGTGTAAGGACCAGAAGGCGGAACTCCCGCGACTTCAAAAGGGAAAAGGAAAGCTTCGGCCCACTCATGATTGCTCTTTCAGAAAAACGCAGGCCTTTATGGCCGCGCTCTCTATTTATAGCAAATTCATGAAAATTCTAGACCGAACTCGCATAGTTGACAGGAATCTGTTGCTCGGGGAACACGTTAAGGCGGCAATAATGTCCAAGAAGGGTGATAAAATCGGGCGTATTTTTTTTAAGGAAATAGCCCGCCGCCTGCAGATCGTACGCCAGTCTGCGGTCTGAATCCCCTGCCGATGTTGTAAGCATGAAGACCACATTGTTGCGCATGAAAGGATCTTCACGCATTGCGTGCATGAACTGAAACCCGTTCATACGCGGCATGTTGATGTCGAGAAGGATGATACAGGGTTGCGGCACTTTGGATCGCCCTCCCAAACCCTGCAAGGCTTCAAGCGCTTCTATACCATCCGTTACGCATGTGAGGGGGTTTGTGATGTTGTTTTTCTGCAAGCATCTTTTGACCATCTGCGTGTCGATCATGTCGTCATCGGCAAGAAGAATATGGATGTCTTGGGGAATTACAGCACTCATAACAATTGCATCACTCCGGCTTGTTCAGAGATTTCGGCCATGTAAATTTGAAAACGGAACCGCGGCCAACAACAGAATCTACCGTAATATCGCATCCATATATGTTCAGAATCTTTTTAACAAGCGCAAGACCCATGCCGCTGCCCTCGTGCACGTCACGTGATTTCAAAACCTGGAACATTTCAAAAATCTTGTCGTAATATTCACGCGCAATGCCTGGACCGTTGTCACTAACCGTAAAAACATACTTGTTGTCCATGTCTTCACAATCGATAGTCACCAGACCGTCTGACTTTCTGTCGTTGTGGGTAACGGCATTGTTGATCAGATTTGAGAAGACCTGCTGTAACGGCATGCGCGGCAGAGAAAGATCTTTAAAACGGTCATTGATCTCGATTTTAAAATGTGGCGGAATGCTGGCCAGATCGATTACGTCTCGGATAAGTTCCAGGCCGTTTACGCGCTCGCTCTCTTTGTACGGATCAAGAATATATTCTATCTGCGCGTATTCCAAAACATCCTTCAACAGGCGCTCCATGCGGCTTACACGGCCTTGCAGCGTGCCGACATACTCTTTGGCCTCATCAAAACGCTTGTTGTTTATACTCTCTTCGATCCATTGCGAAATATTGTCGATGGCACGCAGTGGCGCTTTAAGATCGTGCGATGCAATCCAGGCAAAACGGCTCAACGCTATGTTGGAATTTTCGAGAGCGGAGATTTTGTTTTTAAGTTGCGCATCAAGCCCTGCGTTCTCGATGGCAACCGCTGTTATATCTGCAAGCGCCTGCAGGATTTTTATCTCTTCAAACGTGGGCCGGTATGGCTTCGCCCAATAATTTCCTATTGCGCCGATGGGATCTTCCGTTCGTATAGGCACCATCACCATGCTTTTAACGAATGTCGGACGGTATGCCTCTGTCGGCACGCGATGATCGTTGTAGATGTCTTCGATAACCGCCGCCACCTTGTTGTTCATGACCCAGCCGCTCACACAGTGGCGCATAGGGAAACGCTGGCCTTTCCAAAGCGGGCTTATGGCATTTTCATCTGCGTAAAAACATTGATCGCCGTCACGAAGCACAAATGTAGCGCCATCCGCGCCGGTTAATTCTCGCGCCGCTACACGAACGATGCTTGCGACTTCGTCGACGCTTCGTGCGTGAGACAACTCCTGAACGACTTCGACGAGCCGCTCCATTGCATCGATATACCAGCTTTTATCAGCGTGAAGCGCTATGACATTGGTCATTGTATTCTCCCGTGATCTCTCTGATTATTAACATTAGTATAATATAAGATGGTGAATATTCCTTGAAAAAAGGGAACTGCAATACCTTGGCATTCAAATTCATTTGCAATTTCTGACAAATTTTAACGAATGGAACCAAACACCTTGCATCATGCGTTGGCAACCTGATCCAAAGATAGAAAAGGTTTCGCAATGGCAAACACACACAAATTTCAACCGGCCAAAGATGTTGCCGAACAACAGCGCGATATTCAAAAGCAAGTAGACGCGAGCGACAAAAAAGGTGGCAAAGAAAAAGAAGCCGCCATGCAGGCCGGCGCACGCGAATATCCCGTTCCTCCATTTCCAAAGCAAAGACAGGAAAAGCCCGGCAATGAAGCGGCACTTGACCCTGCGCCCATGTATGATGCGCCTTACTATATCGGCTCGGAGAAGCTCAAGGATAAAGTCGCGCTGATTACAGGCGGCGATTCCGGCATAGGCCGTTCAGTGGCAGTTTTATTTGCGCGTGAAGGCGCGGACGTTGTTATTTGCCATCTGGATGAAAGCAACGACGCCGAAGAAACCAAAAAAGCGGTTGAAGCCGAAGGCCGCCGTTGTCTTATTCTTGCGGGCGATGTATCGCAGAAAAAATTCTCTCGGGATGCGGTTGCCAAAACCGTGAAAGAATTCGGGAAGCTGGATGTTCTCGTTAACAACGCGGCGTTCCAGATCCATTCGAAATTTGAAGATTTGACCGAAGAGCATTTCGACGAAACGCTCAAAACGAATTTGTATGGATATTTCTTTATGGCACAGGCCGCAGCCGAAGTAATGAAACCGGGATCATCGATCATTAACACCGGTTCCATTACCGGCATAGACGGCAGCAGCGAACTTATCGACTATTCCATGACCAAAGGGGGCATCCATGCCTTTACGCGCGCGCTGTCGGGTCAGTTGATTCCCAAAGGCATTCGTGTGAACTGCGTTGCGCCCGGTCCTGTGTGGACTCCGCTTAATCCATCGGAACGTCCGGAAGATCAGATTGCGGAATTCGGCTCTCAGGCAAAGATGAAGCGTCCCGCACAGCCCGAAGAAATCGCACCTGCCTATGTGTTCCTTGCCTCGCCCCATTGCTCGAGTTACATCACAGGCGAAATTCTACCCATCATAGGTGGATACTAAAAACTTGGAACTGCCGCATTGAAACGCATCCGCACCTTGCCAAGCGGACGAACCTGCTTATCTGAACATATATGTTACTGATTCTGCGTCTGCTCAAATATGTTGCGATCGCTTTTATTTTTGCAGGCGCCATAACAGCCGTGATACGCCTGCCTTCGCAGCATTTGCCTTGGGGACCTATCGATCTTTCCGCACCCGTAGGGTTTTTTACTGGTCTCAAGCTGGCGAAATTGAGGGACGATCCCGCCGCATGTCAAAACGCACTTCGCCTGGCGGGCATTCAATATCGTTCCGTACCGGATGAGACAGAAAGCGCATCATGCCCCCGCACAAACATGGTGGTTCTGCACAAAAGCCTTTATCCATACTCTGCCTCCGTTACAACCAATTGCGGCCTTGTAGCCGCCCTTTCTGTCTGGGAAAAGCAGGTGGTAGAACCCGCGGCACTGCTGCAGCTCCAAAGCAAAATCAAAAGCATCGATCATCTGGGTGTTTTTTCATGCCGCAACGTTCGAGGCTCATCGAGGCGGCAGAGCCAGCATGCCACCGCACGGGCGATCGATATAAGGGGATTCAGACTGGAGAACGGCAAAAATATAACGGTTAAATCAGACTGGGGCAAAAACGCACCGGAAGGGCGCTTTCTCCGCGATATCCATGAAAAATCATGCCCCATCTTTCGCGGCGTCTTGGGGCCTGAATACAACCACCTTCATGCCGATCATTTTCATTTTGATCTGGGTCCGTACAACATTTGCCGCTGACATGTTATTTCGAGTGCGTTTTTGCAATACCTTTAACAACCGCGCGTGTATGCAGGTTTAATAAGCAAGTTGCATTGATCGTCATAAACGCCGCTCAACGGAATAACCTGCTCGTTAAATGTGGCTAAAGGCGGGGGATTTCCTTCTCCACAATCCATATCGGCAGGTTGCTCATCCCGAACAGTGATGCTTGTTTTGTCGGATCTCAGAATCATGATGTGATGGTTATTTAACGAGTAAACACTACCACTTTCCGTCAGATTCAAAATTTGAACATCTGGCAATTCAACCCATCCACTTTGAATAGAGGGCAGGACTATCTTTTTCCAAGATTCGTTTTGATCCAAAAGCGTTGCATGAAAATAGGGCCCATATCCCCAGTCGTTATCATAGATCGGTGGTGTAAAGGGATAGGACTTTCCATCTTGCGTTACCAAGGCGGCCGTTATGCCATCGCCTGGCTTGTATCTGACTTCCAGATTGGCAATGACTTTTCCGGACGGGTGATCGTAAATGGGCATCCTGTCTATTTGGGCTGATAAGGCTTCGTTGACACAGACTTGATCTAGGGTTGGGCATATTTCGCGCAGACGGTTCTCATTTTCCAGCCGACCCGTATAATTATCTTTAAAAAGAGGCACCGCTAAGAAAGGCGTTTTGATGGGAAGGTGACATTCAGCCCAGGCGGAACCATAAGAAAGAGTCGTTGAAACCAAAAGAACGGCAAGAAGGATGATATTTTTCATGCTTAGCCTTTCGGTACAGATAAAGCACAAACTCGCTTATCACTTTCTCTGAAATTTTACCTCTGGTGCGACCATAACATTGAAATCCGATATTTAAAACGGGCCGGAGAGGGAAGAAACGCAGGAATCGGGGTATAGCGCGCCACGGAGTTATCATAGCGGGAAATGGCGGACAGGGCGGGATTCGAACCCGCGATACTGTGTTAGCAGTATACACACTTTCCAGGCGTGCGCCTTCAACCGCTCGGCCACCTGTCCATACCATGAGGGGGACCCTCAAGACCGGCGGACCATAGCCAAAAAGAGCACCAAGCACAAGCCTTTGATGGGGATAGGTGAAGGAAGCTGCTTTTTGCCCATAATCTGGCCCTTTTCCAAGCCGTATGAAGCTGTTAGGATAAGGGAATCAACGCTGGCCGAGCGCTTTCGGCCGGTTTCCTGCAAAAACCGATCTGTCATAAGGACTGAGTAACTGAGATGAGCGACGGAGCCAAACTTTGGTGTTTCTTGCTCCTGATCCCATTTTTCTTGGCTATCGGCCATGATTTGTGGGCGAATTACTATTCGACGCAGGAACAGAAGACTCGGCTGGAGGCCTTCGAAATCGATCCCATGGCCTATCAGGGAAGCGATCTGGGATATTTGCTTATCACTTACACGCCTGGACTTTATGAAAACACGCGCACTCTGGTGGGCGAGGAATCCTGGGTGAAATGGGTGGATCCCGTTCTCCGCCTTTACACGTTCGTGGTGGCGCTGGTGCCGTTTCTGCTGTTTTCGATCTGGCTGCTGATCTCCCGTATCTTTGACATCTGGCCATTCGCCGGCAGCGTTCCGGCCTCAGGGAAAAGAGCACCGGCGGGCGATGTTTACGAACAGCGTAACAAGGGCACGCAGTTCAAATACAAACGCCGCTAGGCTTTTTCAGACAATTCGTCCGCCAATGCCGCGAGTATCGCCAGATCTTCGGGTGTTGAAAGCCTGTGGTCGCCCTCTTCACGCAGAATGATCATTTTGTCGGTTGTGCGGAGTCTGTCTTGAATCTGGCCAGCCCATTCCCATGGCACATCATCGTCCTTTTTCCCCTGCAACAGCCGGACAGGGCAATCGATTCCGATTTCACCATCCATGATGCAGTGATTTTCGCCCTCTTCCAGCAAGGCGCGCGTGATCACCAGCGGTTCCGGTGAATATTCGCCCGTTACGCTGAAAAATCCTTGTTTCTTAATATCTTGTCTCTGCGCGTCGCTCATGCGTCGCTGCACATCACGCGTAAAATCCGGCGCGGCGGCTATGCCAATCAATCCTTTGACGAGATGCGGGCGCGCCAGTGCCACCAGAAGCGCGATCCATCCCCCCATGGAAGAACCGATCACAATCGCCGGCGTTTTTATGGTGGCATCGATAATCGCCAGCGCGTCCTCCTTCCAGACACCGATTGTCCCCTCTTCAAACCTGCCGCCAGATGCACCGTGGCCGCTGTAATCCAGCCGAAGACATGGCTGCTTTCTTTTTGCGGCATGCTCCGCAAGAAATACGGCCTTTGTGCCCTCCATATCCGAACGGAAGCCGGGCAGGAATATTAGAGGAGGCAAATCAGATTCGCCCGCTTGCATCTTGTACGCCAGATCCGGTTTACCGGGACGGCTCAAAAAGGATACGGACATTTTCGGATCGCCTTTCTTTTCTTTTTGTGGACCGGCGCAAGGATATGATAATTCTCATCCATGTCAAAAACTAAAGCCTTTTCACAAAACAATTCCAGCGGCCTGAACGATCTCGCGGTCATGCGAAAAATTCCAACGGTCATGCAGATTATCCCTTCGCTCGGCGCCGGCGGCGCGGAACAGGGGTGTATAGATGTCGCGGCGGAGCTCGTTAAATCCGGTGCGAAATCGATTGTCGTCTGCAATGGCGGTCACCGTATTCCCGAACTTCTGCGCGGCGGCACGACACACATCAATCTGCCGGTAGATTCCAAAAATCCGTTCGTGATGTGGCGCAATATCGCGCGCCTGCGCAAATTGATCCGCGAACACGACGTCGACATAGTGCACGCAAGATCACGCGCGCCGGCGTGGTCCGCGTGGAAATCCGTTGAAGGCACCAAGGCGAAATTCATGACGACCTGCCACGCGCCATTCAACATCTCCGGCAGCGCCAAGAAATTTTACAATTCTTCCATCGCGCGCGGCGAGCGCGTCATCGCCATCTCGAATTACGTGCGGGAATACCTACTGAGCAATTACCAGATCGAAGACCGTAACATCCGCGTTATCCATCGCGGCGTAGCGATAGAGAAATTCCACCCCGGCTCCGTTGCACCGACACACCTGATTAAACTTACGAAAGAGTGGCGCCTGCCGGATGGCTGCACCATTGTCATGATGCCGGGCCGCCTCACACGCTGGAAAGGTTCGCTCGTTCTGATAGACGCCATGGCAAAACTCAAACGCGATGATGTGTTCTGCGTACTTCTCGGCGATGATCAGGGACGCTCGGAATTCCGTGCCGAGGTCGAAAACGCCATTAAAGAAAAAGGTCTGGAAGGGCGCATCCGCATCGTCGGCCATTGCAGCGATATGCCGGCGGCCTACATGCTCGCCAATGTTGTTGTGTCGGCCTCGACCGATCCGGAAGGATTCGGGCGTATTCCGATCGAAGCGCAGGCGATGGGCCGCATGATTGTGGCCACCAACCATGGCGGTGCCAAAGAAACCATTATTCCCGGTGAGACAGGCTGGCTGGTAGAGCCAGGCAACGCGGAAGAACTGGCCAAGGCGATCGGTGAGGCGCTGGACCTGGACCCCGAGCGTCGGGCGATTATGGCCTCCCACGCCATGGTGCATATCGCTGATAATTTCACGCGCTCGCGTATGGTAGACGAGACGATGGATGTCTATGCTGAATTGCTCCAGGAAAAATTCACGGGTGTCCGACGTGATCCTGTGCCGCAGGCACCAATGGTGATGGCTGCGGAACCGGAATTGAAGCAGGCAGCGGAATGAATGCATCCGCACAGAAGCGCATTCTTGTTATAAAGCTTGGCGCGCTCGGAGATTTCATACAAGCCCTAGGCCCCATGGCGGCCATACGCCGTCATCACGCGGATGCGCATATTACACTGCTGACCACAAAAGCTTTCGAGACGCTCGCGCGCGCTTGCGGGTATTTTGACGATGTGTGGCTTGACAGCCGCCCGAAGTGGCATGATGTCAAAGGATGGCTTGCCCTTCGCGCGCGCTTCAACGATGGCTCCTTTGTCCGTGTCTACGATTTGCAGAACAATGACCGCACATCTTGCTATCTGAAGCTTTTTTCTCCGCGGCCCGAGTGGGTCGGCGTCGCTAAGGGCGCAAGCCATCGCAACACTTCCTCTGAAAGAACCAAAGGCAACGCATTCGACGGGCATGTGCAGACGCTAGCGCTGGCGGACGTTAAAGATGTGAGCGTTGACAGGCTGGATTGGATGACCGGCGCGCAAGATTTTGAACTGCAAACGCCATACGTTCTTGTGGTTCCCGGCTCTGCCCCATCCAGACCGGAAAAGCGCTGGCCGCAAGATTGTTATGCCGGCCTTTGCAAAACGCTCGTCGAACACGGTTACACACCCGTACTTATCGGCACAAGGGATGAACAGGAAACTTTGTCCGCAATACAGGCTTCCGTCCCGCAGGTTGTTAATCTTTGTGGCCAGACAAAGTTGACGGACATTCCCGCGCTGGCGCGCTCCGCATATGGCGCGATCGGAAATGACACCGGCCCGATGCACTTGATCGCACCGACGGGTTGCGCATCGATCATCCTGTTCTCGAAAGCCAGCAACCCTAAACGACACGCGCCTTTGGGCCAGCATGTTATCACAATGCAGAAACCGGATTTGTCGAACTTATCTGTCGATGAGGTTTGGAAAATTTTCGAGCTTCAGCACGCGCCGTCATAAAGCGTGGACAAGCATTCCAGAAGCTTGGGCACGGACGGATCTTTAATGGAATAGTAAATAGTTTGCGCTTCACGGCGTGTGTCGACGATACCGTCACGGCGCAAACGCGCGAGATGTTGAGAAAGCGCGGACTGGCTCAGTCCAATAAATTGCTCGAGGTCGCCGACATTTTTTTCGCCCTTGCACAGTATGCAGACGATCATCAGGCGTTTTTCATTGGCAAGTGCCTTCAGCAGGGCTGAAGCCTTTTCCGTGTGTTCTTCCAGTTTTAACAATTCCATGCAGAGACCGTTCCCCTTAGAACGTCTTAAAGTATAACAACTATAAGTAATATGTTCGTTTCAATAAAAGTTCTTACACAAGCTTAAAAACGCCAGTTTGCAAGGTATTTCTTATAAGATTATAATAATATAAGTTGCAAACTTAGAAATAAATGACCTACTTTTAAGAATTAATCAATCACCTATCTGCAATATTTTTTGCAACGCATGTCTTATTATTTCTTAACATGTATATTAGGACTTTGCAGGCAACCATCGCAGTACACGCTGGCATAGCCCGTCAGGCAGAGTCGCTAACAGCCAGGACGATAAATGAACGGGGATGGGAAATGCAATTCGTCCCACATTCTTCGCCAGTTTATTTGCTATAATATTAGCTGCTTTTTCCGCACTCATCAAGAACGGCATGGGAAAGTCGTTGGCAGCAGTGATTCGCGAGGTCACAAAGCCAGGACAAATCACATTAACCACGATGCCGCTTTCACGCAAAGAACCACGCAAAGCCTCTCCGTAAAACCGGACCGCTCCTTTTGAGGCTGAATAAGCAGGCGCACCTGGAAACCCTCTGTAAGCGGCCAGCGAAGCCATGAAGGCAATTTGTCCACGTCCTCTGGAAATCATTCGTGGAATGATGGGCCCTACCGTGTTGAGAACACCCGTCAGATTTACATCGAATATGTGGCGTGCCTGTTCCACCGGCTCACCATTCATAACACCGCCCGTGCCGCCAGAAACACCGGCGTTGGCGATAACAAGATCAAGAGGACGCTGTTCGTCCACATCGTTGATCCAATCCTCCATCCGGCCTTGCTGGGTAACATCCAGAACCGCGAGATCCACATCCGCGCCTTTTGCCCGGCAGGCATCGCCCACAGCGATAAGGCGTTCTTCATTGCGTCCCGATAATGCAAGAAATACGCCCTGTGCCGCATAATGAAGCGCCAGCGCTTCGCCGATACCGCTGGACGCGCCGGTGATGAGAATGGATTTCGGATTTTTCAACGTATCTTGCATGGCGCAACCCTATCATCCCTTGGGTAAAACACAAATGCGGGCTTTGCAGGCGGGATTCATGCCGCTAAGATGGCCCGAACAAAAGGTATAATAGTTTATGGACACGCCTCTCCAGCGCCGCGGCCTGATGTTCGTTCTGTCTTCGCCATCGGGCGCCGGCAAAACCACCATCACGCGCGCACTGCTCAAGAACAATCAGGATCTGGAAATTTCGATTTCCGCAACGACACGGCAACGCCGTCCCGGTGAAGTCGACGGGCAGGATTATTATTTCGTCGATATTCCAGAATTCAATGCAATGGTTGGAAACGGTGAAATGCTTGAGCACGCCAAAGTCTTCAACAATTACTACGGCACGCCCCGCCTGCCTGTAGAGGAAGCGCTCAGCCGCGGCAACGACGTTATATTCGACATCGACTGGCAGGGCACGCAACAGCTGCGCGAAATCGCGCGAGACGATCTGGTCACCGTATTTATCCTGCCGCCGAACGCAAAGGAACTGGAACGCCGCCTCCGCGCCCGCGCGCAGGATCCGGAAGAAACAATCCGTCACCGCATGGACAAGGCGTCTGATGAAATGACGCACTATTCGGAATATGACTATGTCCTGATCAACAACAATGTTGAGATGGCAATCCAGCAGGCGCAGCATATTCTGGATTCAGAACGCCTGAAACGTCACCGCCTTGTGGGCCTTTCGGAATTCGTTCGCGGTCTTAAGGACGGGCTCTAGTAGCGCAAAAGCCAAGCTTGATAAAATCACCTATGCTAAGCTCTTCTGCGCGCGCTTCTTCGCGCAGACCGCATTCTTCAACGAACGGCATATACTCTTTCAACGATCCGCGGATCATCTTGCGGCGCTGACCGAAAGCGGCGGCGGTGATTTTTTCCATCATCTCGAATGAGGGCTGTTCGCCCGATGGCGCACGCGGCACCATACGTACAATCGATGATGTGATTTTCGGCGGCGGCGTAAAAGCGGATGCAGGCACATCGAACATGATCTTTGCCTCGCATAGCCACTGGCACAGGATGGATAACCGTCCATACGCTTTTGTCGACGGTTTTGCGACGATGCGCTGTGCAACTTCCTTTTGAAACATCAGCACAAGCTCACGGTACAAGGCCGGCTGGTTATAAATTTGCTCCATCCATCCGGTCAGAAGCGGCGTGGCGATATTATAAGGCAGATTGGCGACAATCACATAAGGCGGTTCTGCTCCGAATTGTGCGGCAAGCGCCGGCAGATCGGCGTGCAGCGCATCGGCCTGCACAATCTCCAGAACACCGTTCGATGCCTCTTTTAGACCCTGCAGCGCGCCTATGGCACGGGGATCGTATTCTATGGCGATAACTTTTGAAGCACCCGATGCCACCAATGCGCGCGTCAGGCCGCCGGGACCCGGGCCGATTTCGAAAACCGTTAGGCCTTGGAGCTTGCCTGCGGCACGGGCGATTTTTGCGGTGAGGTTAAGATCAAGCAGGAAATTCTGCCCCAATGATTTTTCGGCACGAAGATCGTGCTCACGTATCACATCGCGAAGCGGCGGCAGGGCTGCAATCGTGTCGGCGATATCAGACACGGCGATCGATAAACGCAGCGGATTTCAAATCAAGCAACGTTCTTTGCTGCAGACGGTCAAGGCGCTCGAACCCGATCTGGTTGGTCAAATCGTCGCGCGGCGGAATGGATTCTTCTGTCAATGTGCGCTTCTTTTGCAGATATAAAAGATAAATGCCGCCCTGCGTGTTGATGGGATCACTCACCTGTCCTTCTTCCATCGAAAGAAGAACCTTGTCGAGATCGCTCGCCAGAAGGCCCGCCTGAATCCAGCCCAGGCTGCCCCCGTTTTCAGCACCCGCCGCTTTTGAGAATTGTGCGGCGACAGGGCCAAACGGCGCTTTCTTCGCTTGCAGTTCTTTGGCCATACGCCCTGCAAACTGGATCGTTTCCGCATTGCGTTTGGCATTGTCCAGCGGCAGATAAATTTGCGAGACAAGATATTCGGTCTGACCGATCTTGCTCTTCATACGCTCGAGACGGACATTCACATCCGTTTCGCTGACATCGACGCGGCGGTGAAGAATTTCTTTCACCACCTTGTTCCACGCTAGCTGCGCCTTGATCTGCGATAGCAATGTCGCCGCAGGCACGCCGCTCTTTTCCAGCAGCATTTTGAATTGTTCCGGCTCATACTTGTTTTGTTCAGCGATTGTTTTTAGACCGTCCTGAACTTCTTCGTCGCTGACATCCAGCTTGTTGCGGCGCGCTTCCTGCATTTTAAGCTGCTCTTCGATCAAGCCTTCGACAACCTGCGGCAGGATTTTCGAGCGGATTTCCGCATTGCCCGGCAAACCGGATGAAACCATGACAAGACGCATGCGCGCTTCGACATCGGCCATCGAGATGGCTTCGTCGTTTACCACAGCGGCAATGCCTGCGACCGCATCGGCGGCGCGTGCGGGCACAGCCGAAAACGATGCAAAGATTGCCAGGGTTATTGCGAGAATATTCTTCATCATACTATCCAATCGTTCGTAGTATTCAGCCGCTTTGGGGCTATTTTATGCTCTTTTCTTGTCGCCGAAACGGCCACCGGGCTTGAAACGTGCAAGATAGGTCGGAAGAACGACATCAAGGCTGGTCGGACTGACACCCAGATCCGCCAGCGTGTTCGCGCCATTCGAGACAACATTGTCGGTTTTGAGCGATTCAACCTGATCCGCCGTCAATGGCGGCTTGGGCAACAGACCCATAAAGCAGCCTTGTATTTTTGCAACACCCCATGGCAAGGAAACCAGCATGCGTTTACGCCCTGTTTCTGCAAACAGACGCTCGTACATCTGGCGGAAGCTGAGCACATCGGGGCCTCCGAGCTCATATGTCTTTCCTTGGGTCTCCGGCTTTGCTATCGCGCTCATGACGGAATCGGCAATGTCGCCGACATAGACGGGCTGGAACTTCGTGTGGCCGCCGCCGATAAGCGGCAATGCGGGCAGAACCGTGGAAAGACGACCAAACATATTGAAGAAATCATCCTCGGGGCCGAAAACAACGCTGGGACGCAGGATGGTGGCTTTTGGAAAATTTTCCAGAACCGCCAGTTCGCCGTTCAATTTTGATTTTCCGTATTTTGATTCGGATTCATCGCAGCCCAGCGCCGAGATATGGATGAAGCGTTCGACTTTTTCTGCCGCGCAAGCTTTGGCTATGGCGCGCGGCAACTCGGTGTGAATGCGAATGAAGCTCGATTTTCCTTTTTCAAAAAGGATTCCAACGCTGTTTATGACGACTTCGCATCCCTGCACGGCGGCGCGGATGCTGGCTTCGTCACCCGGTGCGCAAGCAAACGGCACAATCTGGCCGACATTTCCGCATGTTTTAAGGAAAAAGGCTTTTTCCGGCACACGGGTTGCCACCTTTACAGTGTAACCGGCTATGGCCAGTTCGCGCACGATCTGGCGGCCTATAAAGCCCGTACCACCAAAAACGCAGGCCATTTTGTAAGAATCTGTTCTCATAGTTACTGTCAATTCGTTATATTTTCGTCAGAGCCACAAAAGGGCCCATTTCCAAACATGATTTTTAGCGTGTTTTCTGGCACAATAAAACAATGACTTGTTTTTCCATACAAAAATCTTTCTTCCTTGTCCTCCTTTTGGCCCTGTTTTCAGCGGCGCCATTTGTGGCAGCCGCGCAGGATCACTCAAGACGGGCAGCGGGCGCTAACATACCAATGTCGCCCGAAGAAAAAAAAGCGGAGCGCTTTGTGAAGGTCGATTCGCCGATTGTGATAGAACTTTTCACAGCGTCGGATTGCAGCGCGTGCATTTTCGCCGACCGCATCCTGTATGACGCGATGAAAGACAAGCAGGTCATTGCGCTCTCCTGTCACATCAAAGATTCGACTTCTATGAGCGATGATGGAAAAGAGGATGGAAAAGTGACGGATGGCCCAATGGATCCATGCGTATTCCGCCACTGGACCTTTGCCGCAGGACGCAGCAATGAAGACGTCACGCTTGCCATCCCGGCCTTTTATTTTAATGGCCAGGATTTTACGCAGGGTGAGGATATGAATGTCTTCAACACAACGCTGCACAATTATCACTACAGCTATCTCAACCAATCGCTCGAAGCGATGATGCGATGGAAGGATAAGAACACGATCTCTATCCACTTGCCGCAGGCACGCAAGGAAAGCGGCAAGGTCAACGCAAGCGTCTGGCTCGTACGCTATAAAGACATGGCGGTCGAACGCATGGATCAGGGCGTGAACAAAGGCCGCGTTCTACGGTTCAGCAACATCGTTCAGGATATAACCCATATCGCAAAATGGCACGGCAACGTGCGTGTGATAGATGTGGATGTTAATCCGCCACAGGGGGGCAAGGAACGCGGCGGATATGTCGTCCTTGTCGCGCCCATGCTGGGGATGCCCTACATGGCCGCCGGCAAACTGGTTGATTATCCTGTCGCGGCGGACATTGAAGAAGAGGCTGAAAAGCGCGCCCGTGCGAAAGCTGCCACAGAGGGCAAGTTGCAGGCTGTGCCGGCGGAGAATATGCCGGCCAACGCGGTACCAGAGCCAAGATAATCAATCTGCTTTTTTTATAAAGCTGTCCATCACGCGCTTGATGCCTTTTTCTCCTTCGAAGGCAATATCAAGCTTGTGGCCGTCGAGATGCACTATGGTGCCGCGACCAAATTTTTCGTGCTGCACTTTATCACCGCGCGCGTAGCCGCTGATCGATTGGCCGCTATCGGGTTTTGACTCGACGCGGCGGGCGTTGCCTTCGATATAATTGGTACGGCGCGCCGCAAACTCGTTGCCGAAGCCCGACGAATCCCAATGCGACGAACGGCCTGCCGTGTTGCCATACAAGCCCGTATCGGCTTGCGTTTCGATATTTTCTTCGGGGAGTTCATCGACAAAGCGCGAGGGGATGGCGTTCATCCAGTTGCCATACATGCGACGATTGGCAACATAACTGATATAGCCGCGTTCACGCGCCCGGGTTATGCCCACATAGGCAAGGCGGCGCTCTTCTTCCAATCCCTTAAGCCCGTTTTCATCCATGCTGCGCTGGGACGGGAACAATCCTTCCTCCCAACCCGGCAGGAACACGCATTTGAATTCAAGGCCTTTAGCCCCGTGCAATGTCATAATGGTAACCTGGTCGGCGTTCGCATCGTTGTTCTGTGCTTCCATTACCAGCGAGACGTGCTCCAGAAAACCGGGCAGATTTTCAAATTCTTCCATGCCCGAAACAAGCTCTTTTAAGTTTTCAAGGCGCCCGGGGCTTTCCGGCGATTTATCCGCCTGCCACATCGCTGTGTACCCGCTTTCGTCCATGATAATTTTTGCCAGTTCGACATGGTGCGTGTTCGTGGCAAGGCCGCGCCAGCGCTCGAAATCATCGACCAGCTTCATGATGGTGCCTTTGACTTTAGGCTTCAACTCGTCCGTTTGTGTTAGATCGCGCAGCGCATCGTAGAGCGACATCTGCTTGCTGCGCGCATGCGTGTACAGGGTCTGCACTGTGGTATCGCCAATGCCGCGCTTCGGCGTGTTGATGATACGCTCCAACGCAAGATCGTCGTCCTTCTGGTTGACCACGCGCAAATAAGCCAGCGCGTCGCGTATCTCAAGACGTTCATAGAATCGCGGACCGCCGATCACACGATAGGGAAGGCCGAGCTGTATAAAACGTTCTTCGAACTCACGCGTCTGGAATCCGGCACGGACCAGAACAGCCATATCGTTGAGGCCATAACGTTTATGCTGTAGCGATTCAATTTCCTCGCCGACCCAGCGCGCTTCGGCTTCACCATCCCAAAGCCCGCGCACACGGATTTTTTCTCCATCGCCTTCCGATGTGAAAAGTTCTTTACCCAGGCGGCCTTCGTTGTTGGCGATCACCGCGTTCGCGGCGGAAAGGATATGGCCCGTGCTGCGATAGTTTTCTTCAAGACGGATCACTGTCGCGCCCGGAAAATCCTTTTCGAACTTCAGAATATTTTCCACCTGCGCGCCGCGCCATCCGTAAATCGACTGGTCGTCATCACCCACGCAGCAAATATTGCCCGAGCCTTTGGCTAGCAGGCGTAGCCAGAGATATTGCGCGACGTTCGTATCCTGATACTCATCAACCAGAACATATTTGAAACGGCGGTGGTAATCGGCAAGAATTTCCGCGTTCGCAGGATGCTTGAAAATCTGTATCATGTGCAGCAAAAGATCGCCGAAATCTGCCGCGTTCAATGTCTTCAAACGGTCCTGATATTGTTTGTAGATCAGAAGCAGCTTGTTGTTTGCGATATCCGCAGCCTCGTTAGGAGCAACCTCGTTAGGAGCCCAGCCCTTGTCTTTCCAGCCGGAGATTTTATCGGCCAGCAATTTGGGCGGCCATTTCTTGGTGTCTATGCTTTCGGCTTCCATCAATTGCTTGATCAGGCGCACCTGATCATCCTGATCAAGGATGGTAAAGCCGGATTGTAGTCCGACGAGATCGGCGTGACGGCGCAGCATGCGGGCGGCCAGCGCGTGAAACGTGCCAAGCCACCAGCCTTCCACCGGCGCTCCACCCATTAGCGCGGAAACGCGATGTTTCATCTCTTGCGCGGCCTTGTTGGTAAAGGTGACAGCAAGAATCTGACCGGGGAAAGCACGGTTGGTACGCAGCAGATAGGCGAGGCGCGTGGTTAGTACACGGGTTTTTCCGGTGCCGGCGCCCGCCAGAACGAGCACAGCGCCTTCCGTGGTTTCCACGGCTTGGCGCTGGGCGGTATTAAGAGATGCGAGATAGTCTGTCTGGCTTGGTATCGGCACGTTTTGCATGGGATAGAGATAGCGCCCCCTCCCATGCGCGGCAAGAACTTACTTTACCAGCACCTTCTTGGGAGCCTCGGCCGTGGAAGCAACCGATACATCCGCAGGTTTTTCTTCCTTGTGGACGTTGCCGTTCATAGACACCAGCTTCTGGTTTTTAAAATAGAGCGTAAAGCGGTAATCCGTATCCAACGCCGGCAATATGCCCGTGGCTCCGAAATTCGCGGTAACTTTCGTATCGTAACGTTTGCCGGCAACCTTGCCACGTTTACGGAATTTCTCGATATCGAAACCGCTGTTTTCAAAGAAGCGGATAACATCGCGCGTCTTCATGCCCGGTTTGACATGGTGATTGGCAACGGGTGCCAGATCCAGTTTTTCACCCATCCCGTACAGGACGCGGTAATTCTGGATCTGCATCACGAATGGTGTCGCGTTGCTGGGGGTTAAAAGAAATACCACCGCGGCCACGGCCACGATAATAATCATGGCGGCCAAGGCCCATCGTTTCGTCTCTTTGGACGTTTCCATCATCTTCGTTGTATCCCTGAAAAGCTTGTTACTTACTTATTACTTTTTATTCTTTACGTAGGCAGCAAAGGCTTTAAGCGTTTCGGCGCTGATATGGTGTTCAACACCTTCTGCATCCAGTTCGGCCGTACGGGCGGAGACTCCGATGCTTTTGAGAAAGTTTACCACTATTTCGTGTCTGGCTTTGCAACTTTCGGCTAGTTTCGTACCCTTTTCCGTTAAAAAAAGCGAGCGGTATTTTTCATTGGTCACCAACCCCTCTTTGTTCAACCTGGCGATCGTCTTGTTGACGGTCGCGTGGGTTACCCCGAACGCCCCGGCAAGATCGACCACCCGGGCCTCCCCTCTCTCGGCGATCAGGTCGGCAATCATCTCGACATAATCTTCGGCCGTCTCGCTCTGGTGCGCTTCGCGTACCTGCTCGAAAGCCTTGGAACGTATCTCTTTTCTCAGGTCCTTACCGATGCCAGACATAAATCATCATTCCCCTATTCAAAGGTGGATGTCAATTTGTGCAACGCCGCAGCAAGAACCTGTCCAGAGGCACTTAGGTTCCACCAAGCAAACGCCGTACCAACCAGACCAGAAACAAGCGGTGTAGCCTTGGCTAAGTTTTTTGTTGCCTTGGCTACATTCTTGCTCCTATACTAAGTTTATGAGCCCTCATGCTTTAAAAGTGTATCTGAACCAGGGGTGGCGCGGTCGCACGGGCGACGCGTCGCTTTCCGACGTGCATGGCTCTATCCCTGTACAAAAAGGCTGGGGCTTCTTCCGCAAATTCATGGCGTTCTTCGGGCCGGGCTATCTGGTGGCGGTCGGATACATGGACCCCGGCAACTGGGCAACCTCGCTCGCGGGCGGCGCGCAATTCGGCTACGCGCTGTTGGCTGTGGCGCTCGTTTCCAACCTGATGGCGATTTTGCTGCAGTCACTGTGCGCGCGTCTGGGCATCGCATCGGGACGTGATCTGGCGCAGGCTTGCCGTGATTCCTGCTCCAAACCTGTCTCGTTTGTTTTGTGGATTCTGGCAGAGCTTGCCATCTGCGCCACGGACCTGGCCGAAGTGATCGGTACGGCGATCGGGCTATACCTGCTGTTCGGGATACCGATGGAAATCGGCGTTCTTATCACCGCGTTCGATGTTTTTCTGGTTCTCGCCTTCCAGCGTCTCGGGTTCCGCTGGGTCGAAGCCTTCGTTATCACATTGCTGCTCGTCATTTTCGCCTGTTTTGGAATCCAGATGTGGCTGGCTCAGCCGGATGTCGCGGCGGTTATGGGCGGCTTTATCCCTTCTGCCGAAATCATTACCAATCCTGCGATGCTTTACCTCGCCCTTGGTATTATCGGTGCCACGGTCATGCCGCACAATCTCTACCTTCATTCCGCCGTCGTGCAGACCCGCGCGGTTGGCCAGAACACGGAAGACAAGCGCGAAGCCATAAAGCTGGCGACCATCGATTCCAGTATTGCGCTGATGCTGGCACTGTTCGTCAACGCGTCGATTCTTATCCTGTCCGCTGCCGCCTTCCACGCCAACGGCCATACGGACGTTGTTGAGCTTGAGCATGCCCATACATTGTTATCGCCCGTGCTTGGCGCGGCGATTGCTGCGCCCCTGTTTGCCATTGCGCTTCTTTGCTGCGGCCTGAATTCAACCGTCACGGCCACACTCGCCGGTCAGGTGGTGATGGAAGGCTTCATCAATATCCGCATCGCGCCCTGGATGCGTCGCCTGATCACCCGCCTTATCGCGATCGTGCCGGCCATTATCGTCACCATGATGTATGGCGGCGAAGGAACGGCCAAACTGCTGATCGCATCACAAGTTATTCTTTCCCTGCAATTGCCTTTCGCGGTCGTGCCGCTCGTGCTTTATACGGCCAATAAAAAGAAAATGGGCAGCCTTGCTGCACCCTCATGGGTTACTGCCATAGCAGCATTGATTGCTGTGATTCTTATCACACTGAATGCGAAGATGCTCTGGGATCTGGCGTCTGAATTTTTCGGATAGTTATTTTTTCGCTGCCATATTGCGTTCATGCGGCGTGGGCGCTGCTGCAACCTGATTGCGGCCGTTGTGTTTGGCGGTGTAAAGCGCGGCATCGGCACGCTCGATCAAATCCTCGACGCTTTCCTCATGGTAATATTGCGCCACACCGACAGACATTGTGATGCGTCCCAGAAGTTCGCCGTTCGAACGGTTGATGACTTCCTTGTTGGCCAGGGCTTTGCGCAACGATTCTGCCACAGCGATACCATGGTCGAGATTGGTTTCTGGAAGAAGGATCGTAAATTCTTCACCGCCGTAACGCGCAGCAAAGTCTTTACCCTTAATTCCGTCGGTAAGCGTGCGCGCAACGAGGCGCAGGACCTGGTCACCCACCTGGTGGCCGTAATTGTCGTTAAAGCTCTTGAAGTGATCGATGTCGACCATAAGCAGCGTGAATATTTTTCCGTCTTCGTTGCAGTCTTTTGAAAGACGCTTGATATTTTCGTCAAAGGATTTGCGGTTTGACAGACTGGTAAGGCCGTCCGTCATCGCTTCGCGGCGGACGCGCTCAAGATCGCGCTTCAGCTCTTCCATGGCCACGGCCGAACGGTCGAGCTGGGCTTCCAGCTTTCTGTTGTGCTCCATCATCTTGTTGGTGTCGGCCACGACGCTTTTCATGACGATTTCCATTTCCTGCGGCGTGCGCACGGCGGATATTTTTTTGGTCACGCCATCCAGCGTGTCGCTGTATTCGCTGGTTGCGTCCTTGACGTTGTGCATCAGGGAAGAAACATCGTGCAGGGTCGCATGGATCTGGTCCGAAGCGCGTGTGTAAACTTCTTGCTGGCGGCGTTCTGATAGAAACTGCTCATGCAGGGCGCGGCAATCCATGCTGGTGAGCTTGCCCTTGCTTTTTGCCAGCGTGTCTATAGCTTTTTTCAACTCTCCATGGGCGTTCGCATAGTAAGCGTACCAGACTTCAAAATTGATCGGGTCATGCGTGATGCCGTCACGCTGCATCCGAGCGATGGCGTCGCTGGCCACGTTCTTTGCGAGATCGAAATCGTGATCGTATTGCATGATACTGAAAGACCTGGGTTGGTTGGTAAGGCTTAGATAAGACTTTTCTTATAAAAACAATGGTTAATCATCATAACAGCTCTCCCCTTAAACCACAGTTAATGCATTATGAGTAATGATTATTTATGGTTGTCCTCAGGAGATCTGCTAAATCCATTTGGTTGAAGGGTCGAAACGCTCGTTCGGGGCGTTGGTCAGGGCGGCGGGCACTTCGGCCACACTGTTTACAACCTGGAACATGCCGAAATCCTCTTCCCGCATGAATTTCTGGTCTGCTATGTACTTGATAGCTTCAACCATTTTCGTCCAGTACCCGTTTATATTGACCATAACGACCGGCTTGTCGTGCAGGCCGAGCTGTTTCCAGGTCAGGAGTTCGAAAAATTCGTCCAGTGTGCCGAGGCCGCCCGCCAGAATTACGAATGCGTCGGATTTATCGACCATCATCTGTTTGCGGATATGCATGGAATCGACAATGTGCAGCTCCGTAAGGTCCGTGTGTTCGATTTCCCGCGCCTGAATATGCTGCGGGATAATACCTACCACAGGCGCGCCCGCTTCGAGCGCGGAGTCTGCAACAAGTCCCATCAGTCCTACACGGCCGCCGCCATACACCACACCCCAGTTGCTTGCGGCAATGGTTTTGCCAAGCTCAACCGCTGCATCTTTATAAACTTGGTCCACGCGCGCGCTGGAACCGCAATACACACATACCGACTTAATTTTGGTCATCATTCTTCGTTCGTTTCTTTCGCAATCATTACATCTGGTTTTTACTTTACCATCAATAGGATAGGATTTTCCAGCCCCGCCATGAAAAACTCATGCGCACAGTTGTCTGAAAACGGCTGGGGTCTATGCAACAGCGCACAAAACGGTATAATTCGGCCTGAATACAAGAACAACCCCAAAGGACCAGTTTAAAAGACCATGAGCGGCGAATCCCTCCTCGACACCATCAAGAAAACAATCATTGTGCCTCCGCACCCGGCCGGCATCCCCTTTATCGGCGGCGGCGTGGTTCTGTCTTTGATATTTTTTACCTTCTCGGAATTCCTTGGCGTCGTGGCTCTGGTCTTTGCTGCGTTCTGTCTTTACTTCTTCCGCGACCCTGAACGTGTAACCCCGCAAAAATCGTCGCTGGTTATGGCCGCAGCCGATGGTGAAGTCAGCGCCATCGTAGCCGATGTTTCCCTGCCATCCGAACTGGCTGGCGGCGATGATACGCGCTATACCCGGATCAGCACATTCCTATCCGTGTTCGATGTACACATCCAGCGCGCGCCTGTTTCCGGCAAAATCATCCGCAAGGTTTATTCCCCCGGCAAGTTCATAAACGCCGATCTCGACAAGGCCAGCGAAGACAATGAACGCTGCTCGCTGATCATCGAAACGGACAGCGGCCACAAAGTCTGCGTTGTGCAGATCGCGGGCCTTATCGCACGCCGCATCATCAACGATGTGCGCGAAGACGACCCTATCGTTGCGGGCAAGCGCTACGGCATCATCCGTTTCGGCAGCCGCGTCGATATCTACGTGCCGGAAGGTATTTCGCCGCTCGTCTGCGTCGGCCAGCGCGCCATCGGCGGCGAGACCGTGTTTGCGGATTTTGAGGCCGACGAAGCACAACGCGAAGGCCTTGTGGTCTAATGGCTGTCAGCGAGCTCAAAACCCGCAACGAAAGCGGCAATGCACCTGGCTCGAAGCAGGGCGTGGTCGGGCTTAACCGCCTGATCCCGAACCTTATGACACTCACTGCGATGGCGGCGGGATTGGCTGCCATCCAGTTCGCATGGGACACGCAATGGGAAAAGGCAGTGCTTGCCATCATGGTCGCCGCCATTCTCGACGCACTCGACGGCGCCACCGCAAGACTGCTGAAAGCCACCAGCGAATTTGGCGCACAGCTTGATTCACTCTCAGACTTTCTCGCTTTCGGTGTAGCACCCGCTGTTATTTTGTATTCTTGGATCTTGCAGGAGTCCGGCAAAGTGGGCTGGATCGCGATGATCGTGTTTGCGGCCGCCAGTGCCCTTCGCCTTGCGCGTTTTAACGCCACGCAGCAAAAGCTGCCGGAATGGAAAAAGAAATTCTTCTCGGGCATTCCCGCTCCTGCCGGTGCAGGGCTCGCGCTTTTGCCCATGATGGTCTGGTTCCAGCTTCACAGCGATTTCTTCGATGACGTTCGCTTCGCATCGCCGCTCGTTGGTCTTTGGACAATCCTCATCGCCGGCATGATGGTCAGCCGCATTCCGACTTTCTCGACGAAAATGATTCGCCTGCCGGCAAAACTCGGCATGCCTGCTCTGGCCTTTGCTGCGCTGTTGATGGCGGCTCTTTTCCACGCGCCTTGGCAGACACTCACCGTCGCTGCGCTTTTCTATATGGGGGCAATCCCGTTCGCGGTGCGCAAATTCCGCCAGATGCAAAAAGAACATGACGAGGAAGAAGAAGACATGGCCGATCTCGCTATCGGTGCGATCTCCCTCGAGGAACTTTCCAACAGCACGCCTGCACCCTATAAAGAGGAATAAGCATGATCGACGCATTGATCCGCCCGTACACCACGCCGGCACTCGACAAGTTCGCCGTGAAGGTGGCGGAAAGCGGATTAAGCGCGAACCTGCTCACCATCATCGGTTTTGTTCTTGGATTCACCGGATGTTTTCTGGTGGGTATGCATGTTTACCCGGCGGGTCTGGTCTTTTTGGTGTTGGCACTATTGTTCGACGGGCTGGACGGCGCGGTTGCAAGGATCAAAGGTCCAACCGAACTCGGGGCCTATCTCGATATGATGTCGGGTGTAATTCTTTTTGCAGCCTTTCCATTCTTCTTCATGCTGTCGGAATCCGGACACGCAACCGCAACGGCTATTCTGCTTTTCAGCTTTGTGCTGATGGGCGTCACCAATCTTGCCTATGATTATTTCGCGATGAAAAAAGGAGCGCCTGCGGCCAAATCCGGAATTGTCGAAACGGGCGAAATTGTCGTGTTTATTATCGTGAGCTGTTTGTATCCGGATGGCTTTTCATTCTTCGCCGCCGCACTGGCGCTCATGAGCTTCGCCGCCGCATTTTTGCGCATGGCGCTCACGGTAAAGCTTCTTAAAAATTAAACGGTAATTATTAGCCCGGGCCGCCGCCCATGCCAAAACCTGGCGACGACATCATTTGCGGCTGCGGTGCAGCTGGTGTAAACGTATTTTTGTTCTCCATATCGTCCGGTATGCCGTTTCTGTCACGGTCTGCGGAAGCGTTCTCGTCGCTGATAATGGACAATAGGCCCGTTGCAACTTTCACACTGGAGCCCAGCACCTGGTTTCCAAGATAGCTTGCATCGCTTTGCGCGTTGATCCCCTGACCCGGGTTCTGCAATGTCTGACCGACACCGATAGCGTCGTTGGCTAGGCGTTGTTTTTCCATGGCATCGTCATTGGCCGCAACAAACGCCTGCGGGCCTTGCGGTTGCGCATTCATATTGATTTGTTGCGCCGGGCTGTTGACGTTGGCGGGCAGAATAGGCGTCATCACTTCGTCGCGGTTTTGCGCGAACAGGCTTGCTGTATCATTCATGACTGTTGCGTTCTCCAGCGATTAAGGCTCGCCTCTTCCTCTGCCATCTTGAGCAGGTCTTGCGGACGGATAGACGGGCCGCTGGCAAGGCTCAAGCCTGGCGACATCTGATTGACCATGCCGAGTGTGGCGGTGTGTTGCTGGCGGGCGGCGAGAACGCTCTGAAGCGCATGCTCGTTTGATAGTTCCTGACCAAATGTGAGTTTCTTTGCAAGCTGCACACTGGCCATTTTGGATTCTTTTACATCCCACGATCCAACCGCTTCCTTATGCTGGTCTTTCAGCGACATGGTGGTGATGCTGGCGCGCGCCATAAGGTCCTCGCCATCCGTTGGTTTCGTGCGCACACCGGCGGTTGCAGATTTGGCGGGAGCATCAACAGCGCCAAAGGCGTTTTGTTGTTGCGGGCTGCGATACGCACCGGGCGGACGTTTCGCCAGCGCGATATCGCTTTCAATATGAATGGGATTACGGGCAATGCCGGCGGCTTTCGCCTCGGAAACATCGGAAGCGATAGACGCCTCTGCGCGGTCTGCCTGACGCTCTGTCAGCAATTCTGCGGCAGTCGAGATAACTTTCAAACCTGCCGCGTCGGCGGCGATATCACCATAGACGCGTGCCTCGCTGCTGCTGGCGGCACCATGTGCCTGATGTTCTGCGGATTGGGCGCGGGCGGCATCAACTTCGACGGTTGTGACGCTGGCTTTGGCGCGGCGCTCGATATCGTCAAGCTGACCGGATGTCATGGCGGCCGTCGCCTGTTCGACGTGGCCTGTGTTCTGACTGACTGTAAAATCTTCCAAAGCCATTACCCTTTTTTGAATCTTCTATCGCGCTTACAAAAGTATCTTAAACGCCTGAAGCTTTCCTTAAT
>JAPJRC010000089.1 GCA_030824805.1 Micavibrio sp.
GATCTAGATGCTTTTGCGGGTCTTTGAGGAGGGTCGAGCCAGCACGGATAAGCCCTTTATCTACAATATCGAGATGCCGCGCTTTTTCTTCTATTAGAGATCCCGGGTGACGAGGCGCAAGGGGAGCCAGCCTGTGGGCTTTTTTGGCTATGCCGCCTTCATAGGAATGTTGCAATTTGGAAAATACGTTGCCAAGCATCTGCGTCTTTTCACCGATAAGGGAGTTGGGATGACGAAGCACAAGAGGTGCAAGAGCCTGTGATTTGCGCGCCAGCCCGCGCTCGAAACTGTGCAGCAATTTATCCGACAGGTTGTCCAGATGTTGCGCTTTTATATCCAGCACCCGCGTGGGATCACCAAGTTTGGCGCGCAATGTCTCAAGCCTGCCTGAAAGTTCGGAAAGGCGGCGCGACATTGCATTGCCTATACGCTGTTCCTGAACACGCACGGTGGAAAGAAGATCAAGGCGGACGGGTACCGCGCGCTCGGCCGCGCCTGTGGGCGTAGGGGCACGCAGATCGGCGGCATAATCTATAAGCGTGGTATCGGTTTCATGGCCAACGGCCGAGATCAGCGGGATTTTGGATTCAGCCGCCGCGCGCACCACGATTTCCTCGTTAAACGCCATCAGGTCTTCCAGAGATCCGCCGCCCCGCGCAACAATCAAAAGATCGGGACGTGGCAATGCTTTGCCATCGATCGCATTGAAACCCCGTATGGCCGCAGCAATTTGTTCCGCCGCTCCCGTCCCTTGAACCGCCACGGGCCAGACCAGAACATGGCGCGGGAAGCGTTCGGAAATACGGTGGATAATATCGCGGATGACGGCGCCCGTGGGCGAGGTTATGACGCCTATAACGCGCGGCAGATAAGGCAGCGGCTTTTTGCGATCGGCATCGAAAAGGCCTTCGGCGGCCAGCTTCTTGCGGCGGTCTTCCAGCATCTTCAAAAGCGCGCCTTCGCCCGCCAGTTCCATGGATTCGATAACCAGCTGGTAGCGGGAATTTTTGGGATAGCTGGTCATCTTGCCGGTTATGACCACATCCAGCCCGTCTTCGGGGCGCACGGACAGACGGCCCACGGTCGTTTTCCAGCAAACAATGTTTATGCAGGAATCCTCATCCTTCAGATCACCATAAAGATGCCCGCTCGAGGCAAGCTTTAGTCCGGACAATTCGCCGCGCACCCGCACGCGTCCATAGGTTTCCTCCAGCGTGCGTTTGAGCGAAAACGCCAGTTCGCTCACGCTCATTTCCGGAACGTTGCTGCGCTTTTGGGTGTTAGCGGCGCTGGCCGCAGCAGTGAACAGGTCTTCTGTCATAGGGTGCGATAGTATAGAGTGGTGGCACAAACCTCAACCAAGGATCGGATGATGGCGCCAGCGCATTTCCACAA
This sequence comes from Micavibrio sp., assembly GCA_030824805.1. Lineage (GTDB taxonomy): Bacteria > Pseudomonadota > Alphaproteobacteria > Micavibrionales > Micavibrionaceae > Micavibrio_A. The sequence goes on from JAPJRC010000089.1 coordinate 1,396, forward strand.
TCTTTCCCCCTATCTGGCCATGCCTGAGAAAGAGTGCATGGAAAAGCTGCTCGCAGCCTTTGACTGGAACGGGGGATTGTCGGCGCGCGTGTCACAAAAAGCGGCAGACACTATCACCGCCATGCGCGGTGCCAAACGCAAGGCCGGCAGCATCGAGAATTTCTTCCAGACCTATAGCCTGTCCACACAGGAAGGCATCGCTCTTATGACCTTGGCCGAGGCTTTGCTGCGTATACCGGACAGCAATACGGCCAATGCCCTGATCCGCGACAAGATCGCTCGCACAAAGTGGGTGAAGAACGGCGGCGGCGCGGACGACTGGCTTTTAAAACTGGCCGGCATGGGGCTGTCGGTCAGCAAGTCCACGTTGGAAGGCCCACTGGGCCGTCTTGGAGAACCCGTCATTCGCAAGGCGATGGGCGAAGGGATGAAGATCCTCGGTGGCCAGTTTGTGCTGGGCCAGACCATCGAAGAAGCGCTCAAAAATGCAGCAAAGCTGGAGAGGGAAAAAGGCTATCTGTTTTCCTATGACATGCTGGGCGAAGGCGCGCGCACCATGGAAGATGCTGAAATCTATTACAACGCCTATGAAGATGCGATAGAGACAATCGGCCAGAGCCGAGGCGGCCGGACGGATTTCCGCCCCGGCATTTCGGTCAAATTGTCTGCTTTGTATCCCCGTTATTCCTTCGCGCAGGAGGCACATTGCGTGCCAGCCCTGACCGCAAAACTGTCCTCTCTCTGCCGTAAGGCTGCCAATTATAATATCTGTCTTACAGTTGACGCCGAAGAGGTGGACCGGCTGGAAACCTCGCTAAAGATCATCCGCAACATAGTCGGAGATATTACCCTCACAGGCTGGGACGGTTTTGGCCTTGCCGTACAGGCCTATGCCAAACGCACACTGCCTCTGATTGAGAATTTGATTGCCATGGCCGAGGAGACGGGGCGGAAATTCCAGATACGTCTGGTGAAGGGTGCTTACTGGGATTCCGAGATCAAACGGGCGCAAATCAAGGGCATTTCCGATTATCCCGTTTTTACGCGCAAGATCCACACCGATATCTCATACCTTGTCTGCGCACAAAAATTGCTGCGCGCCAGAGAGCATGTCTATCCCATGTTCGGTACGCATAATGCTTACACGGTGCAGGCTATCGCAGAGATGGCGGGTAGCAACAGGGGAGGGTTTGAATTCCAGCGCCTGTTCGGGATGGGGGATGCGCTTTACGATATAGTCCTGCAGCAAGAGAAGCTTCCGGTGCGGATCTATGCGCCGGTCGGCGTTCATCGTGATCTGTTGCCATATCTGGTGCGGCGCCTCCTCGAAAACGGCGCGAACTCGTCTTTCGTGAACAAGGTGTTCGATCCGGCGGTGCCGGTGGAAGATCTGGCGGTGGATCCGGTCGAGGTGGCCCTCGACCATAGTCTGTTCCCGCATCCGGCAATTCCCTTGCCGAAAGATCTGTTCGAGGGGCGGGCCAATTCAAAAGGCATAGATCTGGATGACGGGCCTGTCCTGCAGCAGACACTAAAAGATATCGAGCGTGCCTTTGACCGCCGCGAAGTCTTTGCGACATCCATTATCGACGGAAAACCGGAACGCACGGGCAACACCCGTGAAGTACGTAACCCATCCGATTTAGGTAAATTGGTAGGCACAGCCTATGATGCCACGGGCGATATCGTCACCCGCGCCTTTGTTACGGCATGCAAGGCGTTCGGCAAATGGAACGGAACACCCGCCAAAGAACGTGCGGCCATACTAAACCGTATTGCCGATTTATACGAGGAACATGCATCCTCTCTAATGGCGTTGTGCATTCACGAAGCCGGCAAGACGCTTTCCGATGCGCTCGGAGAAGTGCGCGAGGCAGTCGACTTCTGCCGCTATTATGCTGCACATGGGATCAAGGATTTTGACCAGAATGGCGGAAATCTGCGCTCCTATACGGGTGAAAGCAACAATATTATGCTGCAGGGTCGCGGGGTATTTGTCTGCATCTCGCCCTGGAATTTCCCATTGGCTATTTTTACCGGCCAGGTGGTGGCGGCCTTGATGGCTGGAAACACCGTTCTTGCGAAACCCGCCGAACAAACGCCCTTCATTGCACAGGCTGCTGTCCATTTGATGCACAAGGCGGGCGTGTCTAAGGACGTATTGAACCTGATTGTCGGTGATGGCCGTGTGGGTGAAATGCTGGTGCAGCATAAACATGTTGCGGGCGTGGCATTCACGGGCTCCACAGGTGCCGCATGGTCCATCAACCGCGCGCTCGCGGCGAAAGACGGACCTATCGTGCCTTTGATCGCAGAAACCGGCGGTCAGAACGCCATTATCGCCGATTCCTCGTCACTGACGGAACAGGTAATAGACGATGTGATCCTGTCGGCCTTTGGTTCTGCTGGGCAACGATGCTCGGCCTGCCGCGTGCTTTTTGTGCAGGAAGAAGTGGCCGAAAAAGCCATTAAAATGCTGCGCGGGGCCATGGCAGAGCTTAAGATCGGCAACCCGCAATTCTATCAAACGGATATTGGCCCGTTAATTGACGAAGAGGCGCTGGGCAATCTTCAACGCCACAAAAGTGCGCTGGAAGGCTTCGCCAAGTTCGTGGCCGAAGCGCCTCTATCGGAAGAGCAGCGCCGCCAAGGGCATTATTTCGCACCCATCGCCTACGAGATCGCTTCCCTGAAAGATCTTAAACAGGAGGTTTTCGGGCCCGCGCTTCACATTGTCCGCTACCGTGCGGAGCAGCTTCCCGCTGTTATTAAGGAAATTAATGAAAGTGGTTACGGTCTGACTTTCGGATACCACACCCGTATCGACAGCGCCGCGGCCAAGGCCATACAGGAAGTCTCGGCGGGGAATATCTACATCAACCGTTCGATTATCGGTGCTGTGGTGGGCGTCCAGCCCTTTGGTGGCAACGGCCTGTCCGGCACGGGGCCCAAAGCCGGCGGTCCCTATTATCTGCACCGTTTTGCAACCGAGAAAACCGTCTCTATCAACACCACGGCGGCGGGCGGGAACGCCTCGCTTGTCATGCTGGAAGAATGAAGGCATAGTGCCCCCGAATTCAACAGCGGAGGCATTTTATGAAGGTTCTTCTGGTCGGCGGCGGTGGCCGCGAACATGCTCTAGCCTGGCGTCTGGCCGGCAGCGACAAATGCGAAGCGCTGTTTTGTGCGCCCGGCAATCCCGGCATCGCCGAAGTGGCCGAATGTATCAACATAGCGGCCGATGATGTTCCAGCCATGGTGAAATTGGCACAGGACAAGAGAGTCGATCTGGTTGTCGTAGGTCCCGAGGCGCCGCTGGTGGCTGGTCTTGCCGATGCGCTGCAAGCCGTTGGAATAGCAGTTTTCGGCCCGCAGCAAAACGCTGCCCAACTCGAAGGCTCCAAAGGTTTTACCAAAGATTTGTGCAGCAAATACGATATTCCGACAGCCTCCTATGGGCGCTTTACGGATGCAGCAAAAGCCGAAGAATTCATCCGCAAAACGGGTGCGCCTATCGTCGTTAAGGCCGATGGTCTTGCCGCCGGTAAAGGCGTCATTATCGCCCAAACCATTGATGAAGCCGTTGCCGCCGCTAAAGATATGCTGTCCGGCAATGCGTTCGGTCAGGCCGGCCACGAGATCGTGGTTGAGGAATACATGGATGGGGAAGAACTGAGCTTTTTTGCTTTATCTGATGGCGAAACAGTGCTGCCGTTTACGTCGGCCCAAGACCATAAGCGCGTGGGCGAAGGCGATACCGGCCCGAATACGGGAGGTATGGGTGCCTATTCCCCCGCCCATCTGATGAGCCACGATCTGCAGCAAAAAATCATGGCGCGGATCATAAATCCCACTATTAAGGGCATGAAAGAAGACGGCTGCCCGTTTCAGGGCGTGCTCTTTGCCGGAATTATGGTGGTCGGCGAAGATCCTTATCTGATCGAATACAACGCCCGTTTCGGAGACCCCGAAACACAACCCATGTTGCTCCGTTTGCAAAACGACCTGCTTGGATTGTTGCACGCTTGTGCCACGGGCAAGCTGGCGGACTATGCCGATCTGCAATTCTCGCCCAACACCGCCATGGGCGTTGTTATGGCAGCCAAGGGCTATCCGGCAACTTATGCCAAAGGCGGGGTTATCAGGGGTTTTGATGAAGCCAATCAGGTGCAGGGCGTTAAGGTTTTCCACGCAGGGACATCGAAAAATGTTGCAGGGGACATTATAGCTTCCGGCGGACGCGTTTTGACTGTAACCGCATCCGCCCCTGATGTTGCTGAAGCGCAAAGGCTTGCCTATGAAGCTGTCGATAAAATTGAGTGGGCTGATGGTTTCTGCCGCCGCGATATCGGCTGGCGTGCCGTGAAAGCGGCCAAAGCCAAGGCGGCCTAACGGCGTTCTTTGAAAAAATCCCGCAAAGTCTGAGCGGCCTCGTCGGCCATCAGGCCATGCTCCACCATTATCTTGTGGTGGCAGGTGGGCTGTTCGTAAAACCTGCCTCCATGCAGCACGCCGCCGCCTTTGGGGTCTTGTGCAGCAAAAACCAGCCTACGGATACGGGCAAAAGCAATCGCCGCCGCGCACATGGCGCATGGCTCAAGCGTGACATAGAGATCGTGATCTGGAATGCGCTGGGCGCCCATTTCTGCGCATCGGGCGCGAATGACGGCGATTTCCGCGTGGGCAGTGGGGTCTGATCCGGTAATGGTGCCGTTCCCGGCACGGGCCACGATCTCTGCGCTTGCGCAATCGACCAGAACCGCGCCAATCGGCACTTCCCCTTTGGCGGCGGCCTTATTCGCCTCTTCCATCGCGGCGCGCATAAAGATATGGTCTTGGTCGTTAAACATAAGGTTTCAATAGTGGAAAAAGACGAAGAAGGCAAAGGGGAACGGATCGCCAAGCGCATGGCGCGGGCAGGCCTGTGTTCAAGGCGCGATGCGGAGAAATGGATAGAAGCCGGCCGTGTCTCCGTAAACGGCAAAAAGCTGACCAGCCCTGCCTGTGTCGTGACCGAAGATGATCTGGTCGAAGTCGACGGCCAGAAATTGCAGGGTGCGGAAAAAACACGCCTGTTCCTCTACCATAAGCCCGGAGACCTCGTGACCACGGCCCGCGATGAAAAGGGGCGGAAAACCATCTTCGATGCGCTGCCCAAGGGCTTGCCGCGCGTGGTGTCCGTGGGGCGTCTCGACCTCACCACCGAGGGGCTTTTGCTGCTGACCAACGACGGTGAATTGTCCCGTTACCTTGAATTGCCCGCCACCGCCCTGAAACGCACCTACCGCGTCCGCGCCTTTGGTCGTGTGACGCAGGACCAGCTCGACAAGCTTAAAAACGGCCTGACCTTCCGC
>JAPJRC010000011.1 GCA_030824805.1 Micavibrio sp.
GCGCCAGCGTCTCTACATCATGGGAAGGCATAAATATAATAATCAGGCCGGATGGATGGTTGGCGTTCCAAATAAAGGATGACATCAACTCTTCAGGCGTTTCGGAAGCGGGTGCAAACACCAGCATTGTAGACAATTCATGGCACCATGTCGCATTGACATATACGCAAGCAAGCGGTGGCACCAACAGGCTGTATTTCGATGGTGTCGAGATCGCCACAGAGATAAACAGCGCCCCGTGGACTTTCGACAATCAGCCCCTGACCATCGGCCGCGGTTCGGATTATTACTGGGAAGAGTTCAAAGGTCAGATTGACGATGTTCGCACCTACAACCGCATTTTGAGCGGCGCAGAGATAAGCGCCGTATACAACGCAACCAACCCTAGCAGCGCAGGCACAATCACAAAAACCGCAAACAGCGACGATATCGTCATGGAATATTCCTATAACGATGCCAACGGTCTGAGCGGCGACGATCTGTGGAAAATAAAAGACACGAAGCCGGGCACGGCCACGATCAACAAGGACATCGATGTTGCGGGCGGTGCGGAATTCACCGGGCCTCTGAACCTCATGAAATCCGGGCTGGTTCTGCCGGGCGACGGCGACACCGGTGCTTGCGATGCCACGACAGACCAGCAGCTACGCATCAATTATTCGAACAATCCGTATCTGCTTGAAATATGCGATTTCACCGGAGGCAATGGCTGGGTGGCTGTTTCCATGGGCGATGGCGCAGATTCATTCACGCCGCCGCCCGGCATTATAAGCTGGTGGAAATTCGACGAGACATCAGGCGCAACAGCGGAAGATTCCATCAGCGGACATAACGGAAACTGGCAGCCTTCCGGAAGTGTGACTTCTATGTCGGGCGTCACTGGTACAGCATTTAACATGAACTCTAGCAACTATGTACGCATCCCCGACAATGCGGATATGGACTACCTGCCGGAATACTCTGTGTCAGTCTGGGTGAATCCCCAGGCGATGGCGGGCACAGCAACCACTCGAAAAATCCTTGATAAAGACCAGAACTTTACTATGAACTGGGATCACGAGTGGGGAGACCCATTCAGTTGCGAGCATGAAACCACCTCTTCCGGCTTTCTCGCGACACCGCAGATCAATCCCAAACCCGCGGCAAATATATGGCACCACGTGGTGTGTACATATGACGGCTCTACTTTAAGATTGTACTGGAACGGTGTCCTGGCTTCATCGCGGGCTATGCAGCCTCCGAAGAATGACTGGCCTACCGATCTGTTCGTTGGTGCACACAACAACGGAACTGCACGCTTTAACGGAGGCATCGATGATCTCATGTTGTGGGGCCGTGCGCTCGATTCTTCCGAAGTCATGAGCATTTATAACGGCCTGTCGGGCTCCGGCGCGCCAACAGCGCCAACAGCAGGCCTTATACACCATTGGAAACTCGACGAAACAACCGGAATGGACGTCGCCGATGAAGTCGGATCTATGGACGGAACATATCGCGGTACTTTCAAATCTGTCGCTGGTAAAATTGGAACGGGTATGAGCTTCGTCCGCTTGCAGGACGACATAGAAACCGGCGATATCGACTTTCCTCCTGGCAGCAGCACTACAATATCTTTCTGGCTCAACCACGATCCGGGCGATCTGGGCTGGGGCGATGGATGGCGCCGGATGCTGGGCAAAGGCGGCGCCGGCAACCACAATTATTACGCAGAGCTGGCACCCAACGGAGCTTTTGTCTTCGGGATGGAATACCCGTCAGGCACATGGAACGAGTATATCACCACTTCGCCGCACGAAGCGCCCGGCGCCTGGAGGCTCTTTACGGTGGCGCATACGTTCGGCAATCCCGCGTCGACGAAAATGTGGGTAAACGGACAATCCGTGTCAGGCAGTTGGCAGGCGGGTGACGGCTCGGTCTCGCCAGTAAACAACGTGCCCATGAATATTGGCTCTGCCATGAGCGGTGCGCTGGACGATGTGCGCATATATGACCGCATTCTTTCAGACTCGGAAGTTCTTGCCATCTACAACGCCGCCAATGGCGGTGGTGGCGGGCGGCCCGGCGGCGGCGTTGCACCGACGAACGGGCTTGTCGCCTACTGGCCTTTCACGACATCCGGCAACGCGGGTAGGGATGCGAGCGGCAATGGACACGACACTGTGTGGGGCTTTGGCAGCGATCCTCTCGAATTCCAGTGGACGGCCTCCGGTATGGTTGGCGGCGGCGCCATCTCGGATGCAAGCCCGGACGGAATCGGCGTGGCGCATGCGTCTTCTCTTAACACCACATCCTTCACCTTGTCGTCATGGATCAAACCTGAAGACCGCGGAGCGATACAGCAGATTGTAAACAAGCTCGGCACAAGCGCCGGCACACCCTACTGGATGGCGCTTACACCGGATGGAGAGATTGAGTGTGGTTTCACGCGCGACAACGACACAGGCGATGAAGAAAGTGTTACCACAACGTCTGTTGTATGGGGCGCATGGACACATGTTGCCTGTACATACGACAACACCAGCAAATCGCTGATGATTTACATCAACGGCGAAGAAGAGGCGAGCTCCACCAGAACCGGCACACCAGATTCGAACACGGACGGCGTCTGGATAGGCTGGTCCGAAGCAACCTCCGCTGATACTTTTGAAGGAACGCTCGACGAGGTGCGTATCTACAACCGCGCGCTTTCTGCGGCGGAAATCGTTCAGGTTTATAACGATGAAGGTTCCGGCGATACACCGGAGCCATTGCGCACCGAAGGTTTCCTGAAAACCAACAGAGCTGCAATGTGTTCGAGCGCAGGCGCTGGCCCGCTGATAAAAGTCGGGGAATCCGATAACGATGAATACTACAGAAATCTTTATGGTGCGGCCGATGGCTATCTATACGCCGCAGGTTACAATTCCGGCATTACGGCTTTCCAAAGGAACGGTGATGGATCGGTAACACGTCTTGAAACAAGATGGCCGTCCCAGGGTGCGACCTCCTCTTCCACATATTACGACGGCCGTTATATATATTCCGCCAACGGATATGCTTCCCTCACCGCCTTCACCTTCGATGGCGCTACTTTCACCGAACACGGCTCTGTGGATACGCCGGGATATGGCTGGACCGTGGATGGAGACGGAAGATATCTCTATGTCGCCGACCAGAACGGTGTTGTCGCCTATACGTTCGACGGTTCGAACTTCAATCAGGTAGGCCATATTTCGCTGAGCGGCGGTGACTATAACCATCTCTGGACCGACGGGTCTTATATATATGTCTCAGGAAACGCCGGAGGCCTTAAAATCTTTACCTTCGATGGTTCCAGCTTCACTCTTGTCACCGAAACGTCTTCCACTATGGGCTTTATGGAAGGCAGTGTCGGCGATGGAAAATATATCTACGTAAACGCCACGGGCGGTCTGCTCGCGTACACGTTTGACGGCACCACCATCAGCAAAGCGGGTGAGTTCTTCGTCGATCAGTATCTCAAGCGTGTGTTCACCGATGGCACCAATGTCTACACCCAGGGAGAAGGCAAGCTTTATGTGCTGCGCTTCAACGGCCGGGTCTTCGATGTTCTGGCAACGTATATGCTGGACGACGAATTGCAGGGCGTGTATTCCGACGGCCCATATTTGTATGTCAGTACAGGGGCAGGCCCAGTGGAAATTTTTACAGGGGTAGGATGCTATTCGAACGGCGACGCGCCGGCGGGCATCTCGGCGCCTTCCACCGCCACCTATTCCGGCAAGATCTCCCTTACACGGAACAGCAGCTGCGCGATCAAAAATGACGGTTCGGTCTGGTGCTGGGGCCAAGGCACGAACGGTGAGCTTGGCAACGGCACCACTTCGGCTTCGCAAGTTTCACCAGTCCGCGTGCGCGATGCCAACGCCTACACGCAAATCACCGGCGGCGAGCGTTTCAATTGCGGCATTCGCACGGATGGTTCGGCATGGTGCTGGGGCCTCGATATGTTTCAGCAGCTTGGCAATGGAGGCAGCACAACCTCGCAATCGGTACCCACTGCTGTGGCAGGCGGCCGTCGCTGGTCCAAACTTGCGGCAGGCTGGAGACACGCCTGCGGGATTGAAACCACAGGCAATATGTATTGCTGGGGATACAATGCGAATGGACAACTTGGCAACGGAAACACAACGCAGCAAAGCACGCCCGTTCTCGTAAATGGCGGGATAAAGTGGGTTGAAGTGGCTGCAGGCGCATACATGTCATGCGGTATCGATACGAAAGGCCAGATGTGGTGCTGGGGTCGCAGCGAAAACGGGATGCTTGGCGGCGGCGAACATGTATCGGACCCCGAAAGAGAACCGATTCTGGTTCGTGATCCTGGTCCGTGGACCCGTGTCGCAGCCGGCGATAGACAGATATGCGGCATTAAAAACGATGGATCGCTATGGTGCTGGGGCAATACCGAAGCCGGCAGGGGCGGGATGTCCGGCGTGGGCGGTGACTACGACAACGTACCGACACGCGTGGCCGACCCAGGCCCATGGGCTGATGTGACAGCATCTGTTTCAGACACAACATATGTGACCTGCGCGATAAAGCAGGATGGCACGGCATGGTGTTTCGGCGTACAGCGTTACGGCCAGTTTGGTAATAACTCTAACGAATGGAAACAACAGCACACACCTGTGCAGGTTGGCGATCCCGGACCTTGGTCTGCGATAGCCACGCACGAATATCACACCTGCGCTTTTAAAACCGATGGATCTCTCTATTGCTGGGGGGATGACAATGCCGGGAATCTTGGCAATGGATCAACACTTACAGGCAATCGTCTTTTCCCTTCTCGCGTCGAAGGATTCCCGAATTCGCCGGCATGGATCTGGGATGAGCTTGGCCTGAACATAAATGCCGGGGGTAACACCACAACCAATATCGCGCTCGGTGCGGGCGGCACGATGGGCTACACGGCGGCGGGTTTTGTCTATGATTGCTCCTCCTATTCCACAACGTATTACAACGATCCGGGTACGGGTCACTGCTATTACAAGGCTTCGGGCGCCACGAACTGGAACGCTGCCGAGGCCGCATGCAACGCCAATGGCGGTTACATAATGACCATCACCAGCGCCGAAGAACAGGCCAAAATCGCCGCTGCTTTCGGAACCGGACAACGTCTGTGGGTTGGTGCAAAAGATGAAGCGGTCGATGGCACCTGGGTTTACACCGGCGGTGAAAAAGCAGGCCAGACCTTCTGGTCGGGTGCCGCGAACGGAAACCCGCAAAACAGCCTCTATAACAACTGGAATCTGGGCGTGGAGCCCAACGGTGCGGGCGGTGAAAATTGTGCATCTACATTCTTCAGCGGTGCCACAACATGGGACGACGCTGGCTGTAGCGGCAACATAAACTATGTCTGTGAAATCGGTACGGCAGAAAATGGCGGCGGTATAAGCTTCCCCACGGTCAATAACAGCCTTCTCAAACAATATGGTGGCGGCAGTGAACTCATGATCGAGACCGGCGCAACTGGGGCATCGACGCAAATTGCATGGAAGGCGGCGGATGCTGCCAACACCCGCGCATTCGGTTTGGATCACAGTACGGGGGCGCTCAGATTTGGTCTTTCGAACGCAGGCCTTACCAGCTGGATTAACACAATCACACCGCAACTGCTGATAAGCGCGGGCGGAAATGTTGGCGTCGGTGTCACTGGCACTTTGTACAACAAGCTGGAAATAAACGGAGCGCTTCGCGTCGGCAACGATACCGATGCCTGCACCGTTTCAAGGGCTGGTACGTTGCGTTACACAGGGAACACTATTCCTTACGAATATTGCAACGGTTTCCAATGGGTGTCGTTCTAGAGCGGGATGAGAGATATGGGCTGGCACATGAAAGATAAGGGATTTACAGGATCGGCAAAACGGAACGCCGGTAATGCGATCACCATGATTTTCATGGCCATCGGTATGGCCGGTGTCGTTACATACGGGCTGAACAACATCGTCCGCGGCCCTGCCGTTACGGCGGCGGAGGCTAGCCGCAAAACCATTGCCGAAAACAATCTGGTTGCCACCACGCGTCTTGCCATCACGGGCGCGGCAAGCCAGCAAAACAACGGCGGAGATTGTGACGGTGACGGGTTTGTCGAACCACTGCCCTTCCGTTCCGCTGGTGCGGGACAACATCCTACAGGCGGCGGTTATTTGCCCATGACTCTCGGCGCAAGCATGACCGACCCCTGGGGCAACCAGTATGGTTATTGTGTGTGGGATCCGGGCACCGTTTCACAATCCGACAATTCGGCCGGATGCGGAAATGCGACAGGCACAGCAAACAGGCTGGAAGGAGCGCCGCGCGACGACCAGCCCGCCATCGCAGTAATAAGCGCAGGTAAAAACGGTACATTCCAGACCACATGCAATGCGTATGTCGATGCTTTGACTTTGCCTGCAACGCCCACCCCCGATGGCAAACCTGACACCCCCTTGGTTGTTGAGCCTACAGGCAGCGACGATATCGTGCTCACATACACATATGCCGAAGCCAACGGTATTGGCGGCGGTCTGTGGAAATTGCGGGAAGCCGATCCGAACATCGCGGAAATCGGTATGAACATAGAATCCACTTCTGCGGGCGGCGCAACTTTCCATGAAAGGGTTGAACTAAGAAACAAGGGTCTGGTGCTGCCGGGCGATCCGGGCGACAACACCGTAACGGGCCCATGCGACGAGGCCAAAGACGGACAGCTCCGCCGCAACATAGCAACATCCCCGCCGACCGTAGAGATGTGTGACTTCGCCGGTAGCAACGCCTGGGTTCAAATTGCGGGCGCCCAGGCCCCGGTGCAGCCGTTCAATCCTTCGGCAGGAAATTGTACGGCCAACGAAAACGGGCCCTTCTTCAAGGTTGCCGAACTTGATATCGGCGATGACGGTTTGCAATCCATCTGGACCGGCATAGGTCAGAATACCCAGACTATCTTCGCATCCACCGGCAACAACGGTGTACGCGCACTCACTTTTGATGGTTCGCAATTTGTATCGGGTGGTGTTTTTGGTGCCGGCACCACAAACTGGTCCTCTGTGTGGCACGATGGAACCTATCTCTATGCCTCATCCCGCTGGAGCAACCAGCGCGTGGTTGCGCTTAGCTACAACGGCACCTCTTTTACACAACTGGGATTGCAGAATTTATCCGGCTCAAACATACACAACATGTGGGGCGATGGTGAAACGCTCTTCGTTGGCCTTGCCACGGGACCGGGGAACATCAACGCCTATGGATTTGACGGCACGACTTTTACATTAAAAGGTTCACAGGTTTCGTATGAACCCACTGCCATCTGGGGCAACGGCGGCAATATTTACGCCGCCCATCCTTCGACACGTGCGCAGGCCATGCGCTGGAACGGCACTGCTTTCTCAAACGCGGTTGAACACTCTACAAGTATAGGCGCTGGCGGCATCTGGGCCGATGCCAACTACATGTATACTACCGGTAACACGACAGGGATTGCAGCTTATACTTACGATGGCACAACGCTCGCGCTTGTAGAGCAGGATTTTACTTCCGGGATTAACCACAGAAGAGTTTGGGGTGATGGAGTCTATCTATACGCCGCGACAAACACGGGTGTGCGCGCATACAGATTTGACGGAACGGAATTCTCGCTCGTAGCCGAAGACAATACGCTTGGAAACACCGAGTCTGTATGGGGCGATGGTAACTACATTTACGCTGGCGGCGCAGACGGTAGAATTCATGCATTTGGCGGTTTTGCATGCACCTCCCCCAATCCTACCGGTGGCGCGGCGCGGCCTGCACCCGCTGTCGGCGCCTCAAGACCGGCGTACCTGCCCGATCCGCTTGATGCCGACTTGGTCGCGCACTGGAAGATGGACGAACCCCAAGGGACAACCGATGTGTTGGATTCCGTTGGTGAAAACCATGGATCGCTGGCGTGGTGGGCTACGCGCAGCATGGGACAAAAGAACGGAGCCGTTTCACTTTTCGGAACCATAGACAACGACAACATCATGATTCCGGGTTTGCTGGGTGAACCGGTGGCCGGCACGATAGCGGGCTGGGTCAATTCCGGCGAGGTTGAGTACAACGCATCAGGCGTTGACCAATCGATGATCATGACGATTGGCGACCGCGTAAATCTCTACGAATACTACGACAACCAGGCGCAGGAAGCGACCACAGGCCTTGTTCTGGAATACCAGGACGGCAGCACACGCCACAAAATTTACAGCAACTACCAACTACAGGGCACCGGCTGGCATTATGTGGTCGCAACCTTTGACAACGCGAACGATCTGTTCAGCATTTACGTGGATGGCGTTATGCAGGCGCAGGTCGAAAACACAGCCAATATTACTTACGGCGGAGGAACCAATACCTATTTCGGCCGCAACCAGTCGGGCGAGTCCGACTGGAATTTCAACGGTAGTCTGGATGATTTCCGCGTCTATGATCGCGCCTTGAGCCCTGTGGAAGTAAAAGCGCTTTCCGAAAGAGAACTTAACACCGCCGTACAATCCAAAGCGCTTGTTTCGCCGCTGTCCGTTGCCGCGAAGACAGGCAGGCTTTCTGCAACGGCCGATTATGCCTGTGCCATCAAGGATGATGGAAGCCTGTGGTGCTGGGGCCGTGACTGGCCTTCACAAGCGCTCGGCAACGGTGATGACAGAAACACCAAATACCAACCCGTTCCCGTGAAAGAGCCAACGTCTCAGGTGTTCTATCTCAGCGGCACGAACGCTGCCTTTACGGGTCCGGGCACCGCCTTTAACAAACGTTTCTATCCCTATCTGCAAAACCTGCAGACCGCGGTAACAAGTATTGCCGCAAACACGGCCGTGCAAGGACACGGTTTCACCGAAGCGAACAGTATCGGTTTCACAGGCGCAATGGGGAAACGACGTTATACCGTACGACTTAAATCGACCGCGGCGATGGCCTGCGTTACGCCAACAGTAACGTTAACGCGGCTGGCTTCCAACGGTACGGTGATAACTTCCGGAACCCTGACCGAGAAAGTAGGCACCACGCTTGCGGCGGAAGTGGTATTATCTAGTGATATCGATTTTGGCACCTTTGGCGCATCGGATGTTTTCCGTGTCGACTACACTCTGACAAACACTTGCGGTTCCGCCAGCGGCGCCTTCAACCTCTACAGCGAGCTCGAAACACCGCCGATAGTACAAACACCCTGGGTTTCTGTGTCCACATCGTTCGAACATGCCTGCGGCCTCAAAGGCGACGGTTCCGCATGGTGCTGGGGCATGGACGGAAGTTACCAGCTTGGTAACTCGGGCTATGCTTCCGGCCTGTACCCTTCACCCTCACGCGTGGTTGACACGGGCCTGCCATGGACATCGATCGTGACGGGCGGTGAAAACACTTGCGGGATTCAGGAAGACGGCTCCCTCTGGTGCTGGGGGCTCGACGCTGACGGGCAGGTTGGCAATGGCGCCGTTTCGGGGTTAAGGGCTGACCCTTTCAGAGTTGGTACCGATACGGACTGGGTGGGTGTCACCATCGGATCCAACTTTGCCTGCGGAACAAAATCCAGCGGCCTCGCCTATTGCTGGGGCGACGACACATACGGGCAATTGGGTAATGGTACGGGTGTAAACACCGACCAGACGTCGCCCTATCTGGTTCCCGATCCCGGGCCGTGGCTAAAACTTAGCGCGGGCAGCCAGCATGCCTGCGGTATTAAAAAGGACAGCACACTCTGGTGCTGGGGGCGGAACTCTTATTATGGCCTCGGCAACAAGCTGGGCGATCGCTACACACCCTACCGCGTTATCCCCTATTACGATGGCTGGCTCGATGTAAGCGTTGGCGATACATACACGTGCGGCATACGCAACGATGGCGGCACATATTGCTGGGGCGGCAACTCACCGGGACGCCTCGGCCACAATGCGGGCGCAAACACCTACATTCCGCAAAAGGTTCTCGGCCTTTCCGAAACCGCCACCGTGAGTGCAGGATTCACACACACCTGTGCGATGAAAACAAATGGAAGCGTTCTCTGCTGGGGCGCGGACAATTACGGACAACTGGGTAACGGCAGCTACACGCAATCCACCGTTGCCTATCCTGTAAATGTCGCCGGCTTCCCTTCCGTGCCGGGATGGAGCTGGGACCGGGCCACGGATATCATCTCAGCGCCTTATAATTACAATATTGGCCTGAGCGGTTCGTTCATCGGCGATGTTGCTATGCCGATGCGCGGTTTCGGCTTTACGGCGCCGGGCAAGGCAAAAATTTATCATGAAACAAACTCCGTCCAGTTCGCAATTGAATCCGGCGCTGCCGGCGCTGCGCAGCTGTCTTTCAAAAACACGCCGATAATGGGCGCAGTGGATGTAACATCTGGGCTTGTCGCACGCTGGCCTTTCGATGAAACGTCGGGCACAACGGCAAGCACCAGCGTCGGTTCGCACCCGGCAACACTGGTCAACGGTCCGCAGTGGGACAAGCGTGGCAGAATAAACGGCTCTGCCGCCTTTGATGGTGACAATGATTATATGCATGTTGCCAACCACGCCAACTTACGTCCGGCAGGCATATTTACGATTTCGCTGTGGGTATTGCGCGCTCCGAGCCAGCAGACAACCGGTCTTGATACGCTCATCACCAAGGCATATCAGCATGAGTCAACCACACCGGCTGTCAGCTACAGCATTGATATAGACAACGCGACGGGCAATGCGCTTTTCCGGACAGGGCATACATCGGGTTCACTGGATACGCTTACATCAACCAAACCCATTCCCGTGGGACAATGGACCCATATTGTGGCGTCTTTTGACCGCACTGGCTCGGCAAGACGGAAACGGCTGTATATAAATGGTGTTGAAAGCGCCAACACGAATCTTACCACAAACATACAATACGACACCACCGCGACAACCGGCCGACTTTATTTTGGAACCGGCTATCCCGGAGACTCGGATTCCTTTGCAGGCTCGCTCGACGACGTCCGTTTATACAGCAGACAAGTTACAGACAATGAAGCATTCCAGATTTACGCTGTTGGCCTGAACAACAACGTCCGTGTGCGCGGCATCGGTATTGACTTCACGAACAACCATTTTGAAATTGCCAGAAACGGTACAACCTCCCCTGTGGGACTGGACACTGTAACAGCCGATATAAACCTTAGCAGCGATGGCATGATGGGCGTAGGCAAGTCCGGTGCCCCTGTGGCCCGTGTCGACGTGAACGGCGCAGTGAGATTTGGAACCGACACGATATGCGATTCCAACCGCACGGGCGCAATGCGGTACACAGGCGGAACGCCGGCATGGTCTTACTGCAACGGTTCGGCCTGGACATCGTTCGGTGGCAGCACGACTTGGAAACTGGGACGCCTCAATGCTCCGGCCACAGCGGGTGATTACACAGACCAAAACGGAAGCCAAGGTTGTGCAATCGCAGCCTCCGGTGCCGCTTACTGCTGGGGCAGAAACGATCAGGGACAGGTCGGCAACAACACGGCCGGCGCATCGGATGTCGCGGTACCGACAATGGTGCATTCAGACAGTTCGTCCACGGGCTGGACAGATTGGGTGCAAATTGAAACCTCGATTGGTTTCACTTGCGGTCTTCGCGCCAACGGCACGCTTTGGTGCTGGGGCGATGGTGATGGAAGCCGTCTCGGCCGTGACCAGGACACTGTTGACAGCGCCAGACCTGTACAGGTTCACACCGACACAGGGCCTGGTTCTTGGAGCGACTGGAAACAGATTGCAATAGCTGGCGATGCGGCTTGCGGTCTGCGAACGAACGGTCAGCTTTGGTGCTGGGGCGGTAGCGCGTTCGGCCGTCTTGGTATCGGTGATCCTAACGTTACTGGCAATTGGGGAACTGGCCGTCCAACCCTTGTACAAACCGACACAGGACCGGGCGGATGGAGCGATTGGACGTTTGTGGCCGGACAGATGCATGGCTTCTGCGGTATTCGTGTAGATGGTTCCGCATGGTGCTGGGGCTATAACACACGATACAATGGCGGTCACAATACCAATGAAAATGACGTCTGGCGTCCCACACGTGTTCACACAGATTCCAGCCCTGCGGGATGGTTTGACTGGGTAAGCCTTTCGATCGGTGAATACAATTCCTGCGGCGTGCGCGCCAACGGCACGGCGTGGTGCTGGGGCGAAAGCGGGGGAGGGCGTTTGGGTAACGGCACTTCGTGGGTAGCCGCGCCGCGCCCGGTACAGGTCTTAAGCGACACAGCCGGTGCAGGCTGGACAGATTGGATTCAACTTGCGGTCGGGCGTAGCGTTGTGTGCGGGCTGCGCGCAAACGGAACGCTTTGGTGTTGGGGCGATAACTCCTTTGGCGAGATTGGCGTCGGCAACAACACCACAAGCTATCCCTCACCGGTACAGGTGCAAACCGACACTGGCCCAGGTTCGTGGAGCGACTGGGTCTCCGTCAAGGCGGGCTATCACAACATGTGCGGCACGCGCACCAACGGAGCCGCATATTGCTGGGGTATGGGCAAGGATCTTGCGCTCGGCAACGGCAGCGCAACGGATAGAACCCGACCGACGTTGATTACAACGCCGTAAATAAACAGGCTATTGCTTGGCCCATAGCGGGTTTTTGAGTTTTCCAAGCAACTTTTCGAAGAGTGACAATTCCTGTTCGCTTGGTGCAAAAACGCGCGGTGCGCGATACGCCCTGTTCCCGGATATCACAGTGGCTTCCGCCATTATGTGGGTTTCGACAATGGCCAGGCCTTGCTGTCTTCCGCCCAGCAATTCCAGATACACTTCCGCCAGCAATTGCGAGTCGAGAAGCGCGCCGTGATAGGTGCGGCTTGAATTGTCTATCCCGAAACGGCGGCAGAGCGCGTCGAGGTTCGCAGGACTTCCCGGAAATTTTTCCCGCGCCATCTTGAGTGTGTCAAGCACGCGGCGATTGTCGAGCGAGGGAAAGCCGAACGTCTTCAATTCGGCATTGAGGAATTTCATGTCGAATTCGGCGTTGTGGATCACAAGCTTCGCATCGCCGATAAAATCGAGAAAGTCTCCCACCACCTCTCCGAATGTCGGCTTGTCCTTCACAAAATCGTTCGTGATGCCGTGCACAGCCGTGGCTTCCGCAGGGATATCACGTTCGGGGTTGAGGTATATGTGATAATGTTTGCCTGTCGGCAGGTGGTTCATTAATTCGACGCAGCCTATTTCAACCAGCCTGTCGCCCTTGACGGGATCCATGCCCGTTGTTTCGGTATCGAGAACAATCTCGCGCATTCTACTCTCCTGTGACCAGATCCAGCCACTCGTTGAAAAATTTGTGGTTCTGCACGCGCAGCACTTCACAATTCCTGTCCGTCTCGGCGCGGAACTCCGCCAGCGGGCCGATCTTGTTTTCTATGTGATAGAAATCACCCAGCATTGTCCACTCTTCCATGACATCCTTTGTCATCTCCGGATGGAACTGCACGCCCAGCGCGCGCTTGCCATGTGTAAAGGCCTGCACCTCATACTGGTCGGTGGATGCCAGCAATGTCGCACCTTCCGGCAGCGCATATGTATCGCCGTGCCAGTGCAGCATGCTCGTCTTGTCCGGCCCCAGATGACGTAGCGGTGTGTCTTTTGCGGCCTCGTGCAGCGTGAGTTTTTTCCAGCCCAGCTCGGAACCGTTGGTGCCTTTGTGCACGGTAGAGCCCAGCGCCTGCGCCATCAATTGCGATCCGAGACATACGCCAAGCAACGGGCGGTCATGCTCCATCCGCGTCCGCGCATAAGCGATCTCGTCCTTGATCCACGGGAACAGATTGTCCTGATACACGCCCATCGGTCCGCCCATGATAACGGCGACGTCATGCGCCAGAGGATCAATACCCGTGACGCTGCCCTTGTCCGCGCGCACGAGGTCTATCTCGCAGTTACGCTCGCGCAAAACTTCGCCCAGCGATCCCATGACGTTGCCCAGATAATGCGTGACGCATAAAACCTTCATGCTTTTACTTTCTTTATAATTTCGGCAAGCTGGCGGTATGTCCGCGCAGCGCCCAATCCCGTGTCGACAACATAGTCGGACTCGGCGCGTTTCGCCGCGTCAGGCCATTGGCTTTCAAGAATCGATTTGAATTTTTCTTCCGTCATATTTTTCCGCTTCATCACGCGACGCTTTTGAATTGCGGCGGGTGCCGATACGGTGATGACGTAGTCTACACGGGAATCCGCGCCCGTTTCAAATAGCAACGGGATTTCGAGGACGGCGATACGTTTTCCTTTGGCGTGCATGGCACGTATGAATTTTTGCTGGCTCTGCTGCGCGGCCGGATGCAGGACGGATTCAAGCTGTTTCAACGCGGCCTTGTCCGAAAAAACAATGGCGCCGAGCTTCTTTCGGTCTATTACGCCTTTGCTAACCGCCGATGGAAACATTTTTGCCACGGCATCAAAAGCCCCGCCTTTTGGCGCGAGCGCCTCGTGCACGGCCTTGTCGGAATCGTGCACAGGCACACCCATCATCCGCAGCATTTTTGCCGCGCGCGATTTCCCCATGCCAATAGAGCCTGTAAGACCTAGCACGATCACGCGAGCACCTTTTTTTCCAATTCTTCGCTGACATCGGGGAGAACGCCGAACCAGCGTTCAAACGCGGGCCGCGCCTGGTGCAGCAGCATGCCTATGCCCGTGACAATCTGGTTGCCGCGCGTCTGTGCCTGCCTGAGCAAATCGGTCATCAGCGGCGCATAGACGATATCGCTGACCACCGCATCATCCGGAAGCAATTCCAGATCGATTTCCAGCGCATCCTTGCCACTCATGCCCAGCGATGTCGTGTTCACCAGAAGGCCCGCATCGCGCAGCATCGCGTCTCTGGAATCCCACGGCGCCACGCGCACAATATCGGTGTTCAGTTCGGCCACATCTTTTGCCTTGTCCGCCGTGCGGTTCATCACAATGACCTGACTGGCCCCCGCTTCGATCAACCCATAGACGATCGCACGCGCCGCGCCGCCGGCGCCCAGCACCACAGCAGGTCGATGCACGAAATCGACGCCATAGGCGCTCTTTCGAACATTCTCGATAAATCCAAACGCGTCTGTGTTCGTGCCGAACAGCTTTCCGCCCCTTACGACAACCGTGTTTACCGCGCCAATGGATTGGGCAACGGAATCCACACTGTCGCACAATTTAAAAATTTCCTGCTTGTGCGGAATCGTGACATTGAATCCGGCGTAGCCGTCATCGACCAGTCTTTGCACGCCGTCTTTCAGTTCTTCCGGCGCAATATCGATGGCGGAATATTCCCCGCTCAATCCGTATTGCGCAATCCAGTGATTGTGGATCAGCGGACTCTTGCTGTGTTTGATAGGGTGCCCGATCACGCCGGCTTTGACGAAACTGTTCATGGCTTCACTGCCTTGTCGCGGTGTTTTTGCAAAAGTATCATAACTTCGGCGGCCGTTTCTTCCACCGAGCGGCGCGTGACGTCGATCACCGGCCAGCCATGCTTGGAAAACAAACGCCGCGCATATTTTATTTCTTCTTCAACGCGGTCCAGATCGAGATAATTGTTATCCTGATACCGCGCATCGCCCTCGCCCGCCTGCAAACGCGTGCGCCGCAAATGCACGAGGCGCTCCGGGCTTTCGGTCAACCCCACAAACAAAGGCTTCTTGTGCCTGGCAACCTCTTCAGGGAACGGCACCTCAAGGGCCAGTGGAATATTTCCTGCTTTCACGCCGCGACGTGCAAGAAAGATGCATGTCGGCGTTTTCGATGTGCGCGATACACCGACAAGAATAACGTCAGCGTCTTCTATGCCCGACAAATCCTGTCCGTCATCGAAATCCAGCGCGAAGTCTACCGCGTCGATCCTGTCGAAATACGCATCGTCGAGCTTGTGCTGCAGGCCCGGAATGCCGCGCGGCGCCTGTCCGATAAAGGCCGCCATACCGCGCAGCATCGGGTCGAGCACGGCCATGGACGGGATGCCGAGTTCCTTGCAGCGTCCCTCGAGCCGATCGCGCAGTTTCTTGTCGATGACGGTAAAGAAAACAGGGCCGGGATGTTCCTGCACATCGTCGAGCGCACGGTCCATTTGCGTTTGCGAACGCACCATCGGCCAGAAGCGTTCTATGGGATGGATATCGTCGAACTGCGCGAGCACGGCGCGGGAAAGTCCCTGCAACGTCGTGCCGGTGGAATCCGAAATCAGATAGATATAGAAATCCTTGATCGGCTCTTTTTCCTTGGATGCGCTCATGCGCCCATATTAACGGCTGGGCGGGCGCTGTCCAGCCATCAAACCTTTGGAAAAACGGCTTATTCCGTGACTTTTACGGCTTCGGACGGGAAGATCAGGCGCGCCAGTTTGCGGTCGCGGAACGGCACGCCGCCGACCATGACGACTTTGGAATCGTATACGATCTGGAACAGATGGCTTTCGTTGATCGGGTCGTTCAGCGATGCGAAATAGGGATCCGTGCAGATATTTGCGCCCATGCCCGTCAGATAGGCTTTGCCGCCCGGCAGACGGGACAATTTTTCAACGTCTGCGGCACGCAGCGGAGATTGACCGAAAACTTCCGCACCGTCCGCTTCAGTCACGATCTCGTCGAGACGTTCCAGCGTTGCGTGATCGCACGATGCCACACGGCCCTCATCGCCATACCACTGGCAGAATGTGCGTGTCAGAACCGAACCGTCATAAAAACCCGTCGGGTCTTTTTCGATGGCACGCGTAAAAATCATGGCCATGTCACCCTCGTCGGAGCCGAGGATAGAGCGCCACAAATCGGTGTAGCCTGCGCCGCGCAGTTCCCATCCGCACAGGATCGCGATGGTGTCGCAGTCGGCTGCGCGCGCGCGTTCCAGCATCAGAACGCTTTCCGCGCGGTGCGTGGAGTCAAAGCTGTGTTCCTGCCGCTCGTGCCATATCTGGCGCAATGCCTTCACAAAATGCATGAACAAGGCGTTTCTGAAGTAGGAAGAGCGGCCCAGCGCGTTCGCCGTAAAGCCGAAATGATCCAGCATGAGGCAATGGGACTGCTCGTCCACGGCATAGCCCGCTTGCGACAAATCGTCGAGGCGGATGGACCAGCCTTCCGTTTGTGCTTCTTTGAGCAAAAGGCGCGCGGTCGGAGACTCGCCCGCCATGCCACAGCACCAGTTTATGATGTCGTGATCGGTTTCAAACGCGTAGGGATAGGCTTCCAGATTATGGAACGTGCGGATCTGGTCTGCGTGGATGCTGCCCAACATGACCGCTCCAACGGACTCCGCGCGTTCTGCGTTCCCGCGAACGTGGGAGATAACCACATCTTCCGGTATTTTTTTACTGCGGCGCGCCGCGCCTTTTCTTTCGAAACGATCGGCTCTCAACTCTTCGTACTCCTCGTACTCGACTTCGTCAGGCGCGAATGTGCCCGACAGGACATATTCTTTACGCGTTCTGGCGATCGCCGAACCGGACGTGAATGACATTTGCGCTGGGGGCATCCTGTTCAAGGAAAGCGCTGCCCGGGCTGCGTTTGCCGTTGTGGATAACTCCTGCGTCCCCGTGAAGGGGTATGATGATAGATGCGCCATGCTCGCTCTTGCCTGTGTCCTGAGGTGCGGCGGAAAGAATATCCGCCTTGTTGAGGTCCTCAGAACTTTGCAAGGCCTGTTCCGTTTCGCGGAATGAGCGCTCAAACTTGATAAACCATAGGAAATTCGCGTTTGAACGGTCGCGCACTTCCGTGAAGACGGGGTCTTCTATGATGGCTCTGGCATACTCCGAGAGGTAATTTTTGCCGAAGGGCTGTTCGCCCATGGCGCTGATCATCTCTATGGAAATAGTGCGGGATGCTTCCTCGTTGGTAAAGACATAACCCTGATGGTCTGCCAGCATCGCCTGGATAAGCTTTTTGTCCTGATGGCGGCAACGCTCGGACAGAAACCATGTTTCGAAGACGGCCGAAGAGGCTTTGCCCGAAGCCAGCGAGCGGAAATCGACAAACGCCTCTCTCGCGAAAGCACGGCCCAGATCGGCCAGCGGTGAATGCTCGATATATTCCCATGCGGCGCGCATGCCTGCGAGCTGCAATTCCCAGCCCACGCGGATCATGGCGATCGTAAGGTCTGCGATTTGCGCGCGGTTGATAAGAATGGCCTGATCGGGATGGAATGTCAGCGGGTGAATCAGAACGCCTTTTCTGTGCTGCCAGTGGCGGCGCAGTTCGCGCACGGCGAGGAAGCATTGCTCCATTTCGCCCAGACCCGGATGGATCAGAATTTTTCCGCTCTCGCGGTCATAGCGTGCGGATTGCACCTGATCGCTTTCAACGATGTATACGGAATGCGTGCGTGCGCAATCGAGCAGGGCCTGCGCCATGCGGGATTTTGCCAGCATCGTTACAATGCGGTCCGCCGGCTGCAACATCTGGTGTTCGACATGCGTTTTTATTTCGGTGATTTCACGCGCTTCGTCCGCGAATTGTTCGAGACGGCGCTCGGGATCGCGCTCATACGCTTGCGACATGCGCTCATACGCATCCATTTTCTTTTTCAGATCGAGCAGGTCTTTTTCAAAGTCTGCGTATTCTTCAAGGCCGAGAAGATCGTCGTCCTCTGCGAGTGCCTCTTCTTCCATATAGAAGTAAGGCTGGTCGGCCACGATCGTGCAGACCACCGGCTGTGTGTTGTTGAGCGTGTATGCCATCAGGCACGGACGGCGTCGTGCGAGCGCAGCGCTTCTTACCGAACCTTTATCCGTTGTTTTTTTCATGACCCCAAGTCGCTTTCAAAATCGCGTAATGACTATATTTTGCGGCACTTTCATGCCTGCCCCTAAAAGCCATTATGGGGATAAAATGATTAATCAAATCCTACCGCAAACGCGAAAAATGAGGCACTTCTGATATAAAACGACCGGATTTTGGAATCGTGGTTAACAGCGAATTAAGATAACGCCGGAAAGCCTGAATTCTGCGGATTTATTGGAAAATATTGCGCTTTTACTGGCCAAACAAATCGTCGGCGACAGGAATATCTTCAACAAGAAGTTCTTCGTTTTGAAGAATGATCATGCCGTCTTTCTTCACATGCGCCTCGGCGGAAAACAGAGAGTCACGAAACACGATGCATATGGAGAAAACGGTTGTGCCGTCGGGCTCGCGTCTGATGACATGCATGGGCTCGATCATTTTTCCGAGCGCCTTGCGGCCGGCCGGTGCAGGCTCCTCGCGCCATTCTATATCGTCAACGGAATCTATGATGATGAAACGGCCGTGCTTGCCGCGCACATAGGTGAAAAAGAACCGCACATAATCCATCAGGTTGTTGTCGTCGAGCTTGATGGGCACATTGCGGTTCAACGCATGTATAGGCTCGTTGCTCCAGTTGAGAGGGGTGACTTCGCCTTTATCGTTGCAAACAACCGTGCGCACGATCGGCGGATGCTGGTCGTGTCTTGCCACTTCAACAATGTAATGACCTTCGTAAAAAGGAAGATTGTGCGTCATGACGGTCGCCGTGGACGGGTCGAACAAAGTGTCCAGATGCGGATTGATATGATCCGTCATACGGGATGCTTGCACAGGGTCCAGTTTGATAAACGCGTCTTTGAACATATCTCTTCTATATAGGAGACGTGCTTTTATCGCAAAGCGAACCGTCACGGGTCGATTCGTTATCCAGATATGTTTGGCGGCTTTCTGCGGGTCCTGTTTTGCTTGTCATATTTTTGTTCCCTGTATGGCCTTGTGGGAATCCATGCCCGAGCATCAGGGGATTAAAAATGTATTAAAATTATTCAACCTGACTAAAAATGGCCAAACACGGTTTTCAAGCTGTGGGAAATTGGAATCCGGATTGTGAGATGAATCCGTTTCGAAATCTTATCGGTCTACGGACTCTAGAACGCGATGGTAATAAAGTGCTGTGGGCGAATTTGTGGAAATGATTCCATCCCCGATTCCCACAGCACTATCTATATCTATAACCTTAATAAAATAAATATATGAATTTTATAAAACATCTGCTTTGATCCGACCCGATGAGCCAGACAAGCAAACCGATCCTCGATGTTTTACAACGCAGAAAACCTGCGAGAGTTCCCTTTTGGCTGATGCGTCAGGCAGGAAGATATCTTCCCGAGTATCGCGAGCTGCGTGCAAAGGCGGGAAGCTTTCTGGATCTGGTTTATGATCCGGAAAAAGCATCCGAAGTTACGATGCAGCCGATACGCCGTTACGGCATGGACGGCGCGATTTTGTTTTCGGATATCCTGGTTATTCCCGATGCGCTCGGGCAGAAGACATGGTTTGAAAGGGGTGAAGGTCCGAAACTGGAGGCCTTGGAAACATCGCTGGATCTGAAGGATCTCGATCTCGACCGCGTGGAAAAACATCTGGCGCCTGTGTTCGATACGATCAGATTGACTCGCGAGAAGCTGGCAGCGGAAAAATTCGACCAGACGGCTTTGCTCGGTTTTTGCGGCTCACCCTGGACCGTTGCGTGCTACATGGTACAGGGCCATGGGGGCAGTGATTTTTCCAAAGCCAAAGCATGGGCCAAAGAAAACCCCGATAGCTTCCAGACGCTGATCAACATCGTGACAGCCGCCAGCTGCCTGTATCTCTCCGCACAGATCAAGGCGGGCGTGGAAGCTGTGCAGCTTTTCGAAAGCCATGCAGGTCTTCTCGAAGGGGACCAGTTCGAGAAATGGATCATCGAGCCGACCCACAAAATCGGCGAATACATGAAAGATTTCCACGCCGGTATTCCTGTGATTGGCTTCCCGAGAAACGCTGGAAAAGCTACGCTGGACTATGCACTGGAAACATTGATCGATTGCGTGGGGCTTGATTACGATGCCGATCTCGACTGGGCTTCGAAAACAATCACACCCCATATGCCGGTACAGGGAAATCTTGATCCTTCCCTCCTGCTTGCGGGGGGTACGGCTATGGAAGAAGGTCTTGAAAAAATCCGCATTACGCTAGAAGGAAAACCTTTTATTTTCAATCTAGGCCATGGTGTGATCAAGGAAACACCGCCAGAACATGTGGCGCATTTGCGGGATATCGTGCGGGGATGGAAAGCATGAAAACAGCAGTCGTTCTTTTCAATCTCGGCGGGCCGGATTCCAAATCCGCCATCAAACCGTTTCTTTTCAATTTCTTTACGGATCCGAACATTATCCGCCTGCCCTATCCGCTGCGCTGGATGATCGCGAAACTGATCGCGGCGCGCCGTAGCAAGAAAGAAGCTGGCACAAGCTACGGCGAACTCGGGGACAAATCACCGTTGCTTGAAAACACACAGGCGCAGGCCGATGCACTGGAAATAATGCTTGGCAATGACCATAAGGTTTTTGTCTGCATGCGCTATTGGCACCCGATGGCCGATGAAGTGGCAAAGCAAGTGCAATCTTACAATCCTGACCGCATTGTTCTTCTGCCGCTCTATCCGCAATATTCGACGACGACCACGCGCTCGTCGTACCAAGCATGGAAAAAAGCTTGCGCGAAAATCGGTTTGAAAAAACCGGAAAAACTTGTCTGCTGCTACCCGGCGGAAAACGGTTTTGTCCGTGCGAATGCGGCCAATATCCGCGAAGCCTATGAACGTGCGCTGCTGGAAACGGGGCAGATGCCGCGCATACTTTTCTCCGCGCATGGATTGCCGGAAGATATTGTCAAAGACGGCGATCCCTATCAGGCGCAATGCGAATTGTCGGCGGCCGAAATCGTAAATCTGTGCGGGCTGGAAAACCCCGACTGGATGGTTTGTTACCAAAGCCGCGTCGGCCCGAAAAAATGGCTTGGCCCTTCCACCGAAGAGGCTCTGGAAAAGGCTGCAAAGGATTCCGTGCCCGTTATCATTCTCCCGCACGCCTTTACACAGGAGCATGTGGAAACGCTGGTCGAAATTGAAATCGAATACCGCGAGAAAGCCGAACATTTTGGTGTTCCGGGTT
Source organism: Micavibrio sp. (assembly GCA_030824805.1). Classification (GTDB taxonomy): domain Bacteria; phylum Pseudomonadota; class Alphaproteobacteria; order Micavibrionales; family Micavibrionaceae; genus Micavibrio_A. The sequence goes on from JAPJRC010000011.1 coordinate 21,928, forward strand.
TTTACCGTGTACCGACCGTGTCCACCCATCCGGATTTTATCCGCGGCCTCGCGGACATGGTTGTTGCCTCACAGGGGGCGCCCGATATAGCTTCGAATGTGGGCGTAAGCCTGTGCCCTTCGGAATCGAAAGAATGCGCTATGCGTGCTTTGTGCGCGCAAGGATGCTGTTAGGGGATCATGCAGGATTTCATCGTCACCCATTATCTTTGGTTTAAATCACTGCATGTGATTGCGGTGATTTCGTGGATGGCCGGATTGCTCTATCTGCCGCGCCTGTTCGTCTATCATGCCGATGCGGCCAAAGGCTCCGAGCTTTCGGAAAAATTCAAGGTGATGGAATATCGCCTGATGCGATACATAATGGGCCCAGCCTCTATCGCCACTTGGCTCTTCGGCGGGCTGATGCTGTACGGCAACTGGGAAGGCATCATGGCCCAGCAATGGATGCACGCCAAACTGACGCTGGTAATATTGCTTACGGGTTTTCATCATGCCTGTATGGCGTGGCGTAAAAAATTTGCGCGCGATGAAAACACCAAAAGCGCGAAATTCTTCCGCATGGTGAACGAGGTGCCGACGCTTATTATGATCGGCATCGTCATTCTGGTGATCGTAAAACCTTTTTAGGGATTAGTTCAGGGCGTTCGCCGGCTGATAGGATCTGGAACGGTCTAGCAGATGGTAGAGCGATTTTGTGTGACGCAATATATGCTCGTCATGAGTCAGCTTTGACTCTTTCAGAATGTCTGGCAGCATCTCGTACATATCGGCGCCCTTGAACTGCATGACATATTCACCGGACATGATGCCCGCATTAAGGCCCTTGTCGTGATATTTTTCCATCGCCGTCGCAAAGGGCACAAAACGATCTTCAAGATCCGTGTGTGGCTGCATATGGATGAACAATTCGCCCTGATATGGCTTGCCGCCGCGCAGGGCCAGTTCGGGTTTTTCCGGCAGGGTGGCGATACCGAAACCGCGTTCGACCACAATCTTGAATATCTCTACAAAATGGTCCTGCACGCCTTGCTGGATACGAAAAAGCCCCCGGGCCGGGTCGGTCGTCACCTCACCCTGGTGCGAATGTCCCAGAATGGTGGCGCAATTGACGAATTGGTTTTGAAGGCTTGTTTGGTCCATTAACTAAAGTTAATCCTCTTTTTTAAATTCGTCCACAACCTTGAATGTTATGAAATGTGCGGAGATTGGTTACCGTAATGAATAAACCATTGACAAAGCGGCCGGTTCCGTCTAGAAAATGGGTATCTTTTTTGGAAATTCCACGACATTGTGAGTGTTTTCAGCGGCCTAAAACCGCATGATGCGAGGATCAAGACCCGCATCCCAGAAAAGAAAAATTTAACATTTTCCGTATAATATTATTAGCGAAAGTTCAAACCCTTACCGCCCCCCGCCGATCTTAGGCACCCTTCCCCAAATAATGGATTTCTCCAATGAACCTACAGGAACTTAAAACACGCTCACCCGCTGAACTTCTGGCCTTTGCCGAAGAACTGGGCATTGAAAACTGCTCGACAATGCGCAAGCAGGACATGATGTTCGCTGTTTTGAAAAACCTGGCTGAGGAAGGCGTCCCCATTTCAGGCTCAGGCGTTCTCGAGGTTTTGCAGGACGGTTTCGGCTTCCTGCGCGCCCCGGAGGAAAACTACCTGCCGGGTCCTGACGACATTTACGTCTCGCCCTCGCAAGTCCGCCGTTTCGGCCTGCGCACAGGCGATATCGTCGAAGGCGAAATCCGCGCTCCCAAAGATTCCGAGCGTTACTTTGCCCTTTTGAAGGTCGACACGATCAATGGCGAAGCGCCGGAAAAAGTCCGCCACCGTATCAACTTTGACAACCTGACCCCGCTTTATCCCGAGCGCAAGATTAAGCTCGAGCTGGATGATCCGACCAAAAAGAACTTTACCCAGCGTGTGATCGAACTGGTCTCCCCGCTTGGTTTCGGCCAGCGCGCCCTGCTTGTGGCGCCCCCGAGAACCGGTAAAACGGTTATGCTCCAGAATATCGCAAGCTCGATTGCCGCGAACCATCCTGATGCATACCTGATCGTCCTGCTGATCGACGAGCGTCCGGAAGAGGTCACCGACATGGCCCGTTCTGTGCGCGGAGAGGTTATCTCCTCGACCTTCGACGAGCCCGCCACCCGTCACGTACAGGTTGCCGAAATGGTGCTCGAAAAAGCCAAGCGTCTGGTCGAACACAAGCGCGACGTTATCATCCTGCTGGACTCCATCACCCGTCTGGCCCGTGCGTACAACACGGTCGTGCCGTCTTCGGGCAAGGTTCTCACCGGCGGTGTGGACGCAAACGCGCTCCAGCGTCCGAAACGTTTCTTTGGTGCCGCGCGTAACATCGAACAAGGCGGATCCCTCACCATCATCGCCACAGCGCTGATCGACACCGGCTCGCGTATGGACGAGGTTATCTTCGAAGAGTTTAAAGGTACGGGTAACTCTGAAATCGTCATGGAAAGAAAGATCGCCGACAAGCGCGTCTTCCCGGCGATCGACATCCAGAAATCCGGTACGCGTAAGGAAGAGCTGCTGGTCGACAAAGAGATGCTGCAGAAAATGTGGATCCTGCGCCGCATCCTTAACCCGATGGGAACGGTCGATGCGATGGAATTCCTCCTCGACAAGATGCGCCAGACGAAGAACAACGACGAATTTTTCTCGGCCATGAACCAATAATAAAAACCCCGCGAAAGCGGGGTTTTTTATGCCATTGCTTGATAGATTAAATTTGCAGCGCACAAATTATATCAAGGTTTCGGCGTTGATTGCGCTTAACAACCATATGCATTACTATGAATTTCATAGGTTGCTTTATTTTGTACAGAATTAATGCTCGGCCGAATTCCGGCAACGTTTTATTTCTTATTCTTATTGCCGTCGCATTGTTCGCGGCGCTTAGCTACGTGGTGGTGCAATCGACGCGTAGCGGCGGCAGCAACACGGCCAACGAGCACGCCCGTCTCGAAGCTGCAAAAATACTCAACTATGTTAACCAGTTGCGTCCCGCGGCTCTGCGCTTGTTGATGTCCGGTGTGAAACGCGAGGATATTCAAATTCACGGCACGGATATATGGGAGCCCTGTACCACAGGCAAGGAATGCCTTTTTGCCAAAGAAGGCGGCGGCGCCATCCAGATGGAACTGGAGCGCAATGAAGAGCGCGACATGTATGGCAATACATGGACATATTACGATTATGCGGACAATGGGACCGTGCTCGGAATCGGGACAGATGATCCTGAAATCATGCTGGCGCGGTTTTTGAAAATGACCCCGACTGGCGAAGCCTTGTGCAAAGCCTTTAACAAAATGCTTGGTATTGAAGGCATACCTCTGGTGGACGGATCCAACCAGTCCCTTGCGGCATTTCCTGCGGCCCCGGGTCAAGCCGTCGCCTGCCTGCAGCACTACACCACATACTACGTGTTCTACGCCACGATTCTGGAGTTCTAGAATTCCGGACAGCGCCTCAAATCAAGCGGCATAGCCGCTTAAATTTGCCTCAAATTCAAAACAAATCCGAAACGATAGTTGTTGATAAGAAGCGGTGCAGCATGGTCTAATTTAAATATAAGGGTCGAGAAGACGCGCCGATAAAAACAAAAGCAAGCGGCAAAAAGCGTTCCGGCGAGAAGAACAAAGGGTGGTTACTATGGGTATCAAAATCTGCGGACGTGCCGTCCGTTGGCAAAAACCAATTAAAGTTTATACTCTGTTAAAACTTTCTGCTGTGCTGCTGCTTGCCGCCGCGTTCGCGGCTCAGCCCGCTCTCTCGGCGGAGATTGTCCGCCCGCATTCCGAACACAAAGCTTCACCCTGTGCTGCGGTCCCATGTCCTCTGCTTCAAGAGAATGACATGGCAAGTGCCCCCGCGTCGAAGAACAAGCCTCAGCACACGGCCCAGCGCTCGGCTGGAACCCATTCCGTATCCCCCGCTCTCGCTTTGGCGATGGCGCTCGGTTTCCGCAACGTGCAGGGACCGGTCGAACGCCGCGAACCGGTGGCGGTACGGGTAAAGAATCCGACTGTCTCGGTAAAGCAGGTCTCCTTGCTGCCCGAAGCCAGTGGACACAAGAAGACATCCATGAATGCGGCCGCCCTGCGACTGGCGCTGGATGATTGATCCATAACAAAGAGAGAGTGCGTGCGATGACTTGACGACCCGATAGTCCCCTCGGAAAACGTCGCTGACAAAGCCTGCCGCCGGATTAAACACCCGGCGGCGGGTTTTTTATCCTAAAATCTGTGCGAAGAAATTGCGTACGATCTCATACCAGTATGGCGCGGCTCCTTCGGATGTCGCCGCATATTCCATGAGCCCCAGCATAATGACAATCGCCCCGATCCATCCCCACCACCCGCTGGAATGGGCTTTCGGCACAATCGTGTTTTTGCCGTCTTTCGCAAGATGTGCCAGGGCCTTGCGGATAGCGCCGGCGCCCGCCATCCGGATGGAGAGCGTGGTGATGATCCCACCCAGGATCAGAGGCAGAAGATCAAGAACGAAATCGAATTTCACATCGGGCAAATATCCCGCGATTTTTGATCGCACAGGCAAAAGATAATAAACATAGTCCAGCGCCGCCACGAGAAGCAGTCCGCCGGCGAGCCCGTAATAGCGTGGTTTTCTTGTAATCTGCGATGTGGTCTGGTCGGCAAGCAGCGCGATTTTTTCCGCCATGCCCTGCGAAAGGCCTATGTCGTAAATTTTCAAAAGATGCTGCGCCGTTTTCTTTGCGCTTGTTTTGCTGGCGGTGATGAAACCCTGCGCGATAACACGATATCGTGTGGCATTTCTAATCTTGCCTGCAACATCGCCCACATCGCGTGCGGCATCTTCAAGGTCGCGTACGGCATTGTCGACAATACGGTCCAGTATGGCAGGGAAATTTACAAGTTCGCCCTTATAGCCGAAGAGGCCCGCCTTCACTTCTTTCTTGCCGACACTGAAAACGATATCGCCGTAAGGAAAGGTCACTTCGTAATTGGCACCGAGAACATTTTCTTTCTCGTCCGCAATTCTGCCGTTCACCTTGATGCGCTCTTGCGTCACGAGCAAGGACGCCTGCGTCTCTATCATGTCCGCCGCACCCTTTGGCACGGACTTGCCATCATACTCGAAATAGGTGAGCGCTTGTGCCGCCGATGTCAGTATGTGCGTTTTCCACCCTTGCCCCGCGCAGACCTGGCATTTCATGGTGCCCGTGGACTGACACATACGGCACGACATCATGCCGGATCGCTGGCACTGGTCGCACGGTACATAACGTTGCCCCAGACAACGCGTGCATTTCTGTCCTTGCAACAAACCGGTCGTGCGGCAGAGCGGGCACGGCATAAGCCCGCGGCCTGAGCATTTTGTACAAGGTTCGATGCGCCGTCCCTGACAGCGCTGGCAAGTGGCCTTGGCCGTGCCCCTGCAGGTGCTGCAGCTTTCGTGCCATGTGTATTCTTTCTTCAGGAAATCGAGCGGCACGGTCTGACGCACCAGTCCGAAGCCCTGATCCGGCCGGGACAATAATACGCTGGCGATCTGTGCCTTCGCGGTGGGATCGTTCGCCGCCTGCACCATGGCCTGATCAACGGCCTTTGCCGCCTCGTCGCGTGAGCCGACCTGCTGGCCTACCACGATCTTTCCAGGCGATGTGCGTTCGCTGCTGGAGGGTTTCAGCTCCAGATAGGTCCCTGCATTCAAAGTGTGGTGCGAAATTTTGTGGGAAGCAACCGACACGCTGTCCAGTTTCACCCCGTTGCCTTTCAATATCGCGCGTACGCGATCAAGAGCGCTTTTTACAAGCGTCTGTTCGTTTGCCGTCGCGGGGGCTGAAAACGGGGTTTCCTGCTGCGTCATACGCGTATCAAATCAGGCGTACCGCTTGGTTTCGCTTTATTGCCCTCACGAATACGCCTCCTCTTGCCAAGAGAGGATAGCCTAGCAAATACGCGCATTGCCTGTCCATCCCGCATCGCGCTTGTCATTGTGTCCATCCCGCCTAGCTGCTATACAGAAAACATAGCCCGAATGGAGAGAATGTCATGAAAGTCAATTTCGATATCGAATGCACGCCCGAAGAAGCGCGCCGCTTTCTGGGCCTTCCGGACCTTGGGCCCATGCAGGAACGCATGATGAAGGAGCTTGAAGAGCGCATGGCCGAAAACCTTCGCGCGCTCGACCCTGAAACGCTGGTCAAGACATGGATGCCGATGACCATGCAGGGCTGGGGTGAGATGCAGAAAATGTTCTGGTCGCAAATGGGCGTCAACATGCCCGAAGATTCCAAAACCAAAAAGAAGTAGACGATGTCCGCCGATACGATCTACGCGCTTTCCTCGGCGCCCGGCAAAGCGGGCGTTTCGATTGTCCGCGTGTCCGGTCCGGATGCTTTTGCATCCCTGCGTGCCTTGGGAAGAATTTCCGGCGAGATCGTTCCGCGCATGGCGCGTTTTATACCGATCCGTGCCAAGGATGACAGCGTGATTGATCAGGCGCTGGTACTACCCTTCAAGGGGCCCGCCTCTTTTACGGGCGAAGACGTTGTGGAATACCATCTGCATGGCTCCGCCGCCGTGATCGCGGCGCTGATGTCAGCCCTTTCGGAATTCGACGGCCATCGTCCCGCGCAGCATGGCGAATACACGCGCCGCGGTTTTGAAAACGGCAAGATGGACCTGACCGAAGCCGAAGCCATCGCCGACCTTATCAACGCCGAAACCCAGATGCAGCGCGAGCAGGCGCTTTCGCAAATGGGCGGTGCCCTGTTCCGGCTTTACGAAGGCTGGCGCGAACGCCTCGTGCGGGCCATGGCCTATATAGAAGCCGTGATCGATTTTCCCGACGAGGATGTGCCGGATTCCGAAGTTGCGAAAGTCCATCCCGATCTTGCAAAGCTGATCGAAGAAATCTCCGCACACTTGAACGACGGGCGCCGCGGCGAGCGTATGCGCGACGGTATCCAGATTGCCATCGTCGGTGCACCGAACGCGGGCAAATCCTCGCTGCTCAATCTTCTGGCCAGGCGCGATGTGGCCATTGTCTCTCCGATGGCAGGGACAACCCGCGACGTGATCGAGGTTCATCTCGATCTCGGCGGCTATCCGGTTATCCTGGCCGACACGGCCGGTCTCCGCCCCGAAGAAGTGCGCGCCGCGGATGAAGCCACTCAGGGCGCGATCGAATATGAAGGCATCCGCCGCGCGTTGGCCCGCGCCGGCTCCGCCGATCTGCGCATATTGATGTTCGACGGTGCGAACGAGCCGGACCGCCATACGCTCGACCTCGTGAACGAGAACAGCATCGTGCTTTTCAACAAGGCGGACGCCGACGATTTCGATGCCACCACCGCGGTTGCGCATGGCGGCCTTTCCTTCTCGGCCAGAACAGGCGAGGGCCTCGAAGCTTTCCTTGCAGCGCTGACAGAAAAAATCCAGACGCTCTACGGCGTGTCGCGGGACACCCCGTCCCTCACCCGCGAGCGTCACCGCGCGGCGCTGGAAGAGTGCGTCGCCCGTCTGAGATCCGCGCTTGATGCAAAGCTTCCCGAATTGATGGCGGAAGACGCGCGCATGGGCGCGCGGGCTTTGGGGCGCATCACGGGCCGCGTCGATGTCGAAGATTTGCTGGATGTGATTTTCCGCGATTTCTGTATCGGCAAATAATTACGCGGCGATTTCCGCACCACCGGACATTCTGATCGATTCAATATCGCGCACAGGCGGATTGCCGAACAGGCGCGCGTATTCGCGGCTGAACTGCGACGGGCTTTCATATCCCACGCGGTATGCGGTGGCTGCCGCATCAAGCGCATCGGCCAGCATGATACGCCGCGCTTCGGTGAGGCGGAGGCGTTTCTGGTATTGCAAAGGGCTCATCGCAGTTACTTCCTTGAAATGGAAGTGAAAGGAGGAAACGCTCATGCCGACCATATCCGCCATTTCTTCTACCACCATCGGCTTGTCGAAATCTTTCTTGATCTTGCGGATAGCGCTGCTGATACGCTGCATGTTGCTGCCCGCTGTCGCGATCTGTGCGATCTGCGGCCCGTATTCGCCTGTGAGCAGGCGGTAATGTATCTCGCGCGATATCAACGGCGCCAGCATCGGAATGTCGTGCGGAGATTCCAGCAGGCGGGCAAGGCGTAACACAGCATCGGCCAGTGGCTCGTCCACATCGCCCACAAAGATGCCGCGGCCTGTCTCGGCACTGGCCTGATGTGCCTGGAGCATCAATTCGGAAACCAGCCGCGGATCGATGTCTATCTGCAGGCAAAGATAAGGTCTGTTTGCGCTGGCCTGTGTCACCTGCCCGATGACAGGAAGGTCGACGGATACCACAAGATACTCCGAGGGCGCGTAATGATAAATCTCGTCTTTGAGGAGAACCTGTTTTTTGCCCTGCACGATCACGCAAAGCGAGGGATCGTAAACGCCGGGCAGTTGCATGTTTATTTCCGACAGGCGGATGGTCTTCATGCCCCCTACGGCTGTCCTGGAAATGCCTTCGCCGCTTGCGTATTTTTCTATCAGCGCGGCAAGCTCTTTTCTCTTTGCTTCCTGCATAAACACTCCTTATTCAGGATAATTGTACAATTTAATAGTTCTATATTCAACGTTTAAGCAAAAGGCAATGACTGCATCTGGAGAAACAGGCAATAATGCCGTAGCCCTGTGTATTCAAGAAACGAAGGCTCCAGACTATCCTTAAATCATACAACAACGCTTTTAAGGAGAAACATCATGGAAAATGTACAAGGCAAAATCGTTCTTATCACAGGCGCCAGCAGCGGCATTGGGGAAGCGACAGCCCGCCTTCTGGCGGCCAAGGGTGCGACGGTGGTGCTGGGCGCGCGCCGCAAGGACAGACTTGAGAAAATCGTGGCAGACATTCAGGCGGCGGGAGGCAAGGCCGATCTTTTTGAACTGGATGTGACCAGCCGCGAAGACACGAAGACATTCGTGGAATCTGCCGCCAAAAAATACGGGCGTGTCGATGTGCTTTTCAACAATGCGGGCGTGATGCCGCTGGCACCGATGGGCGCTCTGAAATTCGACGAGTGGGACAATATGATCGATATCAATGTCAAAGGTGTGTTGAACGGCATTGGCGCGGCCCTGCCCCTCATGGAAAAACAAGGCGGCGGCCACATCATCAACACGGCTTCTATCGGCGCGCATCTCGTCAGCCCTACAGCTGCGGTATATTGTGGCACCAAGCACATGGTCTGGGCGATTTCGGAAGGTCTGCGCCAGGAACGTGATGACATCCGTGTGACCGTTATTTCGCCCGGTGTGACGGTAACGGAACTGGGTCACGATATTACGGACGACACAGCGGCATCCTTCCTTAAGGAAGTGCGTAAGAAATCCATCGGTCCGGACGCTATCGCCCGTTCGGTTCTCTATGCCGTCGCCCAGCCTGCAGATGTCGATGTGAACGAGGTGATTGTGCGTGCGACGAGCAGCAGCTACTAACGACGGTCTGTAAAAAACAAAAAGGCTCCGCGTGTCGGGGCCTTTTATTTTGCAACCGGTTCGTAGCGTTCGGGATGCTTGTATCCGCGCTCGTGCAGGAAGGTTTTTACGCTTTCGTCTTTCGGATTGATGTGCACATCGGCGCGCGCGGCCTGTGCAGGCTCGTCATCCACCGCGACAACGTGTTCGCCGTTGGCTTGTGCCTGATCGTAGAAATCCTGTTTCAACATGACACCCGCAACGATCTCCGGTCCCTTGAGGCCGGCCTCCAGAAGCGCCATCCACGCCTCGAGGGGGTCGCTTGAAATAAACTTTATTGTGAGGTCGGTGTACTGGGCGCGCGCATGCTGCATCAATTTTATTGTGTCTTCGTATATACGGCCATTGCGGTCTATGGCCGTGCCCATTACATCGATGCCCATGATCTGAATATCGCGGAGCGTTTCATTCCATTTGGCAATAGGGCCGAATATATTCATCAGATCTGCCACGATATATGCTTTCCTTGTGCCAACAATGTGTATGCCGCAGTTCGGTCCTACCACCGGCTTATGGCGGCGGCCTGATCTGCAAGTATTTTGCCACGCTCGCAGGGCCTGTCTATATGAAAACTAAACTGGCCAAATTCGTTAAAAGGCGCTATATAGCTTTCCGCGATGGAAACAAAATTCGACGTAATCATTATCGGCGGCGGGCACGCGGGCTGTGAAGCGGCTGCGGCTGCGGCGCGCTATGGGGCGAAGACGGCTTTGCTCACCCATCGCCTCGACACGCTGGGCGTAATGTCGTGCAATCCGGCGATTGGCGGCCTCGGCAAAGGCCATTTGGTGCGTGAAATCGACGCGCTCGACGGCATTATGGGACGCGTAATCGACAAGGCGGGCATCCAGTTTCGCATGTTGAACGCCTCGAAAGGCCCTGCTGTACGTGGGCCGCGCTCCCAGGCTGATAGAAAGCTCTATCGCCTTGAAATGCAAAGAATTTTGGCCGAATATCCCAACCTGACCCTGCTTGAGGGCGGTGCCGAAGACCTTGTTATCACTGACGGCATGGTTACAGGGGTATGCAGCGGAGATGGACACACATACGCTGCCAAAAGTGTAATCATTACCACCGGAACTTTCCTGCGTGGCCTTATCCATCGGGGTGAAGAAAAGATCCCTGCGGGCCGTGTCGGGGAAAAGCCATCCGTGGGCTTGGCGCTGACGCTCGAAAAATACGGCTTTCCTCTTGGTCGCCTGAAAACAGGAACTCCTGCCCGTCTTGATGGCCGCACGATAGATTGGGCTTCGCTGGAGATGCAGAGCGCGGACAACCCGCCAATACCGTTCTCGTATATGACGGACAAAATTACGGTGCCGCAGATCGATTGCGGCATTACTTACACGACCCAAAAAACACACGATATTATCCGCGCCAACCTACACCGCGCGCCCATGTATTCCGGTCAGATTGCCGGCACCGGCCCGCGCTATTGCCCGTCCATAGAGGACAAGGTTGTTCGCTTTGCCGATAAAGAACGCCATCAGATATTCCTTGAGCCGGAAGGTCTTGATGATCCGACGGTGTATCCGAACGGTATTTCCAACGCCCTACCTATCGAGGTTCAGGCCGAGCTTTTGGCGTCTATACCGGGGCTGGAAAAGGCCAAGGTCATGGAATGGGCCTACGCCATCGAATATGATTATTGCGACCCGCGTGATTTGACGCAAACGCTTGAATCCAAGCGTATTTCCGGCCTGTTTCTGGCTGGTCAAATTAACGGGACAACCGGCTATGAAGAGGCTGCGGCCCAAGGTCTTGTGGCCGGCCTGAATGCCGCCATTCTGGCAGGCGCTGTTTCACGTGAAACAATGACGCCTTTCGTTCTGGACCGTTCCGAGGCCTATATTGGCGTTCTGGTCGATGATCTGATTTCCCGGGGCGCACCGGAGCCATACCGGATGTTTACGTCCCGCGCGGAATACCGTTTGACTCTTCGTGCCGACAACGCAGATCAGCGTCTGACCGATAAAGCCGTCGATGGCGGTTTCGCTTTTTCCGATCGGGCGAAAGTTTGGGCGGATAAAAAAGAGGCGCTTGCCAGCGCCCATAATCTTATGCGTCAGACCCTGCAGGCCACGCCGAATGAGCTGGCCAAACATAATATCGTTGTCAATCTGGACGGCCGCCGCCGCAATGCGTTCGAGCTTTTAAGCTATCCTGAAATAGGATGGTCGCAGATCGAAACTGTCTGGCCTGAGGCAGCGAATATCTCCCCGGCTATCCGCGAGCAGATAGAAATAGATTCCCTGTATGCCGGTTACACAGACCGCCAGCAAATCGATATCGAAGCTTTCCGCAAAGAAGAATCCATGGCGCTTCCCACCGACTTGGATTATGCCGCCATAGGCACGCTTTCCACCGAAATTCGCCAGAAGCTGGAGAAGGTTCGTCCCGCGACTTTGGGCGCAGCCTCCCGTATTCCTGGTGTGACGCCCGCCGCGGTTATATCTCTGCTCCGCCACGTAAAACGCCGTAAGGCCGCCTGATGATCCCTGTTTCACGTGAAACCGAACAGCGGTTGAAGCACTATCAATCCCTGCTTGTGAAATGGCAGGATAAAATAAATCTGGTAAGCTCGACCACGCTCAAGGATAGCTGGAAGCGTCATTTCGAGGACTCTCTCCAAATCCTTCCCCACCTGTCTGAGTCAGCTAAAACGCTTTACGACATTGGGTCTGGCGCAGGGTTTCCGGGTTTGGTCTTGGCCATGGCACGTCCGGACATTGCGGTGACTCTTATCGAATCCGATGCCAAGAAATGCGCTTTCCTACAGACCGTTTCACGTGAAACAGAGATTGGCGTGACGGTTAAAAACATCCGGATAGAGGGGGCGGTGAAGGCGCTTCCAAGCCCCGATATAATTACGGCGCGGGCTTTGGCACCGCTTGAGACCCTATTTACTTATATCTGGCCTTTGGCGGAGCATAATGAAAGCCTCATTTTGATCTTCCCCAAAGGTGAAACCTGGAGTGCCGAGATCGAGACGGCAAAGGCCGCCGGTTGGACGTTTGATGTGGTTGAAACCAAAAGCCAAACCGACAGTGCGGCACGGATATTGGTGTTCAAAAGCCTGCGGAAAACGTCTGTATAGTCTGTGTATGGGCTGTGTGTTTCACGTGGAACACCGAATTATCTTGACCTTTTCCTCCCGTTTTCGCCATAGTGAGCCCACACCATATATATAAGGGGGATTTAGGATGACCGAGGACAATGTTCCGCTTTCGACCAAACAAGGCTCCAAATCCTTTACATCGACCAATCGCATTCCGCGCATTCTTTCCGTTGCCAACCAAAAAGGCGGCGTCGGCAAAACCACCACGGCTGTAAACCTCGCCACGGCGCTCGCCGCCATAGGCAAAAAAGTCATGCTGGTCGATCTGGATTCCCAGGGAAACGCTTCAACAGGCCTTGGCATTAAACGCGCCGGCATCCGCAAAAGCACCTATGATGTCATCTTCGACGATGCCAGCGTGGCGGAAACCGTACAGGCAACCAAGGTTCCGGGGCTTTTCGTTCTGCCGTCCTCCATCCATTTGTCAGGCGCGGAAATCGAGCTGGTAACGACGGAAAACCGCGAATTTCGTCTGCAAAAAGCGCTGCGTGTGCCACTGCCGTATGATTACGTGATCATCGATTGTCCGCCGAGTCTGAGCCTTTTGACGCTCAATGCGCTGGTCGCAAGCGACGCGATTGTGGTGCCGCTGCAATGTGAATTCTTCGCGTTGGAAGGTTTGAGCCATCTCGTAAAGACAATCGAGCGCGTGAAGAAGAGCTTCAACCCGCGTCTTGATATCCATGGCATCGTTCTGACGATGTTCGATAAACGTAACAACCTGTCCGATCAGGTCGCCGCCGATGTGCGCGATTATTTCGGCGACAAGGTTTACAAGACGGTGATCCCGCGCAACGTGCGTTTGTCGGAAGCGCCGAGCTATGGCTTGCCCGCCATCGTCTATGACATGAAATGCCCGGGCGCCCGCGCCTACATTTCGCTCGCCAGCGAGATTGTGAAGCGCGAAAAAAAGCTTCGTGCGGAAGCGACCGCCCAACAAACCAATAACGACATACAAGCTGCATAGGTAGAGACATGACACCGAAACCAAGAGGACTGGGGCGCGGACTGGACGCGCTGTTCGAAGATGAAGAAGCAACCTTCGCCGTAAAAGAAGATGCGCCGATGTTGATGCCGCAAGGCCCGCGCAGAACGCTTGGCATAGGACAACTATCGCCGAACCCCGACCAGCCAAGAACGCATTTCGACCCGAAATACATCAACGAGCTGGCGGAGTCGATCAAGCAGCACGGTTTGCTGCAGCCGATCCTGGTGCGCCCTATTCCGGGATCGCCCGACATGTACCAGATCGTCGCCGGCGAACGCCGCTGGCGCGCGTCGCAAAAGGCGCAGCTGCACGAAGTGCCTGTTACTATCCGTGATCTTGACGATGCGCAGGTTCTGCAAATCGCGCTGATCGAAAACCTGCAACGCCAGGATCTGAACGCCATCGAAGAAGCGCGCGGTTACCAGCGCCTGATCGATGAGTTCGCGTTTGCACCGGAAGATGTGGGTCAGGCCGTAGGCCGTTCCCGCTCGCACGTCGCCAACATGATCCGTATGCTCGGCCTGCCCGAAAGCGTGCAGAACATGGTGGTCGAAGGCGCACTCAGCGCTGGCCACGCCCGCGCTTTGATCAGCGCCGAAAATCCTGCGCTGCTCGCACAGGAAGTTGTCGCCAAAGGTTTGAGCGTTCGTCAGACGGAAAAATTCGCCGCTGAAAACGCCGGCCGGAAAATCCAGCACCGCGGTGCGACCGCTAAAGCATCCGGCCCTACTTTCAAAGACCCGAACATTCTCGCATTTGAAAAAGATTTGTCGAACATCCTCGGATTCAAAGTGACCATTGCCATGGACGGTGAAACGGCGGGCACGTTGTCGGTCGAGTTCAAGGACCTGGACCAGCTCGACGAAGTTGCGCTACGCCTTTCGAAAATTCCAAAAGTGCTTGATTGATAAAATAAGAGAGTTGCCATGTACCCTGCGCGTTTCACGTATATAACACCGGAAGCCGCGCTGGCCATGGCCGATGATTTCTATGCCGCCTGCGGCAAAATCCGCGACCGTTTATTTGCTGTTCGTATTGAAAACCAGCAGGATGCCAAATCGCCTTTGATCCTGTATCCACCAAAAGGTGTCAGCGCAGCCGATTACAAAACCGCGTTGCTTTTGCATACAAAGTCCAAAGACATCGAAGCTCTTGCGGCTACGGATAAGGATTTTAAAGAGCAAATACGCAACGCCTTCAGCGAAGCCTCTGAAGTCTATAGCGAGAAAACGGTGGGACGTGCGTTGATTAAAACGGTCATCGCGTGTGGCGGCAGACAGCCGTAATTACCCTTGCGCTGCGAGCGAGAGAATAACCTGCGAGCAAAGCGTTTCAACCGGTGTGCCGGTCTGTTTTGTTTGCGCCTCTACCGTAGACAGTCTTTGCTGAAAACTCAGCAATTTCGCTTCCGACCATTTGCGCAATTGCGATTTGAACGAATCCGCAAATTTGAAAAACACAGCGGGTTGCAATTTCTTCATCGCCTCGTCGGCATCGAGCCCGTCGCGCATCAATGACTTTGTGTAGTGCAGTCTTCTAAAATGGCCTTGCAGCGAACGCAGAATTGTCACGGCGGCTACGCCTTCTTCAATCAGCTTATTGTAAGCACGCAACGCGGTTTCAATTTTTCCGTTGCCGATGGCGTATATCAGATCGTCCAGTGACTGATCGCCCGCTTCACCGCATGCGGCGCGCGCATCTTCAAACGTAACGATTTTTGAATCGCGGCCCATATAGACCATAAGCTTGTCGATCTCCATGCGCACGCGCAGACGGTCGCCGGAAATATTTGCAGACAGCCACGCCATGGCGTCCGATTGAATCGTATATCCGTTTTCCGTGAGTGTCTGGCGGATGAGGTTTGCAACGCCGCGTTCGTCATCGACATAACAAGGGATCGCGGCCGCCGTATCGGATTTTTCGAACAGCATGCGCAAGGATGATTTCGGACCAAGCTCGCCCGCGCGCACGATGACGAGATTTTCCGCGCTGGGGTTTGCGAGATATTCCTTGAACAATGTCGTGTGCTTGTCCGATGCGCCTTCGACGCGGATCAGACGCGAGCCGCCCATGAGCGACATGGCGTTGGCTTCGTCGGAAAGGCGCGCCCCGTCTTCGGAAAGCATGTCGCCGCTAAGTATCGCAACATTGAACGGATCATTCAGATCGGCAACGGCGGAGAGGCCCATCGTGTCTGCGCGTTCCTTGATAAGCCCGTCGTCCGGCCCGTACACCAGAATGGCGCGCGCCTTCGGGTTGGGCTTCTTGACGAAGGGTTCGATATCTTTCCAGCCGAGTTTCATGGGCAAATCATAAAAAAAGATGGCTCTGAAAGCCATCTTTCTTTGCCTCTATCACCCGCACTCTTTTAAAGAGCGAGCGCTGGTTTGCGAACAGGCAAAAATGCGTTCTGGGCAACCGGAATGTTTCTTTCCTCGGAAGCAGCTTTCAGAAACTGGTTGATCACTTCCGGACCGTCTTTTGCCGGGATGGCTTCGAGAATATCGAATTTCAAAGGGTCTTGCGTGTCTTCTGCTTTCAGAAGGTATTTGTCTTCGCGCAAACCCCGTACAGAGCCAGCGAGGACCAGAGTGAGCTTCAGTTGTTGCGACATAGTTATATTCCTTTCGTCTTCTTGTTTGAAAAGAATATGCGTCGTCCCAGATCAAGGTATAAACCGCGATCCTTAATTTTTAATTTGATGAAAAATACGGGGAATCTGCCCTGAGAGGCGGATATCCGGTGATCCATCAAGTTTAAAAACTTGGGACCACAGCATATCCGATGAGCCGTGGCGCTCTTTAGCCTTGTTAACGCGGTGCAAGCTGCCCCTGTTCAAAATCCGCGTCCCTAGGCCGGATGAAAGCCTCGAGGAAGGGAAAAGATATCCACAAAGGTGGCGGTATGTCAACGGTTTTGCGGGCTGGACATGCGCGGCAAAAGAAAATATAGATCTATCAAAGAGTTTTTATATTGACATAATAACAGAAAACGCGTTGTATACTTCCCATGTTTAATAGCCAGACCGCATCCGCCTTGCCCGAAAACGTCGTTCGCATCCGTCTGCGCGAATTCTATACCAGCGCAGCCGCCATCATTATTCCGATCGACGACAGCAAGGTGTATCTGCCGGAGCGCTCCTGGACAAAAACCTTTGCCGAAGGACTGCAAAAGATAGACCTGGCGCATTCCGCGGTGCTTGAAGTGGGCGTAGGGTCCGGCATCAACATGGCGGGCCTGATTTTGAGCAAGGCCCCGCCCCGCGAATTTATCGGCACGGACATCGCGCATGACGCCGTGAGCGCCAGCGCTGCGCTTGCCGCTCAACACGGGATGAGCGCACGTCTTCTACAATCCGATTTGCTGGACGGGATAGACGGTGCCACGCTCACCAAGATCAGCGATATCGTCGGCTGCATTCCGCAGGTACCGCGCCACAAATGCGAGATCGCGAATGACCGCGAGAAATCAGATTACTATGAAGAGACGGGCATCAAGGAAGACGCGTTCGGACTTGGCCTTGTTGCACGGCTGCTGGACCAGTCCATCGCGCGCGCACCGCATGTCCGCGTAACGTTAAACATCGCAGGCCGCCCGGGTGCAGAGCGTATAACGGACCTGTTCGCAGACCGATCGATGAGCCATGAGATCATTCACCGCCGCGTGGTGCAGCAAGATCCGACGACATGTCTTGCGTCGCTGGCGGAAATCGAGCAGGACAGCGGCATAGATTTCCATTTCTACAAAGACGCCGAAGGCAAAAAAGAAATCGGCGCCACAGAAGCGGAAAAGCTGCGCGCAGGCGGCGTTCCCATCTACCACAATCTCTATGTCATTCAGGCAAAACTTTAGGTAAACTGTCCGCATGGCCGGACTCCTCACCTTTATCGAAGAAAAAAACCTCCTCCTCATGCCCGGCGCTATGGGCACGGAATTGCAGCGCCGCGGGTTTGAAACCAAGTTGCCGCTATGGTCGGCGGGCGCGAATTTGGAAGCGCCCGAACTCGTCACGCAAATTCATGCGGATTATCTCGAGGCCGGGGCGGACCTTTGCGTGACCAACACATTCCGCACGACGCCGCGCACATACAAAAAGATCGGTGAAGAAAACAAGGCGTATAAATCGCTGAAGGCCGCCGTCGATTGCGCAAAGGAAGCGCGCGATCGTTTCGACGACAGAGAGATTTTTATCGCGGGGTCTTTTGCCACTTTGGAAGATTGCTATGAACCATCGCTGGTGCCGGACGATGCGGCGTTGCGTGCCGAACACGAAGAGCAGGCGGCGCAGCTCGCCGGTGAAGGCGTTGATTTTCTTTTGCCGGAAACTATCAATTCATTGCGCGAAGCCATTGCGATGGCCAAGGCCGCAAGCATCACGGGCCTTCCTTTCGTTATCACTTTTGTGGTGAAGGACAACGGTGATTTGTTTGACGGCACGCCGTTGAAAGAAGCCGTGCAGAAAACAGATTTGCCGGGCCGTATCGGTGTCGGTATCAATTGCAGACCGATCGATACGATCAATGCAGCCCTGCCCGCATTGAAAGAAGCGTATCAAGGCAACCGCGCCGTCTATGCGAACGGTATTGGTCATCCGGATGATGATCTGGGATGGATTTTCGAAGAGAACGCCGACAGTATCGAGCGTTACACAGAAGCCGCGCGCAAATGGCGCAAGGGCGGATGCCGTATCATCGGCGGGTGTTGCGGCACCACGCCCGCTTACATCAAGGCGCTGGCAGCTGCATTAAAGGGCCCGGATTTTAAATCTACCGTTTGAAGTACAACGCGACCTGCGTTTCGATCTGGCGGGCGAGATCGGTAAGAGCAGCTTCGCGCGCATCGTCTTCCGAAACGCGTGTTGTAAACTGAGAACCCAGAACGTTGTAGCTGGTCAGCGCCGATACCTCACGGCTTAACACCGCCTTGCTGTTTACGGTGTCGATCAGCTCCATTGTGGTGGTGACAGTAATTTGTCTGCGGGTCGCTTCGGAGTCGATCGTGATGTCGAGGTCTCTGATCTCTTCGACAATTTCTTTAACCTTCAGAACATAGCGCGGTGAGGACGGATAACCGTTGTGGTAAAAATTGTCGATCAGGATGTTGCGGACATAAACGCCGGCATGATCCGGTATGAGATCAATCTTTACCTGATCAAGCCCTTCTGTTGCAGCCAGACCGCTGGAGCCCGCGCCGCCTTTGCTGTACATCGGGGTAAAACCGCAAGCGGCGAGTGTCAGAACAAGAATGGTCGAGAGCAGGAATTTCATTTCGGTGCCTTCTTGGCGAGAGCCTTTTTCGATATGGGAGTATAGCGGCAATGGAAGTCGAACGGAATCTCTTCTTCCGCCTTTTCCAGATGAACGTGCAAAGCGCCAAATTTTGCCAGCTTCAGGATGTTTTCAACCTCGAACAGATTGTCCTTGTGCGGCATATACCAGTGTGTGACTTTCGCTCTCGCGTCTGCCTTTGCCTTTTCCTGCGAGGTTGCGACCTTTAAAACGTTGCGATGCACTTCGTCGAACAGCGTCTTTTCGTATCCGCCGAGATTGACGAAGAAGAGCTTTTCTTTGCCCTTGTAGGGTTCGCTCGAGAGCGTAACGTTAAAGCCATCGATCTGTTTGATCTCCGCCCAGACATCAATATGCAGCGTGTCGGGATCGCCCCACCATTCATCCTGCAGTGTTTCGTATGTGTCCTTGATGGTTTCGCCGGTGACGAAACGCATGTCGTGCAGTTCGATATTGGCCGTGGGAGTCTGGCCGCCGACAAGAACCATGAAAAGTTTCTGCCGGACGGCGGCCATTACGCCGCCACCACGTTGACGATACGGCCCGGCACCACGATGATTTTCTTGACCGACTTGCCTTCGAGCGCGGCTTTCACCGTGTCTTCGGCCAGCGCAGCATTTTCGGCTGTCTTTTGATCGACATTCGCGGGCAGCGTGATGGTCGCGCGCATCTTGCCGTTCACCTGCACCGCGAGCGTCACCGTGTCATCCTGCAGCAAGGCAGCATCGGCTTTCGGCCAGGATGTTTTTGTGAGCGGCGTTGTGTGACCAAGCCCTTCCCAAAGCTCTTCCGCAAGGTGCGGCATCATCGGGTTTATCATCTGCACAAAGGATTCCACGGCTTCGCGCAGCGCCCATTTGTCGGCATCGTCGTTCGCCTTGAAGGCAGAAATGGTGTTGGACAATTCGCGCAGCAAGGCAACGGCCTTGTTCATGTGGAACGCTTCGATCCCTCGGCCAACGCCATCGATGGCCTTGTGCGTTTCACGGCGCAGCTTGGTGGCGGCATCCGAGAAAGACGCAGGCTTTGCTTCCCCTGCCCTGCCGAGCGTTTCGGCGGCTTCGGTGATCAGGCGGTAAAGTTTGTTCACGTACTTCCACGCGCCTTCGATACCGGCGGTTGTCCATTCGATATCGCGTTCCGGCGGGGAATCCGAAAGAATAAAAAGACGCGCGGCATCGGCACCATAGGTGTCGATGATGTCTTGCGGGTCGATGACGTTCTTTTTCGATTTCGACATTTTGATTTGCGGGCCGACCTTGACGGGTTTCGCGCCGTCTTTCGTCACCCACTCACCTTTTTCGTTCTGCTCGACATCGGTCGGGAACAGATATTTGCCTTCGGCATCCTGGAACGTCGCGTGGTTTACCATGCCTTGCGTGAACAGGCCGGTGAACGGTTCGTCCGCCGGTACGGCATACCCGCAATCGCGCAGCGCGCGCGTCCAGAAACGCGAATAGAGCAAGTGCAGAACCGCGTGTTCTACGCCGCCGATATATTGGTCGACCGCGCTCCAGTAATCCGTTGCTTTTTTCGAAAAGGCTTCGTTGTCGTTGCGCGCGTCGAGATAGCGCAGATAGTACCAGCTGGAATCGACAAACGTGTCCATCGTGTCGGTTTCACGGATGGCGGGCTCGCCCGTTTCGGGGCATGTCGTATATTTCCATGTCGGGTGACGGTCCAGCGGGTTTCCCGGACGGTCGTAATTGATATCGCGTGGCAATTCGACTGGCAGTTGGTCTTCCGGCACCG
>JAPJRC010000090.1 GCA_030824805.1 Micavibrio sp.
TGGTCAACCCCCAATTTAGAGTCCAGCCGATAAGTTAGGATTTTGTGGTTGTGGTGGTCTGGATAAAGGGGCTGTAGCGATAGCGGAAGCCCCTTTATCCAGGCTTCTCGCCAAGGGCGCGGGAGGTTTATAGCCCAGAGATGAGTGCGGGCGGATGTGGTTGTAAAGATGCAGCCACTTCGCGGTCAGGACTTCAGCTTCCTTTAGCGTATAGAACGCTTCCGTTTTTAAAAACTCATCCCTGAATCTGCCGTTGAAGCTTTCGTTGTAACCGTTCTCCCACGGGCTGCCCGGTTCGATGTAGAGCGTTCTGACGCCAAGGCTGGCAAGCCACGCCTTGATCGGTTTAGATGTAAACTCCGATCCGTTGTCCGAGCGGATGTGGTCGGGAATGCCGCGCTCGATGAACAGCTGCATCAGCACGGCCATCACATCGTCAGACTTCAGGTTATAGTCCACGTGCAGGGCGAGACATTCTCGGGTGTATTCGTCCACGACTGTCAGGAAACGGATTTTTGTGCCATCGGCCAGCCTGTCGGCAACAAAGTCATATGCCCAGACATGGTTTTGCCAGCAGGGACGCAGCCGGATGAGAGAGCCGTCGTTCAAGTACAAACGACCGCGTTTCTTCTGGCGTTTAGGTACTTTGAGCGCCTCTTGCCACCACAAACGCTCCACGCGCTTGTGGTTGACGCGCCAGCCTTCGGTGCGTAACAGCGCGGTGATGCGCTTGTATCCGTATCGTCCGTACTTGAGCGCAAGGCGCGTTATATCCTTGGTGAGCTGTTCTTCGTCGGCAGCGCGTTTGACAGGTCTTCGAAACCCGCCACGGCTCTGGCTCAGTGCACGGCAGGCTTCCCTCTCCGATACGCCCAGAACCTGACGCACATGCACGACAGCCTCGCGTCTGCGCTTCGGAGAGGTCAGAACTTTCCCTTGGAAACTTCCTTCAATATCTGGTTGTCTACCGTCAGCTCGGCCACCGCACGCTTGAGCCGCATATTCTCGGCTTCAAGATCTTTCAGTCGCTTGGCTTGATCTAGCTTCATCCCGCCATATTCCTTACGCCAGCGGTAATACGTGTTGCCCGTCACGCCGATTGCACGTATCGCTTGTTCCTGCGTCTTGCCCTGCGACAGCAAAATCTCCGCTTCACGCAGCTTGCCGATAATCTGCTCCGCCGTAAAATGCTTGCGTGCCATATCCCGCACCTCCTTTGAAAAGCCCGTTATGGATAGCATTACCGTAGCTATTCCTGGACTCATTTATAGGGGGCGGGTCAACATCATCACATCCTATAACCTCGATGCCGCGCTCACCCAGTGAATGGGCGATTTCCAAAGCCATAAGACTTCGCCCATACATCACGATAGCGCGGCCTGCATATTGAGAGGATGATAATCCGGGAATTTTGATCATACGCCTACATAAACCTCATCCGGCTCCTCAATCTCTTTTTTCTTCGCTTTAAAAGCCAGAAGTAAGAGTGACATGCCGTAAGCGCCAAGGTTAATCGCTAAAGCAATGGCCATATATAAAAGCCCTGCCAATGGGAAGAATACAAAGACCAAAACGCCCATGATGACCGTTACAATCCCGGCGAATAAAAGCCAACCCCAACGCGGGAAAGGCCGGAACATAAAAGCCATAGCAATTTCAAGGGCACCTTCCAAGAGCAGGAAAACGCCAAGAACAATACTTAAAGCCATCAATCCAGCAGCGGGGAAAAACAACATAATCCCTCCGGCAACCACAGACAATAAGCCTGAGAGCAACCTTAACCAGCGTTCGCGGCGCTTGAGAAATAAGAATATCTGCATACCGCCGCTCAAGACCAAAAGAACGCCGACCAAGATATTGATCCCAAGCGCTGTCGCAAACGGCAATAATGCAGCTAAAAGTCCTCCTAGGAAGAAAACCAGACCTTCAAAAATATACCAGCCACGGTTTTGGGCTATTTCCGCTTCCAGCTTTTCCTTGAAGCCATCCAGATTGATAAACTCCTTATACTCACATGATATAAACATCTTTTAATCTCCTTCCTGTGTTTTAAGCAGCTTTCTTTTTGCCTTTGGTTTACTTCTTACCATCTTTTTTCTTGCTATCCGGCTTGCCCTTGTCAAAAAGAACTTCTTTTTTCTTTTTATCGTAAGACAATGTGACAGCATCGCCTGGCTTAAAGGTTTCGCCCAGAATTTTCTCAGCCAGTCCGGCCTCAACTTCGGTGCGAATATGGCGTTTTAGCTCACGGGCGCCAAATTCCGGCTTGAAGCCGATATCGGCCAGATAATCAAGAAGGCTGTCTTCAAATGACAATGTGATTTCCTGTGCATGGGCGAGGCGTTTCACCCGTTCAAGCTGCAAGGCCACGATGTCCCGAATTTGCTCTTTGGTCAGGGAGTGGAAGACAATAATCTCGTCAATCCGGTTGAGCAGTTCAGGCCGGAAATGATGACGCAGATCTTCCATCAACTCGCCTTTTAAATCATCGTACGGGAGTTGTTCTTTGCCTTCTTTGCGTGCGTTTTCCTGAATGCGGTGAGAACCGACATTGCTGGTGGCGATAATGATGGTATTCGAAAAGTCCACCACGCGGCCTTTACCGTCTGTAAGGCGGCCATCGTCAAAGACCTGCAGCAGAATATTGCTGACGTCTGGATGCGCTTTCTCGATTTCGTCAAGCAGTACGACCGAATACGGACGGCGGCGCACACGCTCGGTGAGCTGTCCGCCCTCGTCATAACCGACATAGCCGGGAGGAGAGCCAATTAGGCGTGCGACCGCATGTTTCTCCATATATTCGGACATATCGATACGCACCATTGCATCCTCATCGCCAAACACGGTTTCGGCCAAAGCCTTGGCCAATTCGGTTTTTCCGACCCCGGTGGGGCCAAGGAACAGGAAGCTCGCAATCGGCTTGCCGCCTTCGCGTAAACCTGCGCGCGACAAACGCACAGCCAGAGAAACGGCCTTAACCGCTTCTTCCTGACCGATCAGGCGTTCATGCAGCTTGCCTTCCATATTCAGCAGTTTTTCTTTTTCTTCCGCTGTCAGGTCCGTTACCGGAATGCCTGTGAGAGAGGAGACAATCTCGGCAATATTGGCCATTTCGACAACAGGAGTTTCGCTGCTGCGTGAGGATTGCCATTCCTGTTCTTTCTCATCGATATCTTTCTTCTTGGCTTCGATATCTTTTTGAAGCTTTTTGGCATGATCGTAATCCTTGCGCGTGTTGGCAGATTTTTCTTCACGCTCCATAGACTTTAACTCAGCCTGCATTTCCAGGATATCCTGCGGACGTGATGTTGCGCCGATGCGCACTCTTGAAGCAGCCTGGTCAAGCAAATCAATCGCTTTGTCCGGTAAATAGCGGTTGGTGATATAACGATCAGATAATTCAGCCGCAGCCGTAATCGCTTCGTTGCTGATACTGACCTTGTGGTGCGCTTCGTAGCGGTCGCGCAGACCCCGCAGAATGGCGATGGTCTGTTCCACGGTCGGCTCCGGCACGAAAACGGGCTGGAAGCGGCGCTCCAGCGCGGCGTCCTTTTCAATATATTTCTGGTACTCGTTGAGCGTTGTCGCGCCGATCAGGTGCAGCTCGCCGCGCGCCATGGCTGGTTTGAGGACATTGGCGACATCCAGACCACCTTCACCGCCGCCTTGTCCCGCGCCGACGACCGTATGCACCTCGTCGATAAAGACGATCAGGTCATCCTTGAATTTGACGATTTCATCCAGCACGGCCTTGATGCGTTCTTCGAACTCACCGCGATATTTTGATCCCGCAACCATGGCGTTCAGGTTCAGCTCGACCAGCCGCTTGCCTTCCAGGGCCTCGGGCACTTCGTCATTGACGATGCGCTGCGCCAGCCCCTCGACAATTGCGGTCTTACCCGTCCCCGGCTCACCGATCAGAACGGGGTTGTTTTTCGTCCGGCGGGCAAGAATCTCAATCGCCATGCTGATTTCCTTGGAGCGACCGATAACCGGATCGAGTTTGCCCTCGCGCGCAAGCTGCGTGAGATCGCGCGAATATTCATCCAGTTTCGGCGTTTCGGATTGCGGCTTGCCGCCCGCACTGACGCCTGTCTCCTTGGCGGTCTTTTGACGCAGAGATTCAGGCGTGAGACCGTACGTTTTGAGAATATCATAGGCATGACCTTCCCCGGCCTCCATCAAACCGATCAATAAATGTTCTGGGCCGATATATTCGCTTTGCATTTCGCGTCCTGCGATGAAGGCTTGCTGAAGGGCGGCCTTCATGCGCGGAGATAAGCCAATCTGCGGCGTTTCTCCGCTGTCCTTATCTTCTTGGTCTTTTTTCGCAGCTTCACCAAAAACATTATGTTCCAGATGCTGGCGGATATCTTCTGCTGAAAGTTTGAAACGTTTCAAGATGCGTTTAATGACATCGTTTTCGCTTAGGACATACAGCAAGTGTTCAGTATCAATAATGTCCTTGCCCAGCTCATGCGCTTTTTGCGCGGCCTTTTGCAAAAGCTCTTTGGCTTCATCATTCATATAATCCTGTAAATCCACGGACTCGCGGTCACCAAGATGCTGGCCATGACCGGATGAATGCGGGGAGCCGCCTTCATCGCCAATAACGCCGCTGTAAAACGGGTCGCGTCCACCAAAAAATTCATCAAAAATGGAGCCGCCACCAAACATAGACTCTAAAGGTGAGCGGAATCCGGCGCGCCGACCTCCGGCCTGACGAGCCAGCTCCTGATAATGTTCATCACACAGCTCGCGTACTTTACGAAAACCATTCTCTATGACTTTTGCCCGGTATGAAGCGGGGTTACCGCATATATCGCATCTTCCATTTGCCATGATAAAAATCCTTTCTTTGTCTCATGTTCTTTGCTTATTTGCGTTGAATTGTTAATTTTTTTGATTGTGCTTGCGCCCCTTCTTTTTTAGGGACGCTCACTGTTAATATGCCGTCTTTATATTGCGCATCCGCTTTCTCAAGATCGGCATCAAACGGCAGGTTTACAACCCGGCTAAAAGATCCGTATGAGGACTCCTTACGGATATAATCCTCATTTTTAAATTCGTTTTTCTGGATTTTTTCGCCTTTCAGGACAATCGAATTGCCGCTGACGGATAAGTCCACCTCTTCCGGGTTAATGCCCGGCAGCTCGATTTTGACGATATACTGTCCATCCTGTTCAATAATGTCAGTTGCAGGAACAGAGGCAAATTTTCCATCCAGTAGCGGTTCAAAATCCTCATTAAAGAAATTGCTGAACAGGCGGTTCATATCTTCGCGCATCGTACGCATGGACCGTTCAAAGTCATCATTGAATATACTTGGCCGTTCATGCGGCACGACTTCAACCGGGCTTTGATCCTGCGCATAAGATGGCGCTGATGGGGAACAAATAAGAGCCAATGCTGCAAGAGCGAGTAATCCTGTTTTTTTCATTGTCCTAACCATTTCCGGTTTGTTTTTGTTAGCCTCGATAAATTTTTCAAGCGTGCGGTGCTGCACGGATAGCAGCCAGGCTTTCAAACTAAGCGTATCCGGACGGCGGGCTTTCAGGCGCCAGGCATTGATAAAGGTCTCATCAACAAGCTCCTGCGCCTCGACCTGCCCATATTCCAGATCGCCTATGCCTGTATAATAGCGCAGGTCACGCCAAGCCGCGTGTTTAAGGTCATGCAAATAAGGTTTGAGTAAAGTATTAAAGCATCGCGGTCTTCTGCTTTCACCATGTCTTCCCATTCATTATATTTTTCAACTTTTACATCAGTGTTTGTCATTTTATCCTCCGTAATCATCTTTATATTAGAATTAAAAAATGTTTTGCTTCGAACGGCCCCAGGGCGAACCGGCGCGATCATCATTCATACCCGCCAGTTTTTCCAGCTCCCGCACGCGGTTATGCGTATTCGGGTGCGTAGAAAACAGATTATCCATCTTGTTCAAGTGCAACGGGTTCACAATAAACATATGCGCGGTCGCCGGATTCTGCTCAGCCATATGGTTCGGAATGCGGAGCGCGGCAGCTTCCAGCTTTTGCAGGGCGGTTGCCAATGCCGACGGATCATCGCATATTTCCGCGCCGCCTTTATCGGCTGAATATTCCCGCGTGCGGGATATTGCCATTTGCACCAGCATGGCCGCCAATGGCGCTAAAATCATTACGATCAGCGATCCCCAAACACCTGCCGGGCGGTCGCGCCCGCCGCCCATCGGGGCCAACCAGAACGCAAAATTCGCCAGCATGGAAATCGCACCGGCGATTGTCGCGGTGATCGTCATGGTGAGTGTGTCACGGTTTTTAATATGGGCCAGTTCATGCGCCATAACGCCGCGCAATTCGCGCTCGTTCAAAATATCGATAATGCCTCTGGTTGCCGCAACAGCCGCATGCTTCGGGCTGCGGCCTGTGGCAAAGGCGTTAGGCTGCTGTGTCTCGATAATATATACGCGCGGCATAGGCAAATTTGCTCGCTGCGCCAGATCGAAAACCATATTATAAAGATAGCCGGACTTTACCTGTTTCGCGCCGTACATTGACAGCACAATTTTGTCTGAAAACCAGAATGCGCCGATATTGGATATAGCAGCAAAGCCAAGGGCGATCACCATGCCGGACTGCCCGCCGATCACCCAACCGGCCCAGCCGAACAAAGCTGTCAAACCGGCCAGCAATATGAATGTCTTTAATG
>JAPJRC010000012.1 GCA_030824805.1 Micavibrio sp.
TTCCAGCTACCTGAAGAACCCCTCCAGCGTAGACCCGAGTTGGAAAGATTTCTTTATCACGCTGAACGACCGCGAGATTACGATCCTGCGCGAACTGCACGGCGCAAGCTGGACGCCGTCCGAAAACCGCCGCGACCAGAACGGTTTCGAAAATGTCGAACCCGCCAATTCAAACACCAACACCCACGGCGCGCCCGCGCTTGCGGCCACCGGCGATGTCCGCGCCGCAGCTTTGGATTCCATCCGCGCGCTGCAACTGATCCGCGCCTACCGTGCGCGCGGCCACCTGATTTCCAATCTTGATCCGCTCGGACTCAAAGTGATCGACTACCATCCGGAACTCGACCCTGCGCATTACGGTTTCACCGATGCCGACAAGGACAAGAAGATTTTTGTGGGCGGCGTTATGGGCATGGACACCGTCACGCTCGACGAACTGATGACGGCCTTGAAACAAACCTACTCCGGCAATATCGGCGTGGAATTTCTGCATATGTCGGACCCTGCGGAAAAGCAGTGGATCCAGGAACGCATCGAGGGCCCGCGCAACCAGACGGATTTCACCGTCAACGGCAAGCGCGCGATCCTGCAGCGCCTGACGGCCGCCGAAAACTTTGAGAAATTCCTGCACACGAAATATGTCGGCACGAAACGCTTCGGTCTCGACGGCGGCGAAAGCATGATCCCCTGTATCGAGCAGATCATGAAACGCGGCGGCCAGCTCGGCCTCAAGGAAATCGTTGTCGGTATGGCCCACCGCGGCCGCCTGAACGTTCTCACCAACGTCATGGGCAAACCTTTCACGGCTGTCTTCTCGGAATTCCAGGGCGTCTCGGCTGTTCCCGATGATGTTCAGGGTTCGGGCGACGTGAAATACCACCTCGGCACATCTTCCGACCGTGATTTTGATGGCAATACCATCCACCTGTCGCTTACCGCCAACCCGTCGCACCTCGAATGCGTCAACCCTGTGGTTATCGGCAAGGTCCGCGCGAAACAGGCGCAGCGCGGCGACGAAGACGGCACGATGGTTATGCCGATGCTTATCCACGGCGATGCCGCCTTTGCGGGTCAGGGTGTTGTGCCTGAAACGCTGATGATGTCCGATCTGCCGGGCTACCGTATCGGCGGCACGATGCACATCGTCATCAACAACCAGATTGGTTTTACGACGCGTCCGCAATTCTCGCGCTCCGGTCCGTACTGCACGGACGTGGCCAAAATGGTCGGCGCGCCGATCTTCCACGTCAACGGCGATGATCCGGAAGCTGTTGTGCATGTCGCGCGCATTGCCACCGAATACCGCCAGCAATTCAACAAGGACGTGGTTATCGACCTGTATTGCTACCGTCGCTTCGGCCACAACGAGGGCGACGAGCCGGCCTTTACACAGCCTTTGATGTACAAACGCATCAAGGACAAGGTTACGACGCGCGAACTCTATGCGCAGCAACTGGTGAAAGAATCCGTTGTCACGGACGAAGAAGCCAAGGCGATGTCGGATGAATTCAACAAGTATCTCGAAGACGCCTTCGAAGCGACGAAGAGCTACAAGCCGAACAAGGCCGATTATCTCGAAGGCCGCTGGTCGGGCATGAAAGTGGCGTACGGCGATGACCGCCGCGGCGACACCGCCGTGCCGCTCGAGGCTCTCAAGGAAGTCGGTAACGTCGTTGCGACCATTCCATCCGGCTTTACGGCGAACCCGAAAATCGCGCGTCTTTTCGATACCAAGAAAAAGATGTTCGAAACCGGTAAGGAAATCGACTGGGCAACCGCCGAAGCTCTGGCTTTCGGCACGCTTCTGAAAGACGGCTATGCCGTGCGTATTTCCGGTCAGGATGTTGGCCGCGGAACCTTCTCGCACCGTCATGCGATCATCTACGATCAAAACACGGAAGAGAAATACATCGCGCTTCAACATGTTGCCGATGGCCAACCAAAATTCGAAGCGCATGACTCGCCGCTCTCGGAATTTGCCGTGCTGGGCTTTGAATACGGCTACTCACTGGCGGAACCGAAAACGCTGACCATCTGGGAAGCGCAGTTCGGCGACTTCGTGAACGGCGCGCAAACCATCATCGACCAGTTCATATCTTCGGGTGAATCCAAATGGCTCCGCATGTCGGGTCTCGTCATGCTGCTGCCGCACGGCTACGAAGGGCAGGGGCCGGAACACTCTTCCGCACGTCCTGAGCGTTTCCTTGAATCCTGTGCCGAAGACAACTGGCAGATCACCAACATCACGACGCCCGCGAACTACTTCCACGCGTTGCGCCGCCAGATGTGCCGTGACTTCAGAAAACCGCTCATCAACATGTCGCCGAAATCGCTTCTGCGTCACAAGCTGGCGGTATCCGAGCTCGCGGAGTTCGGTCCGGGCACGACCTTCCACCGCGTTCTCTGGGACACGGACAAGGACACGCTGGCCAAGCCGAAAGACATCAAGCGTATCGTGCTCTGCACAGGCAAGGTCTACTACGACCTCTTGCAGGAACGCCGCGAGAGAAAGATCGACAATGTGATGATCCTGCGTGTGGAACAGCTCTATCCGTTCCCGCACAAGACGATTGCAGAAGAGTTGAAGAACTACCCGAACGCGGAAATCATCTGGTGCCAGGAAGAGCCACAGAACCAGGGCTACTGGCATTTCGTCGACCGCCGTATCGAGGCTGTGCTGACGGAAATCAAGCACAAGCCGGGTAATGGACGTCCGCGTTTTGTCGGCCGTATCCCGGCCGCCGCACCTGCCACGGGTCTTCTGGCCCGCCACCAGGCAGAGCAGACAAAACTCGTGAACGAAGCTTTGACCGTTTAATTCCAAACGGTTAGGCCTATTGCCCGTTTTTTAGGGTTGCATGCCGAAATATTTTCATATCAATATCACCCCTCCCGCGAGGGGTGATATTTTTTTAAGGATGTAAAAATGGGTCTGCCTTCGAACCTGCATATTATAGACGATATTCACGATCCGCTTTCGCCGATCGGCCGCCTCACCACGATCCATGCCACCAACGGCACCTTTGCATATGATGCAGATCTGATCGTGCCGACGGCGCTCGCAGGTTTTCAATACATCGCGGAAAGCCGCGCGCTCCATAAAAAGCACCAGAATTTCCTGATCGCCGTGAATTCGGATGCGAGCATGGCCGCCATCATGGATGCGAAAAACGCACCGCAATCCGAACGCGATGCGCTGGAAGACCAGCAGACGCGCGCGCTGAAGGTTGCGCTGCCGCTCGCACTCCAGCATCCCGAACGTTCTATCTTCGTTGCGTTTTATGATGAAACGACGCCGAACGAGCTGTACCGCGCGCTGGCTTACGAAGTGAACGCCGATCTCTACACGCTGCACAAATGGGGGTATGGCACAACGCCTGATGCGCCGAAGATCGAAGGTTCGGAATATTTCGGTATCACGCTGGGCTTCCCGCTGCCCAACGATAAGAAACCCGTTTGTTATGACACCACGCCGCCGGATAGCAACAGCCATATCTGCGTGTTCAAGCTGACCGAACAAAACGGTACCCAGCCTCCGTATCTTTCCACCGAAGGCAAAGTGCTCTTCCCTGTTGCGAATCCTTCGCTGGAACGCCACACACAGATCGGCTCTGTGGCCGATACCGTTCGCCGTATCATCGGTGAAGAGCCGAAACAGCAATTGTAATCGCCATGGACCGGCCAGACGCAGACCTCTACATCCCCGAGGCTCGCTACATAAAGGCGGACGGCTTAGAACAGATAATCCAACCGGTGGGCACGCGCCTGCGTCCGGGCAGCGCGTATTACAATCGCTATGAACACAAAGGACACATCAAATGTCTGTGCTGTGAATCACCGATGCGGTTTCACGAAGGCAGTTCTGTAGCAGGCGGAAGCTCGGGTGTCGGGGCACGCTCTTATTTCGCGCCGGTTAAAAAACACGATGACGATTGCATCCGCAGCCTGCACAAACCTTCGCCGGAAGGGCAGAAGGTAGATCGCACAAAGGGCTACCGCATCCACATCAATACGCGTGAATTCTCATCCGAATTCAACAAGCGTTCGGGTGTTTATGAAGTCAATCAGGACGGCTATGTCACGGCCATCAACGATCCCGATCTGAAAGACCGTGAAATTTACGTCGTCAAGGACGTGAAAGACGTTGTGGCGCTGATGGTGAAGGGCAATCCCCGGCACCTGAAGGATTCAAAAGTCATCTTCGGCAATGAATCCGTCGACTGGCTGGATTTCTGCATACCGCTGAACCGCGAAGACCGCTACCGTAAACTGGTGGACCGCGCCATCGCCGCGAAATCCGAAGACGAATTGCCTTTTGCGTTATTGCACATCCGTACAACCGAAGGCCGTGTGTTCAGGGGCTTCGAACCGCAGGCCGGCAGCAACATTCCCGCGACACGTATCCCCTATGGCCGCGATGACCGCGGCAAGAAACGAGAGATCGAACCGTCGGCGGATGTCAAAAACCGCCACAACACGCATGTCATGTGGGGCTTTCAGGACAAGGGCGATTACCTTGTCATGGGTGTCGTTCGCCATAACACTTTCAAGGGTGATTTCAAAACCATTGAATACCTGAATGTGACGGTCGATCATGCCGGCCAGTTCCAGAAGGTTGATATGGACAATCTGGAAAAAGAGGCGAAAGCTGCCGTCGCCGCCCGCCGCGGAAGCGGGCCGGAATCCGCGCCTTCCGGCCCGTAAAAAACGCCGCTCGCCCTTGACCTCGGGCGCGTCATCCGCCACATTAGGCCCGTAATAACCAACAGCTCCAAAAGAAGATAAAAATGGCCGAAATCAAAGTCCCGACCCTTGGTGAATCCGTCTCCGAAGCCACCGTTGCCAAATGGCTCAAGAAAGAAGGGGACGCTGTCGCCGCCGACGAAACCATCGTCGAACTGGAAACGGACAAGGTCACGCTGGAAGTGAACGCACCTTCCGCCGGTGTTATCTCCCGCATCATCGCGCCGGAAGGCACCAATGTTGGTGTTGGCGCCATCCTCGGTGAAATCGGCGCTGGTTCTGCCGCAAACGACACCAAAGGCACACCGAAAGTAGATCCTGTGGCACCGCCGCCTGCCGCGCCCGCACCGGCGGTCGCTGTGCAGCCCGCACCGACCGCCGCAACATCCGAAGTCACCGTGCCGTCCGACGAAGGCCGCAACGGCCCCGCCGCCAACAAGATGATGGCCGACAACAAGATCGATCCTTCTTCCGTTCAGGGCACCGGCAAAGACGGCCGCGTGACAAAGGGCGATGTCATCAACCATATCGAAGGTGGCGCGCAAGCTGCTCCCGCCGCGCCTGCGAAACAATCGCCGCCGCCGCAAACATCCTTCCCGTCCACGCCCGCCGCGCCGCGCGTTGCCGGTCCGCGTGAAGAGCGCGTGAAGATGACGCGTCTGCGCCAGTCGATCGCAAAGCGCCTGAAAGAAGCGCAAAACACTGCCGCCATGCTTACGACGTTCAACGAAGTCGACATGACCGCCGTTATGGAGATGCGCAACAACTACAAAGACGCGTTCGAAAAGAAATACAAAACCAAGCTCGGTTTCATGTCCTTCTTCGTGAAGGCCGCCGTCAACGCGCTGAAAGAATTCCCGGCCGTTAACGCCGAAATCGACGGCGATGAAATCGTCTATAAAAACTATTACGATCTCGGCGTTGCCGTATCGACGCCGCAAGGCCTCGTGGTTCCTGTCGTTAAGGATTGCGATTCCAAGAACATGGCGCAGATCGAAAAAGACATCGCCGAAATGGGCGGCCGTGCGAAAGACGGCAAGCTGACCATGGACGAAATGAAGGGCGGCACGTTCACCATCACGAACGGCGGTATCTTCGGCTCCATGCTGTCGACGCCGATCCTGAACACACCGCAAGTCGCGATTCTTGGCATGCACAACATTGTACAGCGTCCGGTCGTCATGCCGAACGGTGATATCAAGGCCCGCCCGATCATGTATCTGGCCATGTCTTACGATCACCGTATCATCGACGGCAAGGAAGCGGTCAGCTTCCTCGTGCGCATAAAGCAGGCGCTGGAAGACCCGCAACGTCTCGTTCTTGAAATCTAATTTTAAAAGCCCCGCACCGTGCGGGGCTTTTTACAGGAAAAGCATATGATCAAACTTTGTATTTTTGATTTCGATGGAACGCTCTGCGCAAGCCATGAAGCCATCCTGCATTGCATGGGGCGTACGTTCGACCATTACGATCATCCCCGGCCCGACCGCGATACGCTCGACATGGCCATCCGCAAAAGCATCGGTGTGGCCGAGACATTCGCCAGCCTGCATCAGAGCGGGCTTACAAAGGAAGAATCCTATGCGTGGCGTGAAAGTTACCGCACCATATACAATGATGGCGAAGGCCTTGCACGTTCGACATTGTTTGAAGGCACGAAAGAAATTCTCTCTCATCTCAAAGATGCCGATATTCCAGCGATCATACTAAGCAACAAAGGGGAGACGGCGGTGCTGAACGCGCTTGCGCATTTCGGGCTTGGTCCATACTTTCATATGGTGATTGCCGAGCGTGACGGGCTCGTTTTGAAACCCGATCCTTCCTCGTGGCATGAACTGATCTCTCCGGCCTATCCGCATATAGACCCCGAACAGGTGCTGATGATCGGTGATGCGCCGCCGGATCTTTTATACGCACGTAACATAGGCGCGAAATCTTGCTGGGCGCGGTACGGCCACGGCGATCATGATATATGCATGGCGCATGAACCCGATTACATCATCGATACGTTGATGGATGTGAAACCGATCGTGTTTCAGGTGTAGGTAATGATACCCGCATCGGCGAGTTTTTTCATCGCTTCCAGCGCGGAAGGATCGCGTGCCTTCCGCGGATTGCCGATGGTGATGCGTTTGATACCCGCACCGACAAGGTTTACCTGCTCACGGCTGGTGGGCACCTGCGAACAGAACAGATAGCCATCAATAATCTTCATGCCGTGGCGTGCCGTATACATCAGCAGGCGGTTCACAGGTTCCTGAAAGAAGCTGTATTTCTCTTCATGCCGTTCGATCATGCCGATATCGTCGGGATCTTCCATGGTAAAGCCCGTAACGGCGTGCCCGCGCACGGTTAGTGAAACCGTCTTTCCGTGCTCGTCGCGCACGAAAGCGACCGCGAATTTGCGTGTCTGGTGAATCTTGAATGCGTTGGCGAGAATTTCGGTGAACACGGCTTCGCCCGGCGCCTGTACGGGCTCGCGGTATATGGGGGAGTCTTCCGCGGCGATGAAATGCTCCGGCGCTTCGTAGATGGGCACAAGCCGTTCGTCTTTGCGCCAGATTTCATAGACGCTGATGCCGGCCTTTTCGCAAATCTGCATCGACATGGTCTGGAAATGCCCACCGCGGCGCGCGAAGAAATCTTTTTCGAAACCTTTATGGTCGATATAGATGCGTTTGATGCCTGCCTCCGCGATATTCTTCGCGCAATTGGGACAGAACGGATCGGTAACGCAAAGGCTCGCGCCCTCGGTGGCGTGCGCGGCGGCGAGGATGCAGGCGGTTTCCGCATGCACGGTGCCCGAAGAATTGCCGATGTCGGTGTGAGTGCCGAAATGCTGGAGAATAGGCTGCGGCCAGTAATTGGTACGCGACACGCGGTTGCCCGTGCCGATCAGCGTGGCTGCCACTTTGTTGGTCGGGTGGGGGCTGCTAAGCACAATATCCACAGCTTCCTGCATGGCCAGAAAAGGCGAAAACGGCGTGGTGGAAGGGCTGTTATGGGCTTTCATCGAGAATCGCTTGGGGCATTACCAGCCGATCATATAAATGGTCGTGCATATAACGCTTTGATTATGAATGGGTTTTATAAGTCGGATGAGGGGTACTGCGTGATTGAGGTGTCACAGTCTCATAACGTACCACAACCGCTTAGAAATGCAAGGAATTTAATTTATGAAAAATATCTTGCAGATTTTTGCCTAATTATATAAGCATTTTCTTACCAATACGGGTATGAGGTGTACGTTGGCTAAGGTAGAAGTTACGAACCGTGTATGGACTCTCGACGAATTAAGGCGCGTGCACAATCGCGATATCCTTACCGCAGAGACAGGCGGCAATCTTATTCCAGCCAACTCCAAAGACTTCCTTTTCCGTGAACATCTCACCGTGCATATGGGCACGACGCAACCCAAGAAAATCGATGAATTTGAAGCGCCGCTCGCGCACCAGGTAAAAGATGTCCGTCTGGCAAGCGCTGTCGGCTCGCTCGGCTGGTGGCTCTGCGATCCGGAAGAGAGCGGCACATATATCGGCAACGCCGCCGGTAAAGCGCTGGCGCTGATCGACCGTATCTACAGCCACGGCAAGCAGGGCTATTCCGGTTTTGCGTCCAACCTGCGCAAACAGGGCATCAATCCCGACAATTTCATGCTGGTGGTCAACGACACCGGCTATTCCTTCGAACGCGATTACAGCCACGAGCCGGAATTTGAAAAGTCGCTGCACAAAACCGGTCCGGTCAGCTGGCCGGGTCCAGAACTTGGTCCGGTTATGGATGCGCACACGGGCGTTGGCGGTTTTTACACCGATCTGAAACGCATGGCGCAACGCCTCGAGGCGCAGGGCGAAAAGGTTGATCTGAACGGTTATGACGAAGTGACGTATATGTTCTTCCGTCCGCGCCCGAATATCGAAGACGTCCGCGTATATTCTTTCTCCAGCAAAGTGCCGGTCAAATTCCTGTTGGACCCGCAAGAATATAACGGCGAAGTTTTGACCTCGCTCCACTTCATGAAACTGCGCGCGGATTCCGTTCCCGAAAATCTCCGCGACAAAACCATCGCGAACATAAAAAAAGAATATCTGGACTATCACAGCCCTATGGCGCACGCGCTGGGAGAGTTTTTCAAAAAGGTGAATGTGCCGATCACGATGCAGCACAATTTTATGCACGCTGCCAAACCGCAACCATCGCACTTCCAGATCGCCACGCAGGAAAATCTTATTCCGGCCTCGCACCGCATCGATCCTGATGCCAATTTCCTTCTGCCCGACCATGTGTCTGCCAGCAAGGTGCGTTACGATCACGACCAGAAAGACAGCCTGCATTACCTGACGCGCAGCGTCGATGCGGTCGTCCTGCAAAACCACAGCCGCGAAACGCTGAACAACTGGAACGACAGATTCCTCAGCATGATGGATATGTGGTGCAGCCTGCTCGTGAAGAAACAGGTGAACGTTGAAACAATGCACGCCAAGCCGCTTCTTGTGCTGCAAAGACCCGACAACAAATTTTACCATGACGGCTTCACCAACGGCGACCTGAACTGGGACGACCCCAAGACAGAACGCGCGTTCCTGAAATATCTCGACGGTATCGATCCTGCCAAGGATCCCTGGCTGAAAATGATGATGATGACGCGCTATCTTCACGAGAAAAACTTCGTGAAGCAGGAAGAGCATCACCTTTTCACACAGGTCGATCCGGACAATCAGGATGTCGGTGCCATTTTGCAAAGCAAGATTGCCGAAAGCCTTTCGCAGACGCTCGATGTGCCGAACTACAAGCGTGAAAGCTACGGTTACGACCAAAAGGGCATGTTCGAAGTGTTTATCGCAGGCTCTGCCGGAACGCACGCGCAGGCTTACACGGACGCCGCCGAAGAGCTTGGTTACTGGTGCGCCTCGCAAGGCTTCCACGTCCGCACGGGCGGCGGCAATTTCGGCGTGATGGGCGCTGCGGCACGCGGTGTTCTCAGATTTATGGACGAGCATCCGGAACGCGCAAACGAAACGCATCTTTCGCTGATCCAGACATTCCGCACCATCCAGTACGAAGGCGCGGCGATAGACCCGAAAGAAATCGAAAGGCGCCCGAACATCCACATGGCGATCGAGCCGACGTTCGACACGCGTATGGCAAACCTGTTCCGCGTGCGCGACGGTGATGCGGAAAACCCGAATATCGGCACGGCCAACATCGTTATGGCGGCCGGCATAGGCACCGTGCAGGAAGCTACCCGCTGGATGCGCATCAAGGAAACCGGCGTTCCGCACATGCAAAACCAGAAGATGATCTTCTTCAACCAGAATCAGGCAAACGACGAAACGGGCCGCCAGATCGGCGTTCTCGATGCGATTATCCGCACCTACACGCCGGAAATCCGCAAGAAGCACATCGATGTGCGTCCGGATCTGGAAAGCGTGAAAAACGCGATTATGGAGCGTCACCAGAAATGGGCGCAGGAGCCCGCGCCCCTGCGTGTGACGTACTCCGGCCAGACCCCGGGCCTGGGATTGAACTGAGCCTGACTTGCAATTATGGGCGTTTGGTTTATATACAAGGGCATCGGTCTAACCCTTGAAGGCACCCATCCATGTCCGCACAATCCTATGATCTTATCGTAATCGGCGCCGGTCCCGGCGGTTATGTCTGCGCGATCCGCGCGGCCCAGCTCGGCATGAAAGTTGCCTGCGTCGAGAAACGCGAGAAACTCGGCGGCACGTGCCTAAACATCGGCTGCATACCTTCGAAGGCGCTTTTGCACGCATCGGAAAAATACGATGCGGCCCAGCATCATTTCAAGGATCTGGGCATCGAGGTTTCGGGCGTGAAGCTCAACCTCAAAGGCATGATGGACCATAAGGACAAGGTTGTTGCCGACAACACCAAGGGCATCGAATTCCTGTTCAAGAAAAACAAGATCGACTGGCTGAAGGGCGAGGGCAAAATCCTCGGCAAGGGTGAAGTCTCCGTTGCCGGAACAACGTATGAAACGAAGAACATTGTCATCGCCACAGGCTCCGATGTAATTTCGCTGCCGGGCATCACCATCGATGAAAAACAGATCGTGTCGAGCACGGGCGCGCTGACGCTGGAAAAAGTGCCGGAAACGATGGTCGTTATCGGCGCCGGCGTTATCGGCCTCGAGCTTGGCTCCGTCTGGGCGCGTCTCGGTGCCAAAGTCACCGTCATAGAATATCTGGACCGCATCCTGCCCGGCATGGACAACGAAGTTGCCAAGGAAGCGCAGAAGATCCTCACCAAGCAAGGCCTCACCTTCAAGCTCGGCGCAAAGGTCACTTCGGCCAAGCCCGGCAAGAAGGGCGTCGATCTCACGGTCGAGCCGGCCGCCGGCGGATCTTCCGAAAACCTCAACGCCGATATCGTACTGGTGGCCGTTGGTCGCAAGCCGTTCACGGATGGTCTGGGCCTTCAGGAATCCGGTGTCGCGCTGGACGAACGTGGCCGCATAAAAACCGATGGCCACTATAAAACCAATGTCGATGGCATTTATGCGATCGGTGACGTCATCATCGGCCCGATGCTCGCCCACAAGGCGGAAGACGAAGGCGTTGTGCTCGCCGAAATGCTGGCGGGTCAATCCGGTCATATCGACTACAACCTGATCCCGGGCGTTGTGTACACCTTCCCAGAAGTTGCGACGGTTGGTAAAACCGAAGAGCAATTGAAACAAGACGGTGTTGCCTACAATGTCGGCAAATTCCCGTTCATGGCAAATGGCCGCGCCCGCGCCATGAACGCCACCGAAGGTTTTGTTAAAATTCTGGCCGATGCAAAGACCGATAAAGTGCTCGGATGCCATATCGTGGGTCCAGAGGCCGGTACGCTGATCGCAGAGGTGGTAATAGCCATGGAATTCGGCGCAAGCGCAGAAGACATTGCCCGCACATGCCATGCGCACCCGACGCTGGAAGAGGTAACGAAAGAAGCCGCGCTCGCGGTGGCAAAACGTCCGCTGCACATCTAGAGCATCAAGAAAAACAAAAGCCCCTGCAAAGGGGCTTTTTTATGGGCCGCCTTCGATCACGCGCAGATAAGGCGGAATGGCGCAGACCTTGTGGCGGCGCTCGCGCACTTTTCCCTCACGCGGCGGTGCAATGAGCTGCGCTTCAAATGAAGGTGCATAGAACGGCATACGCACAAAACGGCTTGGAAAGCGTATGCTGCCGTTTCTCCAGTTTGGAATCTGGCGTTCAGGCTCGTGCCCCCACAAATCGAGAACCATAACGGTGTGTGCGCCATTTTTTTCAGACGTTGCGATCTCGTTTGCAGTCATGGATCCCGGCATAGCCTTTATATCGTATGTGGCTCTTACCTTATGGCTTCTGTCTGTGGGATCGGCGAAGAAATAGCTTCCGTTTTCATGCGGTATAACGCTTACGCGCAAAAACCGTACGCTGGGATCATGCTGATGGCGTTTAAAACTTTCCAGCAGATTGCTTTCGAACATCGTGGGACGGTCCGTAATGATTGCGTCCGATTTTACTGGCCACGCTTGTTGCAGCGAGGCAGTCGAAGGCGCTTCGCCGGTGAGCAATCTGCCCATCGCGTTAAAAAGGCCTCGGAATGATCTTGTTATGTCGATATCCATTATATGCACCGCATGTTCATAAAGCGATATGCTCGCACATGCAACAAGGATGATGGACTTCCAGACGCAAAAGGCAAGGTGTTTTAACCACGTGGGGGAATATTTTTCATGACGACACAGCCATAGGAATCAATGGCTTCGAGAACTTCCTTGTGGCCGCTTAAATCAAACTGGCGCTTATATTCAGAAGGCTTTTTATAATGAAGTTCTAATTCACGGAAATCGCCACATTGATCGGGAAGGCTGCTTGCCGTATAGACGGCGAAAACAGGCGCTTCTTCATCGGCGCTGAGATTGGCTAGGTTTTCAACGTCGATCGTGAACTTGGACGGCTCCTTGTTGATGATGTCCGCACGAATGGGCTGAAACTCTTCGGGCGATACCAGAGC
Source organism: Micavibrio sp. (assembly GCA_030824805.1). Classification (GTDB taxonomy): domain Bacteria; phylum Pseudomonadota; class Alphaproteobacteria; order Micavibrionales; family Micavibrionaceae; genus Micavibrio_A. The sequence goes on from JAPJRC010000012.1 coordinate 12,754, forward strand.
GATTTTTTTGCCAGCGGCAAGGGTGGATTCTTTTTCAAGATTGTCGCTGATCTTCGCGCGGCCCGTCGCGGCAAGACCGCACAGCACGACCAGCATCACGACGGCTATACCGTATTTTTGAAAGTCCGATCTGCCGGACGCGGATTTGTTTGCGGCGTTTTCCATGCTTTATAAACGCCGCTTGCCGGAAAAAGTTCAAAAGCTAGTACTTTACCAGCGTCTCGAAACCGCCATAGGTCATTTTGTCGCAATCAAACGGCATATCCTTGGGATCGGGACACATTTCCTGGATGCGGGCGTCGGCCATGACTTTCTTGTTCACGGCGTCGCGGTGCTTGCGCGATTTATAGACGATAAAGGAAAACACCGGCACTTCATTGGGCTTCGTGTTGGCAAGCTTGGGGAACGGCACGCCCATTTTTACTTTCATATCGTCGCCGACGCATTCGTAATAGGACAACGCGCCATGCTCCATCCATACTTTTCCAGCTTTGGCCGCCATTTTCTTATATTCAGGAAGTTTCTTTTTCGGAATATTCAGGACAAAACCATCAATATACTGGGGCATAAAAAATCTCCTTCAAAAGAATATACAACGTTTGAGAGTTTAGAAAGTTCGCTAACCTTGCGCACGCGGATGCGCTTTTTTATAAATGGCCAGCATTTCCTCGGCGTTTATGTCGGTGTAGCGCTGGGTGGTCGAAAGCGAGGCATGGCCGAGCAGTTCCTGGATCTCTCTCAGGTTCGCACCGTTCTGCAGCAGATGCGTGGCAAAAGAATGGCGCAGCGCGTGCGGAGTGGCGGTTTCTGGAAGGCCGAGCTTACGGCGCAGATCGCGCATCGCTTTTTGCGCTACGCCTTGATTAAGCCGCTTGCCGTTCTTTTCCCCGACAAACAAGGGGCGCGATCCGTCTTCACCATAGGGGCAGGCGGCGCGGTAATCGTTCAGCGCTTTTTCAATCTGCGGGAGCACGGGCACTTGCCGCTCTTTGCGGCCTTTACCGATCACGCGCAGGAAACCGTCGCGCGGCAGTTGCGAGATATCAAGCGAGAGCGCCTCGTCGATACGCAGCCCGCATCCATACAGCAAGGTGAAAAGCGCGCGGTCGCGCAGAGATACCCAGTCTCCATCGCCTTCATCGTTCAGAATATTGAACGCCTGTGCCTCGTGCAGCGGGCGGGGGAGTTTCCTTGGAAGTTTCGGCGTGCGCACCGTTTTGATCGCGGCGTTGTGGGCGAGCCCTTGCTTGTCCATCCATCCCAGAAAGTTTTTCAACCCTGACAAGGTTCTTGCGCGGCTGGCATTGGCGCGTCCGTTCATGGTCTGGCGCGACATCCAGGAGCGGAAATCGGAAAGATTGGCGTTTGCCACATCGGCGATGCTGGCAGCCTTCGCCTTGTGTTGCGCAAGGAACCGCACGAATTGCGAAAGATCGCCCGTGTAGGCGCGCAGCGTGTGTCTGGAAACATTCTTTTCCACGCGCAGCCATTTCTGCCAGTCGGTCAGTGCCACGGCGAGGTCGGATGCGCAATATTCGAGAGTTTCGGGTTTGATCATGATGCTCTGTTATCTGTTAAGTACTGTAAACGTAAACAAAAGCATAATTAATGTCCCGCCAACTAAAACCAAAAAGCTGGCCATTATTTTTCCAAAAACATCCAAAGGAAGAAACCAAGACAGTACTAAACTAGGCAAAACGGGTACTACCCAAGGTGCAAAAATGCTAAATATTCCGAAAGCCTGCTCAATGATGCGGGAAAAAAAGCGTTCAAAGGTACCAAAGTGCATTAACGTTGTAAGTATAATGGGTAAGAAAAATATTGTTAATAAGAGGGCAATGTTTTTTGTCTTCTCTACTCTTTCTATTTCTTTATCCATTCGCCAGCCGCGTGCAGCTTTGTGCGATCGATTCCGTTGTGAAGTAATAGGTGAATAACACCGGCACCGCGTCGATCAGAAGCCATGACAGGAACATGGTAAGCCTGCCCCCGATTGTGAGCGGTGCGATACAGATCAAAACGATGCTGGGAATGAAGTAGGTGAGGTAGTGCAGGAAGTGCGCGGCATATACATGCAGGTTTTCTTCGACCAGATTAAACAGAGGCCCGAACCAGAAATCATGTGTGTGAAACACGGCGTCGAGAAACGCGAGGAGGATCGGGCTGATAATGAACCATGTGTACAGCCAGAACAGAAAACGCGGGGATTCTGTAAGCGGAGTTTCTCTTAAGGGATATTGAGCCATGCTCGGAATTGCCTTTCGACGACGCGGGCGAGGAAGGAAATCTGTTCGGTGGCCTGGCCCTCTTCAAAAGCCAGCGGATCGCGCGAGCCGAAGGCGAGGATGGCGGGCGGCGTGTCCATCGAGATGTCGACGCGGAGCAGGGCCTGGCTTTGCACGAGCGTGTAAGCACCGCCGTAGATCACTTCGATGCCGCTGATATTGTCTTGCAGGAGCGCGTTCTTGCCAGCCATCCATTTGTCGATCGTGCCAGCGGGCACCATGCGGATACCGGATGTGTGGATGTGCGGAATGTCGGTGCCGTCGGATTCTACAACAAGCACGCATATATCCGTGTCCAGCATCGCGGCCATGTCCATCGTGATGACATGAATGAATTCTTCGAACGTGCTGGCCTCCAGCAGGCGCAGGATCACATTCTGGATGCGCGTCTGGTTGTTCATGTTTGAGCGCGCGTTTTCGACGAGCGTGCGCGCCGTGGTGACGACCTTTTCCTTGTCCTGCTTCAGGCGTTCGACCATGAACGACATGAAATCCTTAACCTTGCGGTCGCCGCTTTTCGGGGGCGTCAGAAAATCCACGGCCTGCGGGTTCTGTTGCAGAAATTTCGGGTTCTTTTTCAAGAACTCGAGGACGTCGGCCGCGGTGATGGATTGTTCAATTTCGGACATAGCATCGGACATGAATCATTACCTCTGTCGCTGATTCTATCACGGTGTTTGCCGACGGGGGCATGCAAAATTTCTGTTCTAACATTAGAAAAACCTCTTTTAGAATCTGCTTTTTTGTGATTTTAATTATGGGTAATCATATCTGCTATGTGAATTCTGGGGGGCTTGAAATGATCGACACCACCGGCTGGTCCGAAATGAAAAAGCTTAAGCACAGGATGCTGAAGCGCGCTTTCGACGAAAACCGCGGCCCGCAAATGATCCTCCTGATGCAATGGCGCGCGGCGCTTACCAAGCATATGGCGCAAAAAGATGTCCAGACGCTTCAGGCTTTCGAAGAGCAGAATGCCGGCCAGCCCCGCGCGTTGAGGGCCCTCAACCTTATTGAAGGGCTGAATGGCAGCAACGTCGTGCATAAGCTCACCGAAGAAAAACCGAAGATCAGTATTTTCGAACTCCTGGCGAACCAGCCGAAAGAAACCCGTATCGAGATGAAGAAGCTTCCGTTCAATCTGGCGACCGCTCCCGCTTTCAATGCCGATCATTACGATCCTATGGAAGGGTTGCAAATCACGACGGGGTACGCGCTTGCCTGCCGCGCTTATGCCGCGCTCGACATGCCCAAAGACAGCGGGCCGCAGCTTAAGAACTAGAATTTCGGATTGGGGAAGAGCGAAGGCAGTTTGAAGCCTTCCGCATTTGCCTCCGGGCTCTCCTGCACATGCTCGTCCGCGCGCGTGATGCCATAGGCGATACAGGCGAGAAAACCTGCTGCGGCAGCCACTGCCACAAATTTTTTCAACAATCCGCCCGAAGCCGGTTTCTGTCCGGATTCTGTATAGGGAATGTAATTCGGCGTGCTTCTATGCGTCGCGTTGACGCGTTCATTCTCGTGGTCGCGATCCCACGCTATGCGTTCATGCACCGGCATTTTTTTCGCGGCCCGCGCCATGGCGGCGAGCACTTCGGGTTCGTGTTTCGGAACGATTTTTTTCTCTTTTGACATCTGTTCTCTACGCGAATTGTAAGAGCGGCGCGCTCTTGCCTTCATATTTGACCGTATAGGTTTTTCCGCCCTGCAGTTGAAGCTGCGGCTGCGTCTCATCAACTTCGGGCGATGCCGACAGGGCTATAGCTGTGGCCACTGCGGCGCCTATCGCGCCTGCCGTGTACGATGTCGCTTTCGCGGCTTTGATAAACGCGCCTTTCGGTTCCGGATTGCCGCACAAGCGCTCGGCAAAAGCGCCGCGGCTCATATGGTGCAGAAAAGGTGCGTTAAAGGCGAGACCGAGAGCAAAGCCGAAAGAGCTGCCGTTATCCGCGCCCGCCGCGCTGGAAAGACCTTGCGCGATTGCGCCGAACAGACCGGCATGCATGATGCCCGTTGCGGCACCGGTTGTAATACTCGCGCTGGTCAGCAGGGCACCTTTGAACGAACGCGCCGCCTCGGAAACGAAAACACCTGCCAGGGATCGTTTCTTTTCGATGGGGGTGGCGGCCTCCTCATGGGCGGTGTGTTGTTCCGTGTTTTCGATAGTCGGGCGCATAGCATACCTTTTTGAATTGCGGCGTTTTTTATAAGCCGGATTCATAATTATGTCAAAGATATTCCGGGGGCATTAAAAAACCCGCCATCCGGCGGGTTTCTTGAGAATTAGAGTTGGGAATTAGAGGATGGACTGCCCCGTTTTCTTCCAGTCGTCTACGAACTGGGCGAGGCCCTTGTCCGTGAGCGGGTGGTTGTACAGCTGCTTGATAACCGCAGGCGGGCAGGTGACAACGTCCGCGCCGATTTTGGCAGCGTCGATAATGTGCATCGGGTGGCGGACAGAGGCCACCAGAACTTCGGTGTAGAATTCCGGATAGTTGTTGTAGATCGTCACGATGTCGTGAATCAGCTGCATCCCGTCATGCGAGAGATCGTCGAGGCGGCCAACGAAAGGGGAGATGAATGTCGCGCCCGCTTTGGCGGCGAGAATGGCCTGCGCAGGAGAGAAGCACAGCGTCACGTTAACCATCGTGCCTGTGTCGGAGAGTTCTTTACAAACTTTCAGACCGGCTGGCGTCAACGGCACTTTTACCGCGACATTGTCCGCGATGGCGGCCAGCTTTTTGCCTTCCTTGCTCATGGTCTCGTAATCGGTCGATGCGACTTCTGCGGACACGGGGCCGGAAACGATGCTGCAAATCTCTTCGATGAGCGGGATGAATTGCTTGCCGGATTTTGCGATCAGGGACGGGTTCGTTGTCACGCCGTCCAGAAGGCCGGTAGAGGCGAGGTCTTTGATGTCGTTGATGTCGGCTGTGTCGACGAAGAATTTCATGTCTGGCAAGGTCCCTTGGTTATGGATTGGATGATCCATTCCTATAGAAATCGCATGCCAAGGGCAAGCCTTTACCCGTTAGAAAGGGCGGCGGGTAAAGCCCGAACGGTCACTGCCCGGCCAGCGGAAATCATCATCCTGGTCTGTATAGACATACAGAGTTGTCTCGGATTTGGGAGTTGCAGGGCCTAGGACCGGAAGAAGCATCTTCGGCACTTCGTTCGTGAAGGTATCGAGCGCCTGGTATGCCGCCGCGTGTATCAGGGCGAGGTCTACGGCCTGTATCTCACTCACATTGGGAAAGCCGAGCTTTGTCACGTTCGGCGAGTAATAGATCTGGGCCTGTGTCATGTGGGTTTCCGCGCATTTCGTCACGGCCGGAAGCTGTTCGCGCAAATCCATCAATATATCGCGGTTGACCAGTATATGGTCGGCTCCTTTTTCCGCGCTCTTTTTCACGAGGCCCGCGATCGTATCGAGTGTGTTCGCGGCTTTCATCGCTGCGGTTTTGTCTTCTTCCTGCAACGGCGTGGCGCGCAGCATCTCGGCTGCCTGTCGCCAGCCGGTCGTCACACTCATATGGGAATCGCTGTTGTGGAGTTTTGTGTGCACAACAGGGGCCGCAAGATCCTTGATTTTTATCTTGGCATCGGTGGAGGGTTCATCGTTCGCAGGCCCGCCGGGGACAGACTCCGGATCGGCGGCCTTGTTGCCGAAAACGCTTTTGAGCAAGCCAGTAAACCAGTTCATCGTTACACCCTGAAATTATACGCCGTCCGTAATCGGCCGCACCATGGCCATTCATGTTGTCTCTGTCAATAAGACGCCGAATTCTATAAACGCCTCAAAGGCTTGCAGGCGCGGTGAAAAACCTATTTTGATCTTTCTAACCCATACCGGCTTGCTTATAGTCTTTGCAGTTCAGCACAGTACCCATCTGGATTAATTATGTCAATTAAAACCGTTCTGGTGCCATATCCTGTCGACCGCGCTTACGATTACAGCGTTCCGGAGGGTATGGCCGTGGAAGATGGCGATTATGTGATCGTCCCGCTGGGGCCGCGCAATGTGGCCGGCGTGGTATGGGGGGACGGCGGGGACGAAAAACTGGCCTCTTCCAAAATCAAGCCCATCCATTCGCAATACGATCTGCCGCCGCTGGATGCGGCGCACCGGAAATTTATCGACTGGGCCGCGCGTTATACCATGTCGCCTCTGGGCTTGTTTCTCAAGTTGACGATGAGCGTGCCGTCCGCGCTGGAAAGGCCCAAAGACATTCGCGCCTATCGTATCGCCGATGGCATGCAACAGGCGAAGGAAGGTCTTTCGCCTGCGGCAAAGCGCGTGGTCGAGATCGCTAAAGATGGTCTCGCGCGCAAACAATCGGAACTCGCGCGCGAAGCGGGGTGCGGCACGTCCGTCATCAAAACGCTTGTCGAAAAAGGATACCTGAAAGAAGTCGCGCTGGCCGAACCGCCGCCCTGCCGCCGCCCTGATCTCGAACGCCACGGCGCGTCTTTGTCGTCGGTGCAGAACAAGGTTGCACAGCGTTTAATTTCCGGCGTGGAAAAAGAAATGTTCAGCGCGTCATTGCTGGATGGTGTCACGGGCTCCGGTAAAACCGAGGTGTATTTCGAAGCCGTGGCCGCAGCGCTCAAAGCAGGAAAACAGGCGCTTATCCTTTTGCCTGAAATCGCGCTCTCCAATGCGTTTCTCGTGCGCTTCAAGGACCGTTTCGGTTGCGCGCCCGCGCTCTGGCATTCTTCGCTTTCCGATCATCAACGTAAAATTACCTGGCGCGGCGTGGCTTCGGGTGAAAGCCGCGTTGTTGTCGGTGCGCGCTCCGCTTTGTTCCTGCCGTACAAGGACCTCGGCATCATCGTCGTCGATGAAGAACATGATCCTGCGTACAAACAGGAAGAAGGCGTTATATACAACGCGCGCGACATGGCCGTCGTGCGCGCGCACATGGGAAAAATTCCTGTCGTGCTGGTGTCCGCGACGCCGTCCTTGGAAACGATGCAGAATGTCTGGCTCGGCAAGTATGAGCATTTGCAACTGCCCGATCGCCACGGCGGCGCAGAAATGCCGGACGTGCATATTATTGATCTGACCAAGGACAAGCCGGAACGGCAGAATTTTATCGCGCCCACATTGGAAGATGTGATGCGTAAAACCATCGAAGGCGAGAAGGGGCAGGTGCTGCTCTTTCTCAACCGCCGTGGGTACGCGCCGCTCACCTTGTGCCGTTCCTGCGGTCATCGTTTCGAATGTCCGCGCTGTACCGCGTGGCTTATCGAACACAGGAAAACGGGCAGGCTGCATTGTCACCATTGCGGCTATGACACGCGCATTCCGCCCACATGCCCGAAATGCGGCGAGGTGGATTCCCTTGTTGCCTGCGGTCCCGGCGTCGAACGGATCATGGAAGAGGTGCAGGAGAAGTTTCCTTCCGCGCGCACGCTCATCCTGTCGAGCGATACGGCGACAACCCACGAACAGTTGAAATCGATGCTCGATGATATCTGCAATCATAAAGTCGATATCATCATCGGCACGCAGATCATCGCTAAGGGCCACCATTTCCCCAAGCTGACCTGCGTCGGTGTAATCGATGCCGATCTCGGTCTCTCCGGCGGCGATCTCCGCGCATCGGAACGCACCTTTCAATTGCTGCATCAGGTGGCGGGCCGCGCGGGCCGCGAAGCGGACAAGGGGCATGTTTATCTACAAACCTATCAACCCGAAAACCGCGTGATGCAATCGCTGCAATCCAACAACCGCGATGATTTTTTAGAGGTCGAGGCCGCGCAACGCGAAGCCGCGAAAATGCCGCCTTTCTCGCGCCTTGCTGGCATCATCGTCTCCGGCCGCGAGGAAGCGCAGGTCATCGATATCTCGAAAAAACTGGGGCAGATATCACCGCACGGCGCGGGTATTCAAACGCTTGGCCCCGCCGATGCGCCGATGTACCGGCTGCGCGGGAAATTCCGCCGCCGTCTTCTTGTGCGCGCCGACAAGAATATCCATATACAGGATGCGATCGAGCGCTGGATCGCCGATCTGAAAATTCCCACCGCCGTGCGCGTGCAGGTCGATATAGACCCGCAAAGCTTCTTTTAATCTAAACAGAAATAATCGTGAGCTTCATCTGCTCCGGCGTGAAATCGTTCGACGCCATGTGCGGGATATTGTGAATGAAGAAAAGATGATCCTGCGGCGCTGCGTATTGTTCGCCCTTGCGGTTAATGCCGATCGTGCCCGTCCCTTGGAAGGTATAGGTCAGGGTCATCGCATGGGCGTGCGGCGCGGTCGGGTGCGTGGAATTGGCGCGCATGGAAATACGGCAGGGTTGTCCCGTCGCATGCTGATAGATTTTTGCTATTTGTTCAAAACCGCTGTGAAGCGCTTTGGGCATGTTGCGTGCGCGTATGCCTTTGTAGTGATCGGCGTATACGGCTTTTTCACCCTTATCCATTCTGGAACGCATAAAAGCCGTGATTTCATCCTTTTCGTCCGGGGTGAACAGGGGAAGGGGGCATAGAACGCCGTGCGCGGCACGAAACGCCTGTCCGCATCTGGGAATGTCTTCCACCGAACCTACGATGATAATACGGTCGTCATGTTCGTATTTCTTGTGTCCCCAGCCAAACAAAGCGTGCTCCTTTAGTCTATCTTTTAAAAAAGGGCTGGCGTGTTCTTGTATTTCCAATACCCTGTAAAGAGGTCAGACGGTTACAGGAGTTGTTTTAATATGTCAAAAGATAATACTTTCACGGCGCCGGTCCCAACCACTTCGCTCCCCCCCGTTTTAACCTCCTATGATTTCCTCAAGGCCACGGCTTTGCTGCTGATGATCATCGACCATGTCGGCTACTTCTTTTATCCCGATGAATTGTGGATGCGGATGATAGGGCGTCTTTCCGCCCCCATCTGGCTGTTTCTTGTCGGCTATGCCCGTTCGCGTGACCTGTCCTGGCGCATGTGGGCCGGTATGGGCATTCTGGTTGTCTCCAACTATGTGGTGGGACTGCCCATGCTTCCGGTCAATATTCTCGGCACCATGATATTGTGCCGTTTGGCGCTTGACCCGTTGATGGCGGCGATAGCGCGCAACCCGAAAGGTCTCTATCCTATCGCATGCGTCCTGTTTTTCTCTGCCATCTTCACTTTGGGGTTTGTTGAATATGGTACGGCCGCGATGCTCATGGTGATGGTCGGCTATATCACGCGCAACCGTGAAAACCTGGCTTTTTCCAAAAACGATGTCCTGCAATTCGCTGGAATAGCGGGCTTGCTGTATTCGTTTATGGAAATTATATCGTTTATGCATTTCACCACCCAGCAATCGGCCTTTGTCGCGGTGGGACTGCTGTGCCTGATGCTATTCCTGACCAAATTTCGCCCTTACGAATATCCTGCCCTGACGGAGAAAATACCTGGTCCGATCGCCGTGCTTATTCGCCTGTGCGGACGCCGAACCCTCGAAATCTACGTTTTGCACCTGCTTTTGTTCAAGGCAGGAGCGTTTTATCTGGGCACGCTGGAGATGGAGCTTTTCCATTTCCATATCTGGAAGTAAAGTCGCAAAAAAATCTCCATAAAAAATCCCTGCATCCGGCGGTTCGCAAAGCTTGCACGGGGGGTGCCCGTATGCTATCAGAAGCGCAACTTTTGAACATTTACCCAAGGGACATGCGTGGCTTCTAATAATAGATCCTCAGGCACTGCCGCCTTACGATATGCAACCGCCCTGGTCGATCTGGCCATGGAATCCGGTTCTATTCCCCAAATTGAAAAGGACATGGCCGACCTTTCCGCCATGTTGGAGGCCTCCCAGGACCTCCAGTTGCTGATTCGCTCTCCGCTGGTTAAGGCGGATGCGCAGCAGGCTGCAATGGGTGCTATCGCCGACAAGGCCGGTTTTTCGAACCTGACCAAAAACTTCCTGCTGACGCTCGCGGCCAACCGCCGTCTGCCACAGCTGGAATCGATGGTGAAAGCCGTCGGTGAAAACATCTCGGCCCGCCGTGGCCAGATCCGCGCCAAGGTCGAAAGCGCTGCCGAACTCTCGGACGCCCAGAAGAAATCGCTGGAAGACCAGCTCAGCAAAACGATCGGCCATCCGGTTGCCATCGATGCATCCGTGAATTCGGAACTGATCGGCGGCGTCACCATCACGCTCGGCTCGCTCATGATCGACGATTCGATCAAGTCGAAGCTGGAACGCATGGGCCGTGCCATGAAACACAACGTCGCCAAAGCCGCATAACCAATACAGATTTAAGATTAAAAGGGAAAAACCATGGAAATCAAAGCAGCCGAAATTTCGGAAATCCTGAAAAAACAAATCGCGGACTTCAGCGCGCAAGCAGACGTGGCAGAGATCGGACAAGTTCTCTCCGTTGGCGACGGCGTTGCCCGTGTGTACGGTCTTGACCGCGTTCAGGCCGGCGAGATGGTGGAATTCCCGGGCGGCGTAAAAGGCATGGCGCTGAACCTTGAATCCGACAATGTCGGCGTTGTTGTGTTCGGTTCCGACCGCGACATCAAAGAAGGCGATATCGTCAAGCGTACGGGCCAGATCGTGGAAGTTCCTGTCGGCCGCGGTCTTCTGGGCCGCGTGGTTGACGGTCTCGGCAATCCGATCGACGGCAAAGGCCCGATCAAGGATGCGAAATTCGCACGCGTCGAAGTCAAGGCGCCGGGCGTTATCGCACGTAAATCCGTGCATGAGCCGATGCAGACAGGTATCAAGGCCATTGACGCTCTGGTTCCGGTTGGCCGTGGCCAGCGCGAACTGATCATCGGCGACCGTCAGACGGGCAAGACGGCTGTTGCCATCGACACGATCATCAACCAGAAACACTTCAACAAGGCTTCCGATGAAAAGAAACACCTGTACTGCATCTACGTTGCTGTCGGTCAGAAACGTTCGACGGTTGCACAATTGGTGCGCGAACTCGAAGAAAACGGCGCGATGGAGTACTCGATCGTTGTAGCCGCCACGGCATCCGATCCTGCGCCGATGCAGTTCCTCGCGCCTTACACGGGCGCAGCGATGGGCGAATTCTTCCGCGACAACGGACAGCACTCGCTGATCGTATACGACGACCTGTCCAAGCAAGCCGTTGCTTACCGTCAGATGTCCCTGCTGCTGCGTCGTCCTCCGGGCCGCGAAGCGTATCCTGGCGACGTGTTCTACATCCACTCGCGCCTGCTGGAACGCGCCTGCAAAGTGAACGACGACCTCGGCGCAGGTTCCATGACGGCGCTGCCGATCATCGAAACACAGGCCGGTGACGTTTCCGCCTACATCCCGACAAACGTGATTTCCATCACCGATGGTCAGATCTTCCTGGAAACAGGTTTGTTCTTCAAAGGTATCCGTCCGGCCATTAACGTTGGTCTGTCGGTTTCCCGCGTTGGTTCTGCGGCCCAGATCAAGGCGATGAAACAGGTTGCAGGTTCCATCAAGCTCGAACTCGCACAGTTCCGTGAAATGGAAGCCTTCGCACAGTTCGCATCCGACCTTGACGCCTCCACGCAGAAACTGCTCGCACGCGGCGCACGCCTGACGCAGCTGATGAAACAGCCGCAGTATTCCCCGCTGTCGGTGGAAGAGCAGGTTGTGGTGATCTACGCCGGTACGAAAGGCTACCTCGATGGCGTTGCCGTCAACGAAGTCTCCAAGTTCGAACAGATGCTGCTCGACACGCTCCGCGCTTCCGGCAAGGACATTCTCGAAGGCATCCGCAAAGAGCAGAAGATCGACGGCGTAGAAGCGCGCATGAAGGAATTCCTCGGTGCGTTCGCTTCCAACTACACAGGTTCCACGAAGAAAGCGGCCTAATAAATGCCAAGCTTAAAGGAATACAGGAACAGGATCGCATCCGTTAAGTCGACGAGGAAGATCACCTCGGCGATGAAGATGGTTGCGGCCTCGAAACTGAAGAAGGCCCAGGACAAAGCCGAAGCCTCGCAACCATACGCGCGCGCCATGGCCGCGATGATGGACCGCGTGGCGAAGAACGTAATCGTGACCGCCGCCTCGCCTAAACTGCTGGCAGGGACGGGCAAGGAAGACATCCATCTTCTGGTCGTCATAACTTCCGACCGCGGTCTGGCCGGTGGTTTCAACTCGAACCTTGTGCGCGCTGCGCGTACGGAAATCCGCCGCCTGCTGGCCGCCGGCAAAACCGTCAAGGTTGTCACTGTTGGCCGTAAGGCTGAAAACATGCTGAAGCGCGATTACCCGCACCTCATCGTGAAGAGCTTCACCAACCTCGGTCACGGCAAGGCGATTTCCTTCTCCGATGCGGATGATGTCACGCAATATGTTCTGGCATCGTTCGAAGCCGGTGAATTCGATGTGGCCTCTGTGCTCTACAACAAATTCGTATCGGTCCTCTCGCAGAAGCCGACCGTGCAGCAGATCATCCCGTTCAAGGCCGAAGAATCTTCGGAAAAAGACACATCGGTTGCGAACAAGACCGATGTCCTGACAGGCGAGCCTTTGCTTTCCCCGTATTCGTTCGAGCCGGACGAAGAGGAAATCCTGGCCCTGCTGCTGCCGCGCAACCTCGGCGTTCAGGTGTTCCGCGCATTGCTTGATTCCGCTGCCGGTGAACAGGCCGCGCGTATGACGGCGATGGACAACGCGACACGCAACGCGGGCGACATGATCAAGCGTCAGCAGATCCAGTACAACCGTGCGCGTCAGGCATACATCACCAAGGAACTGATCGAAATTATCTCAGGTGCGGAGGCAGTGTAATGAGAGATGATACAATTCGTACAGACTCGCAAGGGTTGGCACGTCAGGCAATGTTGGATGCGGCAAGAGACGCGGCAACGCCAAAGCCGAAAATCGTGATTGCGACCGAAACATCGACCGGCAGACCGATCAAAACAACACCGCCCGCGCTGGCAAACGACAAGATTTAAAAAGGAAAAAGGACAAATGGCAAAAGGTTATATTTCTCAGGTTCTCGGCGCTGTCGTCGACGTTACCTTCAACGATGGTGAAGTGCCCGCCATTCTGAACGCGCTGAGCTGTCAGAACGAAGGCAAGGAACTCGTGCTTGAAGTGGCACAGCACCTTGGCGAAAACACGGTTCGCGCCATCGCTATGGACTCGACAGACGGTCTGGTTCGCGGCCTGGAAGTTGTAGACTCCGGCGCGCCGATCTCCGTTCCCGTCGGTCCTGAAACACTCGGCCGTATCATGGACGTTATCGGCAACGCGATCGACGAGCGCGGCCCGGTCAACGCCAAGAAAACCTACCCGATTCACCGCGAAGCGCCTGCTTTCGTTGACCAGTCCGCAGAGGCTGAGCAGCTGGTTACGGGTATCAAGGTTGTCGACCTTCTCTGCCCATACCTCAAAGGCGGTAAGATCGGTCTGTTCGGCGGTGCCGGCGTTGGTAAAACCGTTACCATTCAGGAACTGATCAACAACATCGCAAAGGCCCACGGCGGCGTGTCCGTTTTCGCGGGCGTTGGCGAGCGTACCCGCGAAGGGAACGACCTCTACCACGAAATGATGGACGCCGGCGTTATCAAGCTGGACGGCGTTTCCAAAGTGGCCCTCGTATACGGCCAGATGAACGAGCCGCCGGGCGCACGCGCACGTGTTGCTCTGTCGGGTCTTTCGATGGCTGAATATTTCCGCGACGAAGAAGGCCAGGACGTTCTGTTCTTCATGGACAACGTGTTCCGCTTTACGCAGGCTGGCGCCGAAGTGTCCGCTCTGCTGGGCCGTATTCCTTCCGCCGTGGGTTACCAGCCGACGCTGGCGACCGACATGGGCGCGCTGCAAGAGCGTATTACATCGACGAACAAAGGCTCCATCACGTCCGTTCAGGCCGTATATGTTCCTGCCGACGACTTGACCGACCCTGCGCCGGCCACGACGTTCGCACACTTGGACGCCACGACGGTTCTTTCGCGTCAGATCGCCGAGCTCGGCATCTATCCGGCTGTTGACCCGCTGGACTCCACGTCCCGTATTCTTGACCCGCGCGTTGTCGGCGAAGAGCACTACAAGTGCGCCGCCGATGTTCAACGCACGCTGCAACAATACAAGGCGCTGCAGGACATCATCGCCATCTTGGGTATGGACGAACTCTCCGAAGAAGACCGTCTGGTCGTTGCGCGCGCGCGCAAAATCCAGCGCTTCCTCTCGCAGCCATTCCACGTCGCCGAAGTCTTCACGGGTTCGCCGGGCGTGTTCGTACAGCTCGCCGACACGATCAAGGGCTTCCGCGCCATCGTTGACGGCAAATACGACCATCTGCCGGAATCGGCCTTCTACATGGTAGGCACCATCGAAGAAGCCGAAGCCAAAGCCAAGAAAATGGCAGCAGAGGCCGCATAGTAAATGGCGAAGAAAGACCGCGATATCGAGAAAGGCTACAGCGACGCAGAGATCGTTGAAAAACTGCGCCGCCTTGCCGATTGCATCGAAAGCGGGAAGAACTTCGAAATACAGGTCGCGGGCGAGCGCATATATGTTCCCGCCCGTGCCGAATTCACCATCGAACACGAGCGTGAAGGCGGCGAAGAAGAACTCGAATTCCAGTTTAAATGGAAAGCATAAAAATGGCTGAAGCAAACGCACAAACATTCAACTTCGAACTCGTCTCTCCGGACCAGATTCTTGTTTCGGAACCCGCATGGCAGGTTGTCATTCCGGGCGAAGAGGGATATTTCGGCGTTCGTGCCGGCCACATGTCGCTCATCGCCGCCGTAAGGCCGGGCGTTGTCGAAGTCTACAAAAAGGAAGGCGCGGCGCCTGAAAAGATTTTCATCGCCGGCGGTTTCGCCGACGTCACGGCAAAGCACTGCACGATCCTCGCCGAACAGGCCGTCAATGTGAATGAATTGAACATTGCCGACATTGAAAAGCAGATTTCAAACCTGAACGATGAAATCAAGGTGACGACCGACATCGTTGCCAAAAGCATGCTGCACAAGAAACTGCAGATTGCTACCATCAAGCTTGCGGCTGTAAAAGGATCGGCCGCCGAATCCCACTAAAACAAACCCCACATCTGCGGGGTTTTTATATCAAGGTAGCGGGACGAAAACCCCAGAAACTGTTGGTTAGGAACACACGGTTTGCCGCGCGCAAACGCTTCTCGGAAATCGGCTCTTCCTTCGCTTTGAATTTTTCGATGATTTTCACGCGTGTGATGCCCGCCATAACGCCTTCGGATAGAGGCGGGGTGATCAATCCGCCATTTTCTTCTATGAAAAGATTGCTGGTGGAGCCGCAGCAAACATCTTCTTTTGTATTGGTCAGAATTGCATCGTCCGCGCCCATGCTCTGCGCTTCACGCCGCGCCGCGAATGCGCGTGTGTAATCGAGGCGTTTGCAATTCTCCAGCCTGTCGCCTGCAACGCGCGGATGGCTCTTTATCACCGCGCATTTCAACGGCGGCAAATCCTTGACAGGGCCGCTGCGCGATGCGGTGATGATAACCGAAGGCACATCCGATACATAAAGCGGCTTGTCCGTTGTGCCGCCTGTTACGGTTGTGCGAATACGCACGGGGCCTTTGCTCAAATTGTTGCGCGATAGAAGCGGCAGCCACGCTTCGGACAAAGTCTCGAACATTGGAAGCCACGAAGGGCTGATGCCGAGCACTACGCCCGCGTCATGGACAAGGCGGTCGAAATGCGGGCGGGGTTCGTACAGAATACCGTCTACCGCCAGCATGGAATCGAAAACCGCGAGCGCGTTGGTAAAACCGCCATCATCGTGATAAAGCTGCGGCACCGTGCCGTCGAGAAATTGCCCGTCTTTCCAGATAACGCTCATGCGGCGCCCCGCAGGCGCCCGTTCCATGCATCCGCCATCGCGGTGAAATTGCGCAGTATATCTATGCCGTGGTCCGTGAGGCAGCTTTCGGGATGAAACTGGATTCCGTACACAGGATGGGTTTTGTGCTGGAACGCCATGACGATGCGGTCTTCTTCGGTTTGTGCCGTGATTTCCAGCGGCACCTTTGCGGGCACATGCACGACAAGCGAATGATAGCGCCCGACGCGAAGCGGATTGGGCAGTCCCATAAATATACCCTCCGCATGGTGTTCGATCATGCTGGCCCTGCCATGCACGGGTTCCGGTGCGCGTATCACCTGTGCGCCGTACACTTCACCGATGCACTGGTGGCCGAGGCACACGCCGAGGATCGGAATGCGGTTGCCGAATTTGCGGATGATATCGTTGCAGATGCCGGCCTCGTGCGGTGTGCAGGGGCCGGGGGAAAGGATAATCGCTTCCGGCGGATCGATCGCGATATCGTTGAGCGTGATGGCGTCGTTGCGCACCACTTCACGTTCACGGCCCAGCATTCCGACATGGCGGGCGAGGTTGTGCACAAAGCTGTCGTAATTGTCGATGAGCAGGATCATGCGGTTTTCTTCAGCGCTCCCGCATCTTCAAAGCTTTCGAACATCTTGCGCGCCTTGGTCAGGGTTTCTTCCAGTTCGCCTTGCGCATCCGACTGCGCGGTAATGCCGCCGCCGGTTTGCAGATGCACCTGCCCGCGCTCGTATACAAGCGTGCGAATGGTGATGGATGTGTCCATGGTACCGTCGAACCCGACATAACCGATCGCGCCGCAATAGGCGCCGCGGCGGTTTGGTTCCAGTTCATCTATAATCTGCATAGCACGTATTTTCGGTGCGCCCGTGATCGACCCGCCGGGGAAGCAGGCGCGCAAGGCATCCATCGCGCTCTGGTCGCCGCGCAATTTGCCGCGCACGGTGGAAACCAGATGGTGCAGTCCTTCGAACGTTTCAACCTTGCACAAATCAGGCACTTCTATCGAATGGTCTTCGCATACCTTGGACAAATCGTTGCGCAGCAGATCGACGATCATGATGTTTTCCGCACGGTCCTTGTCGCTCTCTGCCAGCGCCGCGGCGGGCAGGGAAGACGGCATAGTGCCTTTTATGGGACGTGTTTCCACGGTACGGCCGCGCATTTCGAGGAAACGCTCGGGAGAGGCGCTGGAAAGCTTCACATCGCCGAAATTGAGGAACGCGCCATATGGTGCGGCGTTCACTTCGCGCAGGCGGATGTAATGGGAAAACGCGTCGAATTCATGCGGCACATCGGCGCTAAAACGGCGGGACAAATTCGCCTGGAATATATCGCCCGCATAAATATATTCCACCACGCGCTTTATATCGGCTTTGTATTGCTCGTCGCTGCGTTCGCTGCGCCAGTCGAGATCGCATCCGCCGAATTGCGGTCTCTCGCCCATCGTCCATTCGATATAGGCTTTGTGGCGTTTGGCCTCTGCCGCGCTTTCGGCGCGTATCATCAGATGAGCCTGTCCGCTCGCATGGTCGAACGCCAGAACCTTGTCGTACAGACCAATGCACATGTCGGGCTGCGTTGTTTTTGCGGCTTTCGACGGCAGCTTTTCAATCCCGCGCGCAAGGTCGTATCCGAAAAATCCGGCCGCGCCGCCCTGGAATGCCGGAAGCCCTGCCTGCGGCTTGAACCCGTCGCCCCAAAGGGCAAGGCGTTCGCGCACCACTTGGAACGGGTCCGCTGCATAGGTGAATTGATGGTCGGCATTGGTGATCGTGATGCGCCCGCCGCGCGCTTCGATGGTCTCGAACGGGTGCCAGCATAAATACGAAACCCGGTTCAAATCATGACCGGGTTTGGCGGAATCTAGGAATATCGAGTAAGGCTGCGCCGCCAGAGGCGCGAAAGAGTCCACGGGATCCAGCTTGTCCCATTGGAAGACATAGAGTTTTTTCTTTGCTCCCCAGCTCATGCCTGCCTTATCGCCCGTTTCCAGCCATCACGCAAGAAATTTCTTAATCTGTTCCGCCGCGTCCGCAAGGCCCGTTTTCTGAATTTCGACCCCTTCCGGGAACGCACCGTACAGGCGGGAGGGCAGCATGGAATCCAGCATAACGAACACACCCTTGTCACCGGCACGGCGGATCAGGCGGCCGAACGCCTGTTTGAGTTTCAGGCGCGACAGACGCTCGTCATATTGTTTTTTGCCGAACGCTTCGCGGCGGGCGCGGTGGAGAATGGTCGGGCGCGGCCATGGCACACGGTCGAACACGATCAGGCGCAATGAATCGCCCGGTACATCCACACCGTCGCGCACTGCATCGGTGCCGAGCAAACATGCGTTTACATCGTCGCGGAAAATATCGACGAGCGTGCCGTTGTCCATCGCGTCCACATGCTGGGCGTAGAGATGCAATCCCTTTTCCTCCAGTTTCGGCGCGATGTTATCATGCACGCTGCGCAATCTTTGTATGGCGGTGAACAGGCCCAGCGCACCGCCGCCCGATGCCTCGAACAAGGTCTGGTACGCCTTCGAAACTTGCGCCATATCGTCCTTGCGCACATCGTTGATGACAAAAATTTTGGTGCGCGCAGGGTAATCGAACGGCGATTCAAAGGCTTCCTGATGTATGTTCGGCGTCAAATGCGAAAGCCCTGAAAGATCACGTGCCACGCGCCAGTTTTCCTGCGGGTTGTCCGTGCCGTCGCGCAATGTCGCCGATGTGACGGCAATGCCGTGCGCGTGCGGTTTCATGGATCCTGCGAACGGTATCATCGGGTCCACCCAGTGGCGGTACAGCCCGACGTCATACGCACGGCCTTCCATGCGTTCGATCTCCATCCAGTCGATGAACTGCTCCGGCATCGCTGCGGCCTCTAACGTGTCCAGCATGCCCATCCAGCCCGTGAGCGTCATGCCTTTCAGATTGAGCGACGTGATGAGCGCGTCCAGCCTGCGCCGCGCGTCGGCCTCTAGCGTGTCCGCCTGATCGTTCAGTTTCTTGCGCAGCCCGTTCGTCAGTTTCAAAATCGGCGCATACAAATTCTCGATCGCCTTTTTCAATTTCTGTGCGGCGGGGCGCATCTCTTCGGTCAAAGGTTGCGTATCCGTTTCAAGAGAATAGGGGCCGTCGCGCCCATCGGCACGTGCAAACACCTGCCTGTACACGGCGTGTAGAAATTCCTCGCAGGCGCCGCGCGGTTCGTTGTCGGCAAGGCGTTTTTGCCATCCTTCGGCGGTAAGGGTTTTGCTTTCCTCGAGAATATCCTGCAGCAATCGCTCCAGATCGGCATCGCCCGCAACCACATCTTCGGCGCGGCGTTTCAATCCCCGCGCGCGGCTTTTGCCTGCGCCTTCGTTGCCGCGGAGCCATCGGCGCAGCTCATAGGTTTCCCGCGCTGTCAGATGCCCCGCATAGGCGCTGTCCGCCGCATCGAACAAATGGTGCCCTTCGTCGAACACATAGTATCGCGGCAAATCTGAATCGTTGCCGCTGTCGGCGGTTTGAATCATCACCAGCGCGTGGTTGGCGACGACGATCTCCGCATGGCGCGCTTTGCGCACGCTGCGTTCAACGAAGCATCTGTGATAATGATCGCATGCGGAATAAATGCATTCACCGCGGCGGTCTGCCAATCCGGTTGTGTACGACGTGCCGAGAAGGCCCGTAAGCCATCCGGGGAAATCGCCGCTCGACAAATCGCCATCGCGTGTCGCTGCGGCCCACCGCGCCATAATGCCGACCGCAATCGGGGTGTTTGCGTTCTTTGCCAATCCCGCGCCCGCCGCGACATCTTCCAGATTCAAAAGGCACAGATAATTCTCGCGGCCTTTGCGCGTGGCAACCTTCGCGTCTTTCAAATCAAGGTTGGGATAGATGCGGTCCAGTTCCTGTCCGATCTGCCTTTGCAGGTTTTTGGTGTAGGTGGAAACCCACACCGTGCCTTTGTTCTTTTGTGCCCATACGGAGGCCGGCGATAAATAGCCGAGCGTTTTGCCAACGCCCGTGCCGGCTTCGGCGAGCACGGCGTTCACATGCCCATCGGTCTCCAGCGGGCGAAACGCTTCGGTCATTGTGCTCGCGTAATCCATCTGTGCGGACCGTTGTTCCGCGCCGCTGCCGAGCACGCCCGCCAAACGCTCGCGCGCTTCCGCACCCGTGACGGGATGGTGCGATGCCGGTGGGGGCGGTGCTTCTTCCACCCACTCTGGCAAGGATTTCCAGATGTTGAGATCCGCCTTGGAAACGATCACGTCTTTTTCGTCATACACCTGACCGAACGCGGCGAAGATATAGGGCGTCCACACCCATCCCTTGCCGTTCTGTCCCATCACGCCCGCGATCTTCATGGGGTCCGCGCGACCGCGCCACGGGTCGGTGCGCAGGTCGGAAAGCAAAGCGGCGGCCGCCTCCATCAATGCGAACGGATAGTCCTCCGGGCTTTCGGGAACGGTGATACCGAGCGCGCGTGCGATGCCCACGGGGGTCGGCACTGCGAAACTCGCCGGATGCACGAACGCGAAAAGTTCAAGAATATCGAAGGCGGGCAGGGAATCCAGATCTAGCCGTTTTGCGGTGTAGGGGGCGTGGCACACCATCACCGGCTGGCCCGACATTATGCGCCGCGCCTGCGCGTGGGAAAGCTTGGAAACCTCGCCGTCGGTGCTCAGGATATAGGCTTCGCGCGCGTTGGCGTATACCGCCGGAATATCCGGAATTCTGACCTTTTCGGGTCGTGCCTGCGCGCTGCTGTTTGCCATAGACAAGACATAGCATTTTTAGGCGTCTGATCAAAAGAATCGGTGCGATATTCGCCAATTATCCTCGGGGGAAAAGGCTCAGCGCGCGATAAGAACCTGATAGAAATAATAGGAATCGTTCGTCTGCCCGCCCCAGGCTGGCGATTGCAGGCAGGCGGCTTTCTTTCCGGCGACATATTCCGGATGGGTATTGTCGTCGCCGACAACGCCGCCACTTGCTCCTCCCGCGAGCACGCCAACAAAAGGAGAGGTGATAGCCAGGCCGTCTTTGGCAAAGTTCTGTACACCGAGCATTTTATTGATTGCGCGGCAGGCGTCCACGGTAAGGTTAGGGGCGATCAGTATGAGATCTGCAAGCGCGTTTGAGCCCACATTGTAGACAAAGCCCCGACCGCCAATGAAATAATCCGACTGGGTGGCCTGAAGCCCCGCGGGTATGCGTTTGAAAGCATACCCTGCGCCTTCCGGATTGAAGACATGGCATCCGAATTCGCCGTTCGCGACGGGTGTATTCGTGTTGTTGTATTTCTGCGAACCAGACCATTCTGTGGTGTAAAAACTTATGTCGGTTTCGGAACAATTGCCGTTTAAAAGCAGATTGTTGACCGCTTGCGCCAAGCCTGCGGTATAGCGCAGCATTTCGGATGCTTTTATGCTGGCGCGTTCTGTGGAACCCGTTTCCTCTGTCTGTCCGCTCGTGCGCGTGAGCAAGACTGTCAACCCGCCGAGCAGGAATATCGCGATCAGGATCAGGAAAAGGGCGTTGCCGCTGCGGGAGTTATTTTTCTTCATCATCGCGCTTCCAGAACGAAATAAGCCATGCCAGTATCCCCGTCGCCGCTAAACAGACATAGCGCGTTTTTTCCGACGAATTGTGACTCACCTTCACCTAAATGCCATGCGTCCGAGGCGGCAAGCGCGGTGTCGGCATTGTTGTCTTCAATGTAATATTGAACCTCGCCGGTAGTGTCCTCTGAAATCGGCCATTTTGTAATGCCGTTAAGCTTGTTGATCTCGTGGCACACATCCGGATGAAGGCTGACGATATTCATGGCCAGTTCCGGCAGACTTGTGCCCAAACCTTCAACCTGAACAGTTGTAAAATCCACGGTGCCGACGCGGCTCCAGCTTTGGTCCCACCATGTCGGTGCTAAACCGTACTCAAAAAATTGCCGGGCGGTAACGCCCCCGGCGCCCGGCGAAAAAACGCGGCATGCATTGCTGGTGCAATTATTATTTTGCGCGACGTCCATCGTGCCGTTTTGCAGCATCGTCGTATCGCTACGAAAGTCCAACTCCCGCGTCGGCACGCCATCGATCCTCAACGTCTTGACGGCGTCTCGCACGGAGTTTGCGTATTCCATCATTTCGGAAGCAGCAAGTTTGACTTTTTCTTGGCTGAGGTTGCCGGCGCCGGTGCGGCTGGACTGCATCATGGCATAGGAAAGCGCGCCGAACAGGGCGATCATCACGAAAATCCAGATGAAAATGCTTCCGGATTGTGTGTTATGGGGCCGTTGCGCTTGATTTTTCATAGGGATCTGGTCCATAAATGAGCCTAATCAATATTTTAGCATAGAAATACCGCCATGTCGCAAGCAGAAATGAAGAAAGACGCCCTCTCCACCAATCCCCGCGAAGCACGGGAGCAGAAGCTGGCGGAAATGCGAAAGCGCGGAATTGAGCCATACCCGCACAAATTCCATCGTTCCCACCAGGCGCAGGAGTTGCAGGACAAATACGCCGCCCTCGAAAACGGGGTGGAGACGACCGACGAAGTCGCCGTCGCGGGCCGCATCATGGCTATGAGAAACAACGGCTTGTTTATCGATATTCAGGACGCATCCGGAAAAATCCAGGTTTTCTGCCATAAAGAGTCGATGAGCGCGGAAGAGCTGGAAAAGCTTTCCCTCTACGATATAGGCGATATCATCGGCGCGCACGGCACGATCCGCAGAACCCCGCGCGGCGAATTGTCGGTGCGCGCGAAAGACACGGTAATTCTTTGCAAGACGATGCTGCCGCTGCCGGAAAAATACCATGGCCTTACGGACATCGAGCAACGCTACCGCCAGCGCTATCTCGACCTCATCGTCAACGAAGAGAGCCGCGAGACGCTGCGCAAGCGCTCGAAAATCGTTTCCTACATTCGCCGCCACATGGAAAGCCTCGGCGCGATTGAAGTCGAAACCCCGATCTTCAACGCCATCCTCGGCGGTGCCAACGCGCGCCCGTTCACCACGCACCACAACGCGCTGGATGCGGATTTCTACCTGCGCATTGCCACCGAACTGCCGCTGAAACGCCTTATCGTCGGCGGCCTGTCGGACGCCGTGTTCGAAATCGGCCGTTTGTTCAGAAACGAAGGCATCTCTATCAAGCACAATCCGGAATTCACGACGATTGAATCCTATCACTCCTACATGGATTACTTCGACATCATGGACCTGACGGAAGATTTGATCCGCAAGACCTGCCTGGAAGTGAACGGCACGATGGAAGTGCAGATGGGCGACAACCTTATCGACTTCTCGAAACCGTTCGCGCGCCGCTCGATGATCGACCTCGTGAAAGACGCGACGGGCGTGGACTTCATGCAGTTCGAAGATGCCGCCTCCGCCGCCGCCAAAGCAAAAGAACTCGGCATTTTCACCGAAAAATTCGCAAGCTGGGGCGATGTCGTCGCCGCCGTGTTTGATGAAAAGGTCGAACACACGCTGATCCAGCCGACGCATGTCACGGAAACGCCGATGGATATTTCGCCGCTCGCGAAAGTGCACCGCGACAACCCGCGCCTCGTCGAACGTTTTGAAACCTACGTCAACGGCTGGGAAATCGTGAACGCATTTTCCGAGCTCAACGATCCGAAAATCCAGCTCGCGCGCTTCGAAGAGCAGGTGGCATCGAAAGAGGCTGGTAACGAAGAAGCGCAGATGCTCGATGACGATTACGTCACCGCGCTCGAATACGGTCTGCCGCCGACCGGCGGATGGGGTATGGGTATCGACCGTTTGTCGATGCTGCTCACCGGCTCGCACAACATTCGCGATGTTATCGCGTTCCCGACATTGAAACCAAAGAAAGACTAGTCCCATG
The DNA here is from genome assembly GCA_030824805.1 of Micavibrio sp. Taxonomy (GTDB): domain Bacteria; phylum Pseudomonadota; class Alphaproteobacteria; order Micavibrionales; family Micavibrionaceae; genus Micavibrio_A. Next base: position 36,681 of record JAPJRC010000012.1, read on the forward strand.
GCCGCATCCAAACTCGACACGATCAAGGAAACGATCTACGAAGCCTTCCGCAACGACAACGAAGGCCTCGACGAAGCGCTGGCCGAACTGAAAGCTGTGCTGAAAGAAGAAGGCACGAAGGAAGCGACGTTCGAAACGCACAAGCTGGTGCAGAACAACCGCCAGGGCCGCCAGATGATGAAGTCCTACTTCAAGAAGCGCGGCGTGATCGTGAAGTTCGACAAATCCGGCGAAGCCGAAGACGCGGAATAACTCAAGGTTTTTGTTTTTTGTTTAGATCTTCTTTTGAGGATAATTCTTTGTCCTCTTTAGAAGCTAAATGGGCTACATACAAACCTGTAACTATACCTATACAGATTGTAGCAAATACTCCCCCGGGCCCATGGATATTGAACCGATACAATTGGCCTTGAGCAGCATAGCCGAGCAATCCTCCAATAAGCGGGGACCATAAATATGTTGAGCAAAGAATTCTTTTTATTCTCAATTTAATATATGCATTCATAATGGTTTAAACCCAGCTCTCGGAATTCCAAACTGCGCTTTGCCGTATTGATCGCCCTTGTTCGGCGTATAACCTTCCGACCATTGCGAGACAATATCCGAAAGCTCCGGTCTTTCGCGCTCTTCGGGTTTTTCGGCCTGTGTGCCGATATAGATAAAGCCCGCGATATTGTCCCGCGCATCGCATCCCAAGGCCGCGCGCACATCTTCATGAAACGCGGGCCATTCCGAAAGCCAGTTCGACCCGAAACCCAGCGCGTTCGCGGCAAGGCAGAGATTGTGACAGGCCGCGCCCGCGCTCAATATCTGTTCCCATTGCGGCGCTTTGCCTTCCTTGATGCGCGAAATGACGGTGATCACGACAGGTGCGCGCAGGAAACGCTCCGCCTCTAGGTCAAGCTTTGCCGGTGCCGCCGCAGGTTCGTCGCTTGCATGTGCCTTGCGCAGAACCTCACCGAACTTTGCGCGCGCATCGCCTTCGAACACCACGAACCACCACGGCGCGAGCTTGTTGTGGTCCGGCACGCGGGAGGCCGCCTGCAAAATCATCTGCAACTGGTCGGGCGAAGGGCCGGGCGCCCCAAGGTTTTTGACGGAAGTCGAACGGCGTGTGAGAAGCGATTGTATATCCATGCCTCATGGATATAGGCGCAAGGCGCTGAAATCAAGGCCGCTTGTCGGGGCGTTTCGCACACTAACGCGCGTATTTGGGATAGGCGAGCGGAATGGCGGTATCGACGGCGGGCACGCTTTCCGGCTTCCATCCCGCGATGGATTTAAAGATATCTGTATCGCGTCCTGAACACATCTCCAGCGCGACATAGGGTGCGCCTGCGCTGATCGCGTTCCACAACCGGTGCCGCCCGTTGCTGAAAGCAAAGGGCGTTTCGCGATCGGGGTTGAAATGCACATACGGCATTTCGATCTGGTCCTTGAAAGACGTGCCCCATATATGGCCGATATTCTGTTCTTTCGGCAGGTTGTGGAGGATTGCGTCATAACCGCTGGCCCAGCTTTGTTTTGTCACTTCGTCCCAGCTTGTTTTCAGTTGGCGCAGTTGCCGCTCCAGCGGAATGGTCTGTGCCTTCCATATATGCGCGAGCTTTTGGGAATCCGCGAGAACGCTTTCATACTGGCCTTCCAAAGCACCGGATGTGTAAGCGCGCTTTGCAAACACGCATTTCCCCGCATGGTCCGGCACATACACCGGATGCGTTGTGATGGGTGATGTCTTGATAAACCCGTCAGTGTCCAGATACCGGCCATCTTCCATCTTCGCTTCGTAGTCCTTTATGGACTGGCGTATCGGCGCGGAGAGCAGCATGCCGTGCGGCAGATGGATGCCTGTTACCAGACCGTTCTGCTCGGTGAACTCCACCGCGCTGTGCCACATAAGATGTGTGAGGGTCCAGTCTATCGCGTCCATCCTATGACCCGGCAGGTGTTTGTTCCGAACCGCGAGGGCGGCCTGCAGGATATTGGACTGCACGTTCGCGCCGTCATTTTCCGCAATCTCGAACAGGCTGACGCGCGGGCGCGCGCCGCCATTGTCTATATGGACGCCGCAATAGGAGGCGGGTTGCCCGCCGTCTGCAGCGCCGAATTCGAACCGTTCGACTGTATGAGCCATGCTGTTTTGTATCCTATTTCCGTAATATTGTCAAAACCCAGTCTTTTCAAACGCCTGCCTTTGCCTTTTCGGGGTGATGTTCTATATTCGTACCCATGCCAGATGACATTTTCATGCCCGTCCTCGCGCCCCAGATAACGCCCGGCGCCACCATGACGCCCTTCGAGGGCTCGCCTCCGTTCAAGATCCATTCCGACTTCCAGCCCTCCGGCGACCAGCCCGAGGCGATCAGGAAGCTGGTGGAAGGCTTGAATGACGGCCTGTCGGACCAGGTGCTGCTCGGCGTGACGGGTTCGGGCAAGACCTTCACCATGGCGCATCTTATTCAGGAGACGCAGCGCCCCGCGCTCATTCTGGCTCCGAACAAGACTCTGGCCGCGCAGTTGTATGGTGAAATGAAAGCCTTCTTCCCCGACAACGCGGTGGAATATTTCGTCTCGTATTACGATTACTACCAGCCGGAAGCCTACGTCCCGCGCTCCGACACCTATATCGAGAAGGACTCATCCATCAACGAACAGATCGACCGGATGCGCCACGCCGCGACGCGCGCGATCTTCGAACGCAAAGACGTCATCATCGTGGCCTCGGTGTCCTGCATCTACGGTATCGGGTCGAAAGAAGATTATCAGGCGATGACGATCGACCTTAGAAAAGGGGACCGCCTCGACCGCCAGCAACTGATCTCGAAATTCATCACGCTGCAATACAAGCGCAACGACATTGCGTTCGAGCGCGGCTCTTTCCGCGTGCGCGGCGACACGGTGGAACTGTTCCCCTCGCACATGGAAGATTCCGCGTGGCGCTTTTCTCTGTTCGGCGACGAGATAGAGGACATTGTGGAATTCGACGCGCTCACCGGCGAAAAGCAGGCGAAGCTCGAAGGCGTGCGCATCTACGCGAACAGCCACTACATCACGCCGGGCCCGACGATGGCGCAGGCGATCAAGCAAATCCAGACGGACCTGAAGCTACAGGTCACGAAGTTCGAAACCGAGGGAAAATTGCTCGAGGCGCAACGCCTGCAACAGCGAACACAGTTTGACATCGAAATGCTGATGGCGACGGGCGTTTGCAACGGCATCGAAAACTATTCGCGCTATCTCACGGGCCGCGCGCCCGGCATGGCGCCGCCGACGCTCATCGAATACCTGCCCAAGAACGCGATGATCATCCTCGATGAGTCCCACGTCATGGTGCCACAGCTCGGCGCGATGTATAACGGCGACAAGGCGCGCAAGACCACGCTGGTGGATTACGGCTTCCGCTTGCCGGCCGCGCTCGACAACCGCCCGCTGAAGTTCGAGGAATTCAACGCCATGCGCGGACAGATTGTCTATGTCTCCGCCACGCCCGGCGAATACGAACTGAAACAGACGAACGGCGATTTCGCGGAACAGATCGTGCGCCCGACGGGTCTGATCGATCCTCCGGTGGAAATAAGACCTACGGAGCATCAGGTGGACGACCTTATGTCCGAATGCCGCATCGTGGCGGAGAAGGGCGGGCGCATCCTCGTCACCGTGCTGACGAAGAAGATGGCCGAAGACCTCACCGAATATCTGGCCGAAAACAATGTGCGCGTGCGCTACATGCACTCCGATATCGACACGCTGGAACGTATCGAGATTATGCGTGACCTGCGCATGGGCGAATTCGACGTGCTGGTCGGCATCAACCTTCTGCGCGAGGGGCTCGACATTCCCGAATGTATGCTGGTCGCCATTCTCGACGCGGACAAGGAAGGGTATTTGCGTTCGCGCACCTCGCTGATCCAGACGATCGGGCGCGCGGCGCGTAACGTCGATGGCCGCGTCATCCTCTACGCCGACAACATGACGAAATCGATGCAGGCCGCGATTGACGAAACCGACCGCCGCCGCGAAAAGCAGAAACAATACAACGCCGAACACGGCATCACGCCGGCGAGCGTGAAGAAAAACATCTCCGAAGTGCTGCACTCCGTGTTCGAACGCGCGGACCATATGGACGCGGAACGGAGCATCATGGGCATGGCCGAAGACGATCAGGCCGCGTTCAACAACCCTGCCGCGTTCCAGAAACGCATCAAGCAGCTGGAGAACGATATGCGCAAGGCCGCCGCCGATCTGGAGTTCGAGGAAGCCGCGCGCATTCGCGACCAGATCAGGAAGCTCGAGGCCGCGGACCTTGGCCTTACGGGTGTGATGACAAACCCGCGCCTCGCGAACGGCTGGTCCGTCAATTCCTCCGCGCCTGTGAAGAAATCCGGCAAACGCATGCGGGTGAAGAAGAACCGTTAGATAGTAGGAAAAATTATGAAGATAGACAGTGTTTTTGAGGCTATCAAAAGGCAGATGGAGGCGGAATTAGAGGCTGTACGCTATGCTATAACTCACGCAGGGGTTAAGGGTACAATCAACGAAGATGTGGTAAAGAAATTTTTAAGAAATTACCTAGCCGAAAATTTAGCAATAGAATCTGGTTTTTTGATTGATAGTAGTGGGGGTGTTTCTAAACAGCTGGATATTATTATTTTTGATAAAAATAAAACACCATCGTTCTTTATGGCGACAGGTATTAGGGTTATTCCTATAGAATGCGCATATGCTGTTATCGAAGTTAAAACTAATCTTAATGGTCAAGCATTGCTCGAATGTATAGAAAATATGAAGAGCGTTAAATCTTTAGTTAAACAAGGGTTTTACCGAGATAGCTTAATCGAAAGTGGATTTACATTGTATGGTCAAAATTTTCGTGATTGGCCCGTGATGTATTTTATTTTCTGTTTTGAATCTAATGATTTAAAAACTATCGCAACTAATCTAAAAACACATCTTAGTTCTTTACCCATTGAAAAAAGAATTGATTCCATATTTTCGTTAGAAAAAGGGTTTCTAGGTAATTTAACCACTGATGGACATATTGATGCTATCCCTGCAAGTAATTCCAAATTTGTTAGGATAGAGCAAAACCATTTGCTATTATTTTATACATTACTTTCTAGATATTTAAATCAAGCAAAGATGGATAATTTTAATTTTAATCCTTATGTTAAACATTTAGCATTTATTCCTAAAATGTGTGAATAATAGAATGTATAAAAAATGGCTGTAGCCAAGCACCTACAAGAAAACCCGCCATATGGCGGGTTTCTTTTTAAACGCAACGTGCCTGGGCCTACTGGTCCTGCGCCGTTTTGTAGG
>JAPJRC010000091.1 GCA_030824805.1 Micavibrio sp.
GCCTAGCAGTTCTTTTCCTGCACGATTACCCCGAATATATGACGGGCCTGATCCTGATCGGCCTCGCGCGGTGTATCGCTATGGTCATCGTTTGGAACCAACTTGCCGAAGGCGATAATCAGTACGTTGCCGCACTCGTGGCTTTTAACAGTGTTTTTCAGCTTTTGTTTTTCAGCGTTTATGCATGGTTTTTCCTGAGCATCCTTCCGCCACTGTTCGGACTGGAAAGCCATATCGTCGATGTCAGCTTTGCCACTATTGCTGAAAGCGTCTTCATTTATCTCGGCATCCCCTTCCTTGCCGGCTTCCTGACACGCAAAATCCTATTCAAGCAAAAGGGACGCGACTGGTATGAAAACCATTTCCTGCCGAAGATCGGCCCTATCACGCTCATCGCGCTGCTTTTGACGATCCTGGCTATGTTCTCGCTCAAAGGCAGCACAGTTCTGGAATTGCCCTTAGACGTTATCCGCATTGCTATTCCGTTGGCGATCTATTTTGTGATCATGTTTTTTGTCAGCTTCATCATGGGGAAACTGATAGGCGCGGATTACGGCAAAACAACCGCCGCCGCTTTCACCGCCGCCAGCAATAATTTTGAATTGGCTATAGCCGTGGCCATTGCCGCTTTTGGATTGGGATCGTCCGTCGCCTTTGCCACTGTGATCGGGCCATTGGTGGAGGTGCCTGTTCTGATTGCCATGGTCAGTGTGGCGTTTTGGTTTAAACGGAAATACTTTTAATGTATCTCTGGTAACATTACCCAAAAGGCCCCGTATCTGCTTGATTCTACTCAAGCGAAATTCTGCATGAGTATGATAAAGACTTTGTTAGTTTTTTTCATTTTTCTCTTACTCTGTATATGGTTGGATCTTTTTTTTGCCTTCCATATAAATTATGCATAAGAAAAAATAGGCTTTTTAAGCGACTTGATCTTAGATATTACACATTGTATGTACTTTAATATGAGAAAACTCTATGGCCTTTTAATTTTAATCATAGTGGCTTTTGTGCCGGCGTTTTTTGTAAACGCTCAAACCGAAGCATTCGATACAAGGTCGGTTGTTAAGGCTGATATTGTAAAAACAGATGCCACGTCAGGGAAAGTAATTTTTACGATACAAGAGGGTTGGCATGTTAATGCCAACCCATCCAGTATGGATTTTTTAATTCCCACGAAGATAGAAGTAGCTGATCAGACCAAATCAATAGATGTTACTTATCCGGAAGGACATAAAGTTGAGACCCCTTTGGGTACTTTGCTCGTTTATTCAAACGAAACTACTATACCGTTTAAGGTCAATGGTGAAATACCCGAAGCTATTTCCCTAACTGCACAAGCGTGTGATGGCCAAATTTGTTACCCTCCATCAACGTGGACAATCTTTTTTAGCACAAACTGAGGGTTGAATATTCTGTACCTTAAGCGACTTCATGGGCAGAGCTTTTTTTGCAGTTTTTCTTCCGCTCTAATTTGCGATCTTGCCCTCCTATCACACTATTTCATAAAATTTGATAACCGCTCATCCGTTATATGCACGGTTTCGGCAAACAAACTGCCATTGGGACGGATCAGAAAAATATGCGGGAAAGATTTCACGCCGTAGCTTTTGGCAACGGCTGCTTCTGCGTCAAAAAGCACCGGATAGGGCAACGTATGTTTCAGCGCGTAGGTTTGCGCGTTTTCAAGGCTGTCCATCAGGCCGACATTCACCGCCACCATCTGCAAGCCTTTTTCGCCGTATTCCTTGTATATTCTTTTCAGCGCGGGGATCTCATTTAGACATGTCGCGCACCACGTTGCATAAAACACCAACATGACCGGGCCTTTTTCACGGTATCCTGCAAGACTGTGTGGCTTCCCCGCCAGATCGGGCAGCGTGAATTCCTGAGCCAAACGAGTATTTGAAACAAGAGAAGGATCGGCGGCGTAAACCGGCGAAGCCAAATTTATCGCCATTATAAATGCCGCAAGAAACAAGCTTCTCATGCGGCCTCCATGATTTTGCCGTCGCACATTCTTATGTGCCTTTTAGCGCGGCCAGCGAAAGTTTCATTATGAGTGACCGTCAGGATAGTCAATCCGTCTTTATGCAGTTCATCGAGGAGCGCGTAGATTTCTGTGGCGGTATGGCTGTCAAGATTGCCGGTCGGTTCGTCGGCCAGCAGCAGCAACGGCCCGTTGATAAGGGCGCGGGCAATCGCCACCCTTTGCATTTCTCCGCCCGATAGCTGACTCGGCAGGTGATACAGGCGGTCTTTCAGACCTACACGTTTTAACAAAGTTTCGGCGCGGCTTTCATGACTGGCGGATTTGCCGCTGAACAACGTCGGCATCAGTACGTTTTCAAGGGCGGTCAAAGTCGGCTGCAAAAAGAATTGCTGGAATACAAAACCGATGGTGCCCGCCCGCAGATGGGCTAGCGCGGCATCGTTCAGCTTGCCGGTATCCTGCCCTGCGATGATAACGCTGCCGCCGCTGGCCGTATCAATAGCGCCGATCATATTCAGAAGGGTGCTCTTGCCGGAACCGGAAGGGCCGGTCACGGCGACATATTCATTGCGGCTGATGGAAACACTGACGTTATCGAGCGCGGTTATCGTTTCGCTGCCGCGCCGGTACTGCCGCGTGACGCCTTTTAACTCGATTACATTATCCATGACGCACCGCCTCCATCGGAGAAGACCGGGATGCCTTCCATCCAGGAATGATTCCCGAAACAATTCCGGCGATAACGGAAAGCCCGATAACAAGCCCGACAATGGCGGGATCGAGCGCGATATAGCGGCCTGCGGGCGCATAAGGCAGAATCTCATGCAGCCAGTGGTCGGTAGCGGATGCGAAGGCAAGGCCCAAAGCCACGCCCACGACGCCGCCAAGGGCGCAGATCACAAGCGTTTCATAGAACACAAGCTGGAAGATATGGCGGCGTGAGGCTCCGACGCAGCGCATATACCCGAATTCCTTCTGCATTTCAAAAACGCTCATCAGCACGGTGTTGATAACGCCAAGCAGACTGACGATGATGGCGATTGCCATCACCGCCGTCATAAGCGTCTTGCTGGAGCCGGTCAGCGTCATAATCTGCTCCATCATCTGGTCGCGGCTTACGACATAAATATCCGGGAAAGTCTCGATGCGGCTTTTCACATCAACATATTGCCCGACATCTTGAAGGCTCACCGCAATGCCGGTCAGCTTGCCTTCTTTCTTGAAAACCTCCTGTGCGGTTTCAAGCGGCATAAAGAAAAAACCATCGTCTTCACTGCCAGTGCGTTCCAGAACGCCCGACACGGTAAACTCGCGGTTCAGATCGGGGAAAAAGATTTTATCGCCTGGCTTGCGCTTTTCGACATTCGCCGCCTCGACGCCCAGAATGATGCTATCCGGCCCGGTAAACCACTTTCCTTGCAGTTTCCAGTGGGGCTTGAGTTTCACGAAATCGTCCGTCACGCCATAAAAATAGAGCGCCTTGCCGGTATCCTCGATCAGTGAGAAAATCAACATGCCCGCCGCCACATCGACGCCGCCGATGCTTTTGATTTGCGGCAGGTATTTTTCGTCCAGAAACTTCGGAATCTCGCCGCCATGCAGGGCCAGCGACGCGGCCTCCATCGGACAGCCTTCCGTCGAAACCAGCATGTGAATGCCGGATTGATTCATTTCCTCCTTGAGCGATCTTTCAAATCCCCGGTTGAAAGAAATCAGACTGAACAGCGTGGCAGCGGCAATGGCGACACCAGCAACGGTCAAGGCGGTACGCAGTTTGCGCCGCCGCAGGCTTTTTATGCTCAAGACAAATAAATTCATGGCGTGCTATTCCTTAATCTGCGTGACGCGCTCGGCTTCAAGCTTCACATACGGCTTTTCAGCTTCGGCGGTATTCTTGAGCAGCGGCTTGCCGATGACGTCCAGCTTGGAACCTAGTTCTACACTATTGGGGGAAAAACCTTTGGGAATGGTGGTTTCAACGGTGTCCACGCCGTCTTTAAAATAGAAGGACTGGCAATCGGCGCATTCGCCGGCATACATGCCTTTTAAACGCAATGTCTTTCCTTCATAGGCGGCGGGGTTTTCCTTGAGCGCGCCGATTGTAATATCCATTGCCTCCACCACGGGCTGCGCTTCTGCTGCGGGCGCGGCTTCTGCGGGTTGTTTTGTTTCCACGCTGGCAACGGGCTGCGCTGAGATACTGTAGTAACCGGCAAAAACAATACCGGCGGCAAGAGCAGACGCAGCAAGGAACGGGGCGATTTTCATGGTTGATCTCCTTCGGAGGGTTGGGGGTTTAATGCCGCATGAAAGGCAAGCATCTTTTTAACAAGGCGGGAGATTTCCCGCGAAGCTGTTTCCGCGCCGGGCACGGCCTTGACGGTAAAATCGTCCCGGAGGGTTTTTCCTTTGAACTGGTTCAGGAAAGCGTCACTGCTTAATTCCTCGCGCTGCCGTTCCCGGATGCGTTGGAGATAGACGCCGCGAAGCGTACCGTCCGGATTGACGCCGACAACCGTTTCAATCGTGCCGTATTCGCCGGTGCCAGCCAGAGCCATAACCCAACCCAAGGAACGCTTGCCCGCCCGGATTTCATAGAAGCTGTATTCTTTCTTCTCGGTTTCCTCCAAGGGTTCGCCAAGAATTTTCTCGATGGCGGCAATGCTGGCCGCGTCAAGCTTGCGGTCAACCGTCAGATAATCCTGCGCGTCGGTGAAAAGCTTTGTCATGGTGCGCTCCGGGTCGCGCCATACGCAAACATCTGCCAATGCCGCCAGCGGCGATAGCAATGAAAATATAAAAACGCATATAAAGAGCGACTTAAATCGCATTGGAAAACTCCCAGTAAAGCTGAATGCTAAAAAGATGTTCGTTTTCACCGTCGCGCTCACGGTAATTATCGGCGGCGCGCAGCGTCAGGTTATAAGGTAGGCTATAGCTGAAACCCAAAGCGACCTCCGGTTCTGTTTTTTCCTCATGCCACCAGCCAAGTTTTGAATTGAGCGCGAGTTTGGGCGTCAGCTCATAGTCCGCCAGCATCACGCCGCCATTGACGGCCTCGCCGCTATCCTGCCCGGCAATCAGTTCGCCGCGCAGCGTCCACGGCGCTAAATCCCATTCCCCGTCAAGCGCGATTCTGCGCCGCTCCTGATGATCCGTACCGTCTTCCTCATCATCGACATCGACCTTGCCAGTCATAACGGAAAACCCGTAGCGGCTGTAATCTCTCTGCAAGCCGATGCGCCCCGTTACAAGCTTGTTGCCGTCCGGGTCGCGGAATTCATTGCCGCTGCCTTGTGAAACGGAGAGCGCGTAATCGACCGGGCCGGAATAGCCAAGCACTTGCGTCCCCCAGTCCAGCCGGTTACCGAGATTTTCTTCCTCGATGCCGTGAATCAGAAGGCGCTCGGTGTCGTAATAGGAAAGCAGGCCGAACGGCAGCAGATAATGACCGACACGCAGATTGATTTTCCCGAGTGGGCCTTTGACTTGCGCGTAAGTGTTGTAGGGACGGATTTCCTCAAAATTATCTTCGGCGTCGATTTGCCCGACCAGAATATAGCGGTCGCCGCTTTCATCGCTAATTACATGGCGGAGATTGAAGAAAAGCCCTTTAAGCGCGTAATCATCGTCATGGCTTTGTGTGTTGTATGATGCCCGCAAATCGGTGCCGCCCGATATTTGCGTTGAGTCCGCCAGAGCGGGCATGGCCGTGAACGCGAGGGCCAAGATTCCCAAGCTCCATGCTTTGCCTACTGGCTGGCGTTGCCTTCTGCTGTGCTTCATTTGCCTGTCCGTTCCGCCGCGTCTTCGGCAAGGCATAGCCCTTGGTCAAGCAACCCTTCTACGCAAGGATCAATAATCTGATAATGAATAGACTGTCCTTCACGCCGGGAGCCGACGATTCCCTGATCGGCCAGCCGCTGCAACTGGTTTGAAACGGCCTGTGGTTTCATGCCGACCTGCTTGGCAATGTCGCCCACCGGCAGTTCCTGGGCAATGGTCAGAGCGTGAAGAATGCGGAGGCGGGTATCGTTGGCCAGAATCTTGAATATGGCCGCAAGCCGGGCCGATTGTTTTGCGGAAAGGAGGGGCCGCTCACCGACTTTGGGTTTTGGCGGGCAGCAGACCTCATTTTTACGCTTTTTTGTCATTTATACATTATTACACTTAATAATGTAATATTCAATCTTCATTTCTGTAATGGACATTCATACTATCAATATGGCCCGACATACTGAGATATAACCGATAATAAATAGAACCGAAGGCATAAAAGGAGCCTTGTTTTAGGCTAAATTTCCCTACGCATACCGATAATTTCCACAAACAAGATAAATCTAATATAAAACCAACTCATTGATAATTATGACTAAAAACCGAAGGCGTTTTAAAATACGGCCTCTTCGGTTTTTGGAGAATAAAGCCTATCTGGAGAATAAATCGGGCAGGAACGGCCTGGCATATCGCCTGGTGCGCCTTGGGTTTCGGGACTAAACCCTTCTGAAACATAAGGGGTTTTCTGATCTGATGACGGGGTGGAGAAAAGTTTTATATTAGGAAATGGTGCCTGACAGAGGAAACTTAATCCGAACTGTGGTCAACCCCCATTTTAGAGTCCGTGTTTTAAGTGAATCTTCTGGCCATGATGT
>JAPJRC010000092.1 GCA_030824805.1 Micavibrio sp.
GAAAGCCATAAGGTCTTTTCCGTGCAAAGAAATACGCCAAAAAATTCAGCGTCCTTGGGCGTTGCAAAAGGTGATTTCGATCTCGATCATGATTCCATCGTTACCTTTACATCAAGAAAATCTGATGCCGGATATTTTAATACCATAGGCGCATATCAGGTAATGTCCGACGGCACTATTGGGCCGGTATCTATAGCATTTGAAAGCACAAAAAATCTTCAGGATGCCACCCAAACATCCATACATATGGACGGCGGAGAAGGTTTGAAGTTTGGCGTATTCATTATTGCGAATGGCTATCAGGAAAACGGTGGTTACACGCAAATGGATCTTTCAAAACTTGAGTTTGTTTACAATCTCGGAAAAAGTGATGAACGTGCCGCGCGGGTCACAGACAATGGTAAATATGTTTCACTTGTTTACAAGGACGACGGGATATCCAACCTTGTTAAAGGCTCAATCTTCCATAGCGACTACAAAGGAGAGGCAACTTCCCTAAATCAGGACAAGCTGGTGCACATACAGACCGGCTTGGCCAAAAACGGAGACCATTCTACGCTGAGAGTGGGATTTGAGGACCTGCACAACGGTGGAGACCGCGACTTCAATGATGCTCTTTTCGATATTAGAGTACAAAGGGCGGGCACGGATGCAAATGACATTCTGTACGGAAGTTCTGAAAACGACGTCTTATATGGAGGTCTCGGGAAAGACATCTTAACCGGCGGCGCTGGCAAGGATATTTTCTTATATGAATCTGCGCAAGAGGGCGGCGATTCCATTACCGATTTCAAAATTGGTGTTAATGGCGACGCATTGGACATCGCCAATCTCTTGCATGCCTATGATCCGCTTAGCGATGATATAAACCACTTTATAAAAGTCACGCAGCGTGGATCCGATACCATTGTTTCTGTTGATGAAAATGGTAGTGGAAACCAATATGCGGACATGGCCCTTCTGCAGGGGGTTACAGATACGAGCGTGGAAAAGATGCTGGGCGCAGGCAACCTGATAGTAGACTAATAAATTATCAATCGCACATGGCCATCATGCGCGATGCCCATTCAAGAAAATACCTACGGCTGCATCTACCAGTTTCTGACGCTCCTTTTTCGAAAGACGCGGCTCGTTTACGCCGAGCAGGCATTTCATATGCCCGCGCCCTTTGATCATGCCGAGAAATATGTCGGCAGAAAGCGACGGATCCTGAATAAAAATATCTTTCGGTTTGCGGGAGGTGGACAAAAAGTTTTTTAACAACTCCTGCATTTGCCCTGGTCCGGTCTCATAGAACATTTTTGCCATGTCGGGAAAGGATGCGCATTCCGCAACAATGACACGGTGAAACTGCAATGAGCTGTCTGATAAAAGCAGATCAAGAAACTGGTGGCCGAAAGAACGAAGCCCCTCCTCCAGCGACACATCTTTTTCAATACCCTCTTTCAAAGTAGCGAGCACCTTCTCGCAACGCAGGGCTACAACCGCCTGAAACAGGGCACGCTTGTCAGAGAAATGAGCATAAAGCGTTGGTTTTGAAACCGGCACCGCGGCGGCCATTTGGTCCATGCTTACAGCCTGAAAACCTTTTTCAATGAACAGCTTACCAGCGGTGGACAGAATTTGGTCGCGTTTTGAGAGTTTGGACATCTTGACTCCTTTCTTTCAGGCTCCTATACTAAACTAAACGGTTTAGTAGAGAAAATCAAATGGCAAAATCATCCGTCAAAAAAATCATTCCTCTAATAGTGTTGATAGCACTCGTAGCGGGCGGGGCTTATCACTGGTTATCCACCCGTGGTGAAGTTGAAACCGACGATGCCATGATTGAAGCGCATATTACACCTCTAGCCGCGAAGGTCTCCGGTTATGTGGTGGAACTGCATGTCAACGACAACCAGCATGTTAAAAAAGGCGATATCCTTTTAAAAATAGATCCACGCGACTATCAGGCCTCTCTGGATCGTGCAACAGCACAATACAAAGCTGCAGAGGCAAGGTTGATTGCAGGCCAACATAATTTTGCCAGTACATCCATTTCCGCTCCTTCCAACCTAGAATCAGCGCGCGCAGCCGTGGCATCCGCACAGGCCGAATTGAAAAATGCGCAGCAAACCCTAAAACGCTTGAATACATTATCGGATGCCGCGCGCTCACGGCAGAGTCTTGAGAATGCCGTTAGTGATGAAAAGCAAGCCAAGGCCAACCTTGAAGATGCGAAAGCCCGCCTTCGTTCTGCTGAAACGGCGCCCGATGCCATAGCGGCCAGCCAGGCTTCGGTAGATGAATTGCGGGCCGCTGTTGATGATGCAAAGGCAGCTGTCACGCTTGCGCAAATCAATCTGGAGAATACCGTTATACGCGCGCCGCAGTATGGCCGCATAACGCGTAAAAATGTAGAGATTGGTGCTTTTATCCAGCCGGGACAGCAGTTTTCAACCATTGTTGGTGATGATGTATGGGTGATTGCCAATTTCAAGGAAACACAGCTCGCAGGCATGAAGTCCGGACAGGGTGTCGATATAGAGATCGATGCATATCGTGGGCACACCTTTCACGGCAAAGTTGAATCCGTGCAGTCTGGCACCGGCGCGCGCTTCTCGCTCTTCCCTCCGGAAAATGCTACGGGCAATTTCGTAAAAATCGTACAGCGCGTACCTGTCAAAATATTATTTGATGAAAAACCAGGCGCTGAATATCCCGTAGGTCCGGGCATGTCGGTGGTTCCGACGGTCCATATAGAATGAACGCTTCTACCGTCATTAATGGGGTAAAGCACTATAACCCATGGCTTGTGGCACTTGTGGTATCACTGGCTACATTTATGGAAGTGCTCGATACCACTATCACAAATGTTTCGCTTTCCCACATTGCGGGATCGCTGGCCGCCTCACAGGAAGAAAGTACATGGGTGCTGACTTCTTACCTCGTTGCTAACGGCATCATTCTTCCTCTTTCTGGTTGGCTATCAAATGTACTGGGGCGCAAACGTTTCTTTTTGCTATGCATAGGCGGCTTTACTTTTGCCTCGCTGATGTGTGGACTTTCGGACTCATTGCCGATGCTGATTGTTTTCAGGCTTTTGCAAGGGATTGCAGGGGGCGGATTACAGCCCACACAACAAGCCATCATCATGGATTCTTTCCCGCCGGAAAGACGGGGCGCGGTTTTCGGTATCACGGGAATTACGCTCATCGTTGCACCCATCCTGGGACCTACGCTTGGCGGATGGATCACAGATAATTTCAGCTGGCGCTGGATTTTCTACATCAATATTCCCGTTGGCATAATGGCCTTTTTGCTCGTCAATATGATGGTGCGCGATCCCGACCATGCAACGGCAAAAGGTGTTGGAAAAGTAGACTATATCGGGCTAAGCCTTGTTGCGCTCGGACTTGGAGCTTTGCAAATCGTGCTTGATAAGGGCCAGCAGGATGACTGGTTTGCAAGTACTTTCATTATAATCTTCGCATTGATCGCCGCTTTGTCTCTGGGCTTTGCCATTCTGTGGCTTACAGGCCGCCAAAACCCGATCGTCGATTTGTCGCTCTTCAAAGACCGTAGCTTTGCCCTCGGAGCGATCTTGATCTTTATAACCGGCTTTGTGCTGTACAGTTCGAGTGCCCTGCTCCCCATTCTCGTACAAAGCCAGTTCGGTTACGACGCCACCATGGCAGGGCTTATTCTCTCACCGGGAGCGGTTGCCGTTCTATTCTTAATGCCCGTTTCTGGCCAGCTGGTATCAAAAGTTCCTTCACGTTATCTGGTTCTATTTGGTCTCATACTCTGTGGGACAGGCTGTTTTCTATCAGCAACGCATATTAACCCGGATATGCAATATTCCACCTTTGTCTGGTTGCGAGCCGTGCAGATGCTGGGAATTCCGTTCCTGTTTATACCTGTCAGCACAATGGCATTCATGCGTGTGCCCAAGGAAAAAAGCACAAAAGCATCTTCGCTTTTCTCACTTATGCGGAATTTGGGAGGAAGCGTGGGTATAGCTTTGGCAACAACGTCAATAGCGCGTTACAGCCAGATGCATCAATCACAGCTGACAGGGCGTCTGGTGCAAGGTGATCCTGTGTATGATAGCGCCATACAAAATCTGACTGCGAATGGCGTTGCCCATGGGTTGACTGAATCTGCCGCAGCGGCGCAATCGACCACAACTGTCTATCGGGAGCTATTATCCCAATCCAGCATTCTCAGCTATGCTGACACCTTTATGCTTCTGGCGCTGCTGGTGGGATTTGGTGTTATGGTGGCGTTGTTTCTCCCCATGAACAACCCCCGTGCAAAAATAGATCCAGCGAATGCTGCGCACTAACTAGGCATAAATCATTTTACGCAGTTGCTTCGCATGGCAAGGGATTTCAACTCGGGCATCATGTCCGATGGCAACTGTTTCCTTGCCGACAATTGCGGGAGATTGGCTTTTCCAAGCACAACAGGCTCAACATCTATCGACGAAAATGGGCCTGTAAAATGTAGCGGAACGTCCAGCGCCAAAAATTCTGTCGTACCTTCCAAAGGCTTCATAAGAATATCTACTTGCTGATTTAACAGATTTATCTTTCCCTCACCTGTTAGGGAGGCGCTTTCCGCGTGCAATTGCAGCGGCAAAATCTGGCCTATACCGTTGCGCATGGTGTAGACTCCCAACAAGCATGACATTTTTTCTTGCCCCTCGCTGCCGCCAAACAGCAATCGTAGATTGATCGTTGCCAACTCGAGAAATTTTTTTGCTATACGGCCATTGTTCATATAGGCAACCACGCCGCCGCGGCTGTTTTTAATCCCCTGCTCGATATTTTTTCCCTTCATATCCAGCAAGGCGCGCGCGTTCAGCGGGCCATTAATGATTTTTGTTGTATCGGGGCTTTGCGCTAGATGCAAAACACGTCCGATATCCACATCGTCGATATCAATTTTTGATCTGAAGTGAGGGGTTTTACCACTGGTATCAAGATGCATATCCATATGGAATTGACCTTTGGCAGCCGAAAATTTTAAAGCTTCGACTGAAACTTGTCCCGGTCTGTTTTTCACGTGCAAAGTGGCGGCCGTTACACGCCAATTATCATAGTAAATTTCTTTGGCTTTTAGAGCAATATCAACTGTGATATCGGGGTCTTTTGCGACATCAAGCGGTATCAGCTTTATATCGGATTTGTTTGTAGGGCGGCTTAATCTGCTAATACCATCAATAATTGGACGTGCGTCAATTGTTTTGAAATGTATGTCACCGACAAGGTCGTCGGCGGTTGTGCGGCTACCTTCATTCAATACTAGTTCGCCTACAAAATTAGTGCTCGCAACCTTCCCGTCCAGTTTTTCAAATTCCCATTTATCGCCGGCGCGCCTTAAAGACGTTTTTAAATGCAACGGGAACGTGGCATGCACATCATTAACACCAAACATAGAAAGAATTTTCCCCATATCCGGCGCATTCAGGGTTAAAGCACCTTTTGCGCCGTCCATATTAACAGGGTCTGTCATGGTGCCTTCAAAATCCAGCGTGTCGGGCTTTCGATCTATTCTAATTTTGATCGGATATGGTGTAGAGGCATCATGAAGCACGGCATAGGAATCGCCGGCGATGGTCATTTTTGCATTTTTTTCATTATAGGCGCCGTCTATGGCGATCAAAACGGGACTATTTTCATTCTGCGCATAAATCCTGAAATCATGTGAATCAATTTTAATGATAGATCCGCTGGATGTCTTCATACGAAAGACACTGTCAATGGCGATGGCATCCAATATGGAAGGGAAAGCTTCCCGTTGTTCAGCATCGTATTCAAAAGGGTCTTTTTGTTTGGCGGGTGTGAAGTCGTGTAAACGCCAGTTGCCTACGCCATTTTTATCGCGCTCGAGAAAAATATTCAGACCGCTCAACACCAGCTGATGCAGCACCACTTTGCCTTTGAGCAACTCTTTGGCATCAACAACAGCATCCAGACTTTTCAATCTAACTATGTCTGGTTCCGTACCCCAATCGGCATTCCCAAAATGGAAATCACTGATATGTACACGCAGCGGATTACTCCACTGAATTTGCAAATCACCAATACTTACTTCGCGGCCAGTGGCCTCTGATCCATAGCGTTCGGCCATGGTTGTAAAATCAGCGGTACGGAAAAAAACCACCGTCGCGCCGGCAATCACCAAAATAATCACCAGAATGCAGCAGATCGTCGCGAGCAGGCTTCTAAGTAGCAATCGTATAATTGTCATTTCCCCTGCACTCCCGCTCATAAAACAATCAAAATTCCGGTTTAACTATATTGAGAGACACTCTGCCTTCCAATTTTACGCATTTATTCATACCGAAATTTCGGAACAAAAAGAGAAGCAAATCATTTTCCGAAACATAAGTTTTATCGCTCCTCTTAGGCTTTATAAATAATATTGCCTGCATTCAGTTTGTCTAAATTATCAGTTTGTTCTAACGCAATATTTTTTCAAATTGGACATAAGTATAACTAATTTTATTATGCTTCCTCCATCTTACTTAAACGGCAAATTTAAGAAGCAAGAATCTTAAGATTCTGAAATTGAATGGATTTATTTATTTCATTTTTTTTGCATGTATA
>JAPJRC010000093.1 GCA_030824805.1 Micavibrio sp.
GTTCCGCCATCTGAACGCCTATATCGTCGAGACACCCGAGATAGCGCTGAAGCAAGCCGAAGAAGCCGACAAGCGCATCGCCGCAGGCAGCGCCGGTTATCTGGAAGGCGCGCCGATCGGTGTGAAAGATTTGTTCTGCACGACCGGCGTTCAAACGACGGCCGCTTCCAAAATTCTCAAAGGCTTCGTGCCCCAGTATGAATCCACCGTCACGACGAAACTTTTCGGCGATGGCGCGGTTATGCTGGGAAAGCTTAACCTGGACGAATTCGCGATGGGTTCCGCCAACACAACATCCGGTTACGGCAATGTGATTTCCCCATGGAAACGCAGCGACGGATCGAACGCCGATCTTACGCCGGGCGGTTCTTCCGGTGGTTCCTCGGCGGCTGTTTCCGCACGTCTGTGCCTTGCCGCGACAGGTACAGACACGGGCGGCTCCATCCGCCAGCCGGCAGCTTTCACAGGCATCGCTGGCATCAAGCCGACCTATGGCCGCGTATCCCGTTGGGGCGTAGTGGCATTCGCCTCTTCGCTCGATCAGGCCGGATCTTTTGGCCGTACGCTGGAAGATTCTGCAATGATGTTGAAATCCATGTCGGGTTTCGACCCCAAGGATTCCACATCCGCCAACCGCGAAGTGCCGGACTTTGTCGCCGCACTCGGCGGATCGGTCAAGGGCCTGAAAGTTGGCATTCCGAAAGAATACCGCGTAGATGGCATGCCTGCCGAAATCGAAAAGCTGTGGCAACAGGGTATCGATTGGTTGAAAGAAGCGGGCGCGGAAATTGTTGATGTGTCCCTGCCGCACACCAAATACGGCTTGCCTGTTTACTACATCATCGCACCTGCCGAATGCTCTTCGAACCTCGCGCGTTATGACGGCGTGCGTTACGGCCTGCGCGTCGATGGCAAAGATCTGACGGAGACATACGAGAAAACACGCGCCGCCGGTTTCGGCGATGAAGTAAAGCGCCGCATCATGGTTGGAACCTATGTTCTGTCCGCAGGCTATTACGACGCTTATTATATCAAGGCGCAGAAGGTCCGCCGCCTGATCCTCAACGACTTCCTCGAAGCATACAAGCAATGCGATGTCATTCTGGCACCATCGACACCGTCAGCCGCATTCGCAATTGGCGAAAATGAAGACGATCCGATCAAGATGTACCTGAACGACGTGTTCACCGTAACGGTTAACCTCGCCGGTCTTCCCGGTCTGTCCGTTCCAGCCGGTATTAACGATCAGGGCCTTCCTCTCGGCCTGCAATTGATCGGCCGCCCATGGGATGAAGAAACCATCATCCGTGCCGGCGGCGTGATCGAGAAAGCCGCGAACTTCACGGCGCTCCCGACATTGTTGAACATGAAGAAAGCTGCGTAGACATGAAACGGATTGCAATCGTTGCCCTGGCTATGACGCTTTCCGCGTGTTGTGGTCCGTGGAAGCAGCTTCCTCATAATCCCGACTACGAACCTCCGGAAAAACCCGCGGAATCGCGTACGGGAAAAGAAGCCGTCTCTCCGGCATCCTACAATGCCGAGCCTATCGAAACGGAAATGCCGGCAACGGACAGAACGAAAGTACAATCCAGAGGAACGAGTTTTTCTGACCAACGTTAATGTAAGCGGCATCAATCGTGATTGCCGGAACCTTTCACATCAGAGGCGTACCATGAAATATTTGCTGCTTGTCACCCTTCTTCTGGTCCCTTCGATGGCGAAGGCGCAAACGCTGGTTTCGAAAGAGACCGCCAATACATATTTTGCCAACTGCGTTAAAACAGCCTCGCCCACACAGGATATGTCCGTCGAAGGACAGGAGCTTCTGTGTGCGTGCACGGCGGCCCGCCTGACCCAGTTTTTCACCATGGAAGAATGGCAGGCCATGATGAGCAGCGATCCCGCGATACAGCGCCCCGCCTATAACAAAATGATGACCGATATCTATGCGCCCTGCATGGCGCAGCCCACCCGCGAGAGATATATGAAACGCTGTGCCCGCACGGCAGGTCTGGAGCAGAGAATATGTGCCTGCACCGCCGACAGGCTCGCCCTGCATGTCCAGAATTCCGGCCCCCAGATTTTCGCCAGACTTCTTGCGCAGAACCCGTACATGCAGGATCCGTGGGCGGCGCTCGAGAACGATCCGGAATTCAATGCCTATATCGACAAGGCCGGACAAAGCTGCACGCCATAAATAAGGCATAATCGGCACCTAAAAACCGCATCGTGCTGGCGCTCCTTCGCCATTAATGAAGGCAATGAATAAGAAGAATACGGGGTTAACATGAGTACGGCGGTGAACAAAAATGTCAGGGCAATGGCTTTGGCAGCATTGGGCTTTTCCTTTTATTCCATAGGCGACGTTTTCGTCAAAAAGGCCGCCGCCATTTACCAGCCCGAACAGATCGGCCTTTGGGCGAACATCTTCTGGCTTCCCCTCATACTTTCCCTGTCCAGCCGTGTTGGCGGCCTGCTTCCTACTCTTCGCAGTAAAAAGATACATTTGCACCTGCTCAGAGCCCTGCTCGGTATGGTCAGTTTCTATTTTATGACGACGGGCTTTAACGTCCTCGGCATGGCAACGTCCTATACGCTGATTTTTATCGCCCCGTTCATTGCGACGCTGCTGGCGGTGGCGTTTCTAGGCGAAAAAATCCGCATTTACCGCTACATGGCAATTGCTGCAGGCTTTACGGGCGTCCTGATTGTTCTTCGCCCCGGCCTCATTCCGCTGGAATTTGCCTCGCTCGGCATTCTGTTCGGGGCGCTGTGCTACGCAACTTCGACCATCATTATCCGCAAGATCGGCGAAGCCGAGCCTTTGCTGGCCTTTTCCCTCTATAACGTCTTGTTCTTTATAGTTGTCTTCGGGGCCTACATCACCTGGACCGGAGAGGCCTTCCTGCCCGCTATGTCGGACCTGTGGCTGTTCCCCCTGATCGCCCTGTTCCATGTTTTCGGCAACTTTTCGGTTTCTACGGCCTTCAAAAGCGGAGAAACCTCCACCGTGGCGCCGTTCCACTATGTTCAACTCGTCTGGGGTATCCTGTTCGGCTACACACTGTTCGGTCAGGGCATTGATGTCTGGACAGCGCTGGGCGGTGCCATTATTGTGTGCAGCGGTATTTACATGATCCACCGCGAGCATGTCCGCCACCGCGAATTAACCCATGGGGTCGTGGCGAGCGGCACCGCGCTGGAATAAACGCGAAGGTTAGAAAATGACGTATTTGTTGAAGGGTGAAACGGGCGAATGGGAAGTCGTAATCGGGATGGAAGTACATGCCCAGATTACAGCGAATTCCAAGCTCTTCTCCGGCGCAGCCACCGCGTTCGGCGCAGAACCAAACACACAAGTGTCCATGGTCGATGCCGCGATGCCGGGCATGCTTCCTGTCCTCAACCAATACTGTGTCGAGCAAGCCGTGCGCACAGGCCTTGGCTTGAATGCTGCCATCAACACCTATTCCGTCTTTGAACGTAAAAACTATTTCTATCCTGACCTGCCGCAAGGCTACCAGATTTCGCAGTTCCTGCATCCGATCGTCGGTAAAGGCATCATCGAAATTGACCTTGCAGATGGCAGCACGAAAGAAATCGGCGTTACACGTCTGCACCTTGAGCAAGACGCGGGCAAATCCCTGCACGACCAGCACCCGACCAAATCGTTCGTCGACCTGAATCGTTCGGGTTGCGCGCTGATGGAAATCGTATCCGAACCCGACATCCGCGGTCCGGAAGAAGCTGCTGCCTATCTTTCCAAGCTTCGCATGATTTTGCGCTATCTCGGCACATGCGACGGCAACATGGAAGAAGGCTCCATGCGCGCCGACGTAAACGTATCGGTGCGCAAGATCGGCGCCGACCTCGGCACGCGCTGCGAAATCAAGAACGTAAACTCGGTCAAAGCCGTACAACAAGCGATTGAATACGAAGCACGCCGCCAGATCGAAATCATTGAAGGCGGCGGAGCAATCAAGCAGGAAACGCGCCTATGGGACCCGAACAAGCTCGAGACGCGTTCCATGCGTTCAAAAGAAGAAGCGCACGACTACCGTTACTTCCCGGACCCTGATCTTCTGCCGCTCGAACTCGATCCGAAATGGATTGCCGAGATCAAAACGACCCTGCCGGAATTGCCAGACCAGAAGAAACACCGGTTTATGAAAGATTTCGGTCTTTCGCTCTACGACTCTACCGTTCTGATCGCCGAGAAGACGCGCGCGGAATATTTTGAGTCAGCGGCAAACGATTCCGATCCGAAACTCGCCGCGAACTGGATTTTAAACGAGCTCATCGGCCTCCTCAACAAAGAAGGCAAAGACATCACAGAAAGCCCGATCAAGGCAAACCAGATCGGCGGACTTATCGCGCTCATCAAAGACAACACTATCTCCGGCAAGATCGCCAAGGAAGTGTTTGCCGATATGTATGTAACGGGCGACGATGCGGCGAAGATCGTTGAAAGCAAAGGCCTGAAACAAATTACCGACACAGGTGCTATCGAGGCCATCATCGACAAGATCATTGCCGCAAACCCCGACAATGTCGCGGGTTATAAAGCCGGTAAAGAAAAACTGTTCGGATTCTTCGTTGGACAAGTGATGAAGGAAACGGGCGGCAAAGCCAATCCGGCCATTATCAACGACCTGCTGAAGAAAAAGCTTTCTTAAAGCCAAGCCATGACGCACGGCTATACCATCGACCAATTGAATGGTTCGTTGTCCGTTTTGCGTGATGATCTTATCCCCGGCGGCACCAAACGCCGCGCATTGGATATGTTGCTAAAAGACTTTGAAGAAAACAGCATTGGTTATGCCGGTACTATATTCGGACACGGCGCATTGGCGCTGGCGCTTTCATGCCAGTCACTCGGCAAACGCGCGCATCTTTTTCTTTCCTGCAATGATGACAAGCATCCAATGCTGGCAATACTCGCAAAGACCAATGCCAAAATCGAGATCTGCGCACCCAGACCGATAGAAGAACTGGTGGAAGAAGCCGGGAACTGGGAGATGGCGGTTGGCGACGCTTATGTTTTTCCGCCCGGTTTCCGCTCCGGCGCCTTCCATTCGGCTTTGACCCAGGCGCTTCGTGATTTATCGCTTCCACCTTATTCCGAGATATGGTGTTCCGCTGTCAGCGGTGTGCTCGCAGGTGCGCTTAAATCCGCTTTCCCGAATACGGCGATAAAAATCGTATCAACCGTAAAGTCGACCGATGGCGATTTCCATGCGCCGGAAAAATACCACCAAGCGGCGCAATCACCGCCGCCCTATCCTTCCTGTCCTTACACCGATGCCAAAATCTGGCAATTCGCCAAGGACCATGCAGCCCCGAACGCCCTCATCTGGAATACGGCGGGATAAGTGTTTATGACAAGATTTTCCCGTTTGCGGGCATAGGCAGGCTTTTGTATCCTTGCCGGTATGAAACAGACACGCGAATACAAAGTCATACTTTACCGCGAAGGCATGCTGGGCTCCCTCTTCCTCGGAAGCTCCAAAGTTGATCCCGAACGTTTTTCCGCCTTCCTGAACCGCAATGCCGCCGAGGGCTGGCGCGTGGTCACCATGGAAAGGGAAACCCGCCGCATGCTGCTTTTCTTTGAACGGGAAGCATTTCTTGTGGTGCTGGAACGCGAGGTTGGCTGATGCAGAAATTCCTTATCCAGACGCTGGTAGGGCTTGCCATCACCGCAGCCGTGCTGATCATCCTGTCCATATGGGGTGTAAATATAGGCGAGATTATTTACAAATTGCTCGCAACGATTGGCGTTCTGGCATTGCTTATCGGTTTCCTGCTCGTGGTAAAACTGGATTTCAGCGAGCATAAACGCCTTAAAGATCAAAACTACATAGATTAGCGAGACATCATGGCCGGCTATACAGAAAATCTTATGTTCACCGTCAAAGCACGTCACCGTATTGTCGTGGCGATCAGCTGGGACGACCGTATTGCCAGCAAGGAGCGCTTTCTGGAGAAAGTTCGCGGCGGCGCAGACCAGCACGATCTGGATATCTCCTGTTTCGTTTTCGACGCGCAGGGCAATTACATCGATTTCGTTGGCCCTATGGCGCAAGACTCAATGGATCAATCCGGCGCGATATATCACAGCGGGGACGATGCAACCGGCGAAGGAGATGGAGACGATGAATTTATTTCCTGTGAACTCGCCGGCGTTCCCAAAGATGTCGACAGTCTTGTTTTTGTAACCGAGATACGTTCCGGGCATGTTTTCGGTGATGTCGATGCCCCGTCCCTGCGGATTGCGGACGGAATGACCAACAACAATCTTGTGGAACTGTTGATGGCGGAAAAGGCCGGAAAGAACCGTGAGGCCTGTGTTATGGCCAGGGTTTTCCGGCATTCAGGCTCGCCGACCGGCTGGAAAGTGCATATAATCGATGAATATCCCGATCTGGCGGATGTAACCGACTGGGGATCGTATTTAACCCGTTATCTCTAGTTGATCTTACGGGTAAGTTCTGTTAATTCATGGGCTTGTACAGACATTGTACTGCGGAGCTGTGGCCGAGAGGCTGAAGGCAACGGTTTGCTAAATCGTCATACGGGTTA
>JAPJRC010000094.1 GCA_030824805.1 Micavibrio sp.
GTACAGCGCTGACGGAACAAACGGAATTTGCTGAAATCTACAGCCTCGGCGTTGTCGATATCCCGACGAACGTGCCTGTCGCGCGTCAGGACTACGACGACCAGATTTACAAATCCATCGCCGACAAATACGAAGCGATTGTCGAACTGATATATGAATGTCAGGAACGCCAGCAGCCCGTGCTGGTCGGTACGGTTTCTATCGAAAAATCCGAATTGCTCTCCGAACTGCTGAAAAAGCGCAAAGTAAAGCACAGCGTTCTGAACGCACGCTACCATGAACAGGAAGCCCAGATCGTGGCACAGGCAGGCCGTCCCGGTGCCGTTACCATCGCAACGAACATGGCAGGCCGAGGTACGGACATCAAGCTCGGCGGTAACGCCGATATGCTTATCGAACAAGCCATCACGCCGGAAATGGGCGAAAGCGAGAAAGAGCAGATTGCATCACGCATCCGCGCCGAAGTGGAACGCGACCACGCAATCGTGAAAGAAGCTGGTGGTTTGTACGTCATTGGTACCGAGCGTCACGAATCCCGCCGTATCGACAACCAGCTGCGCGGGCGTTCGGGCCGTCAAGGCGATCCCGGTGCGTCTATCTTCTTCCTGTCTGTCGAAGACGATTTGATGCGCATCTTCGCGTCCGACAAGATGGAAATGCTTCTGAAATCCCAGATGGGCCTTCGCGATGGTGAAGCCCTCACACACCCGTGGCTGTCCAAAGCGCTGGAACGCGCACAGGCCCGTGTGGAGCAACAGAACTTCGAGATCCGCAAGAACCTTCTGAAGTTCGACAACGTGATGAACGACCAGCGTAAAGTGATTTACGAACAGCGTCGCGAGATCATGGATGCGAACGAAGAACTGGATGAACTGATCGTAGAAATGCGCGACGACGTGCTTTCCGACATCATCTACCGCACCTGCCCGCAAGGCTCCTATGCCGAGCAATGGGATGCGGAAACCCTGCACCACGAAATGCAGCGTATCTTCAACCTGAACCTCCCCATCGCGGAATGGATCAAGGAAGACGATATCGACCAGCATATTCTGCACGAGCGCATCAACCAGAAGGCGGATGACGTCCTGCACGGCAAGATAGCCGTTGCCGGTCAGGAAACTTTCCGCCGCATGGCAAAGACCTTCCTTCTGCAACTTCTGGACTCACACTGGAAAGAGCACCTTCTTTCGCTCGACCATCTGCGTCAGGGTATCAACCTGCGCGCTTTCGGTCAGCGTGATCCGCTGAACGAATACAAAGCCGAGGCATTCCAGCTTTTTGAAGGCATGATGAACAATCTGCGCGAGGCGGTAACGCAAACGCTCAGTTTTGTTGAGATCAATGTAAGCCCGGAAGTTCTGGCGGCTCTGCAAAAGCAAC
Source organism: Micavibrio sp. (assembly GCA_030824805.1). GTDB lineage: Bacteria > Pseudomonadota > Alphaproteobacteria > Micavibrionales > Micavibrionaceae > Micavibrio_A. Next base: position 1,381 of record JAPJRC010000094.1, read on the forward strand.
AGGCCCAGATGGAAGCGCAGCAGAAGAAGCTGCAGGAAACGCGTGACGACCCTGCTCTTTCCGGCGGCGACGATAAAAAAAAAGCGAATAACGTAACGCCGATCAGAAAGGCTGCGTTTGACCAGAACGATCCGTCGAGCTGGGCGGATACGCCACGCAACGCGCCCTGTCCGTGCGGTTCAGGCAAAAAGTATAAACACTGCCACGGTGCCGCTTAACGCAAGACGGATTCCGGAATAACACAGCACGCCGCCACGGCGCGCGAGATACGCACCGCGTCGGGTTCGGCGCGGTGTTTTTCTGTCCCGCTATACGCACCGCGGGTAAAATCTATCAGGCAGGTTTCGTTGACATAGTCTGCGCTCTCGATAACATCGGCGATGTGATGCATTTTAAAAAGCGGCTTCATGCTTGCGGCGTCGAACAACTGCTGGAGCCAGCCCAGATCAAGCTCACTGTCCGCATATGTATCTTGCGCGCCGATTGTCTGGTTAAGCCAGGCGCAAACCTCTTCGGGCGGGCAACCTTTCTCCAGCACTTCTTCTTTGGAAATCCTGTGAACGGCCTGCGCCTCGGAAGACCACACGCCGTCCACAAGCCATGGATCATGGCGTATAAGTTTTGAACCGCTCGTGATTTTTCCATTCTTCCAGGTGAAGGCCACACCCACCTCTATGGGATATCCTTGAACCTGTGCGGATGCTTCGAAGTCCATGACTATGCGGATCGGATTCATCCCCAAAAGGATGACAGGCCTCGCGCCGCACAATCAAAAGACTTTATTGCATTGGAGGGTTGCGAGGTGCACATGCGATATCGCAAATGCGTGACGCAGACGCAAAAATTAATCGTTATATTTTCTGCGGATTTTATCCTGTGCCTTCATCATATCGCGCACACATTTGTTGCGATCGCGAACAGACAAAGTGGCGGGGCATGTGGCGCTGACGCTGTTGTGGTTGGGAGCATATATTCGTGTGCGCGGTCCATAGACCAGATTGCGCCACACATCATCGTCGCCTTCGATGACCACGGTGCCACCGCCGCCTGTCACAACCTGCGCATTGCCGGGCAAGTCGCGAACAACGCGCTCATTGTTGCCTTCGATGATGGTTACGTTATCAGCCGCCGCGGGAAACGACAGAAAAAGGACAATCGCAAAAGCAAATACGTTTTTCATGACAGGCTCCCTATTTTTTAAAAAGATGCTTCTATAACTTTACGGACATCATCCATATCAACGCTTGTTGATTGAAAGGCGTTCCCGATTTCACGGACAAGAATAAAGCCAATGGCCTTACCCGATGCCTTTTTATCATGATACATCAAATCCGCTATTTCCCACGCATTTTGCGTCAATGCCGGCGAAATATGGCGAATTTCGGTCTTCATGCCGCATGATTTCAAATGGTTTTCCATCCGCGTAGCGTCCTGTCCCGGGCAAAGGCCCATGCGCACGCATAAACGGAAAGCAAGCACCATACCGATGCTCACGGCCTCGCCGTGCAGAAGACGGCCATCATACCCGGCAGCGGCTTCCAGAGCGTGACCGAATGTGTGCCCCAGGTTAAGCAGGGCACGGTCGCCCCCCGCCTGCTCCCGCTCGTCTTTCCCGACAATTTCTGCCTTCATGCGGCACGATGTTTCGATGGCGTCATTCAATGAAGATGGTTCAAGCGACAACACATCGCTTCCGTGTGCCTCGAGCCATTCATAAAATTCCCTGCTGCCAAGCAAACCGTATTTTACGATCTCGGCATAACCGGCCTTGAGCTCGCGCTCGGGCAATGTTTTCAAAGTGTCTGTATCGCACAGAACCGCAACGGGTTGATAAAATGCCCCGGCGAGGTTTTTGCCCTGCGCGGTGTTTATACCGGTCTTGCCACCGACGGAAGAATCCACTTGTGCCAGAAGCGTTGTCGGCACCTGTACAAAATCAATTCCGCGCAGAACCACAGATGCGGCAAAACCGCCAAGATCGCCGAGCACGCCGCCGCCAACGACAAAAAGAACGGACTTGCGGTTGACGTGTTTGGATAGAAGCCAGTCCACCACCGCCTGCAGATGCGACCACGATTTTGTCGGCTCGCCGCCATCGACGGCGTAAAATTCTGTTTCCACATCTTGCGGCAAGCCGCGCACCAGGCGCGACACATGCATATCAACCTTACGGTCATGCAGGATGAATATCTTTCGCCCCGAAAGTTCGTACGGCATGAAATCCCGCGCACGCTCCAACAACCCGCCGCCAATATGAATGTCATAGGAACGTTCGTCGAGGTCGACACTGACCTTGATTGTATCACTCATGTTATTTCTGCCTTTCGAGATAATCGGCCAGCGCGGTTAGAACGCGCTCGGCATTTTGTTCGGCATCGACGGGAAGACTTTCCACCGTCAGATCCGCCTGCGCATACACCGGATACCGTTTGTCCATTAGCCCCTGCAAAATTTCGCGCGGATCGCCGTTCCGAAGCAGTGGGCGTTTGTTGGTCCGGCCCGTACGTTCCACAAGAATATCCAGATCGGCTTTAAGCCAAATCGATAAAGAACTCGATTTGATGAGCGCAGCCGTTTGCTCGTTCATCATCGCGCCGCCGCCGGGCGCTATCACTTTTATCTCGTTGGAAAGCAAGCGGGCGATCACGCGCCGCTCAAGGTCACGGAAGGCGGGCTCACCCTGCTCCTGAAAAATATCCGCAATACTGCGCCCAGCGGCAGCTTCGATTTCAACATCTGCATCCACAAACGGAATATCGAGCCTCTTCGCCATGAACCCGCCTGTTTTCGTCTTGCCCGCGCCCATCAGGCCGACCAGAACGATTGGCTTGGTTACTTGCCTGCGAATTATGTCGATATGCTTTTCCATGTGCGTCCCGTTTATGCCACGACCGTAGGGGGATTGCCAATCGGCCAATGGTTAATTATGGTCGATTCACTTTTCAAAAAAACAGCAACAGCGGGGCTTTCCATGCAATTCGGCTTTCTAAAATTCCTGATTCTCGGACTTCTGATTATCGCCCTTGGTGGCTTCGCCTATCTGGCTCTGGTGGATGTACCCGTGCAACAGCAAGACATCAATGTAAACGTGCCTATCGCCGGCGCCCAATAACCCACAGACACGGATCAAATCCTGCCATGCGCTTCCTTTTCCTCGCCCTCCTTCTCTCTCTGGCCCCGTCCGTAGCGTTCGCGCAGGACAATGAAAGCACGAAGGCTGAAAAGCCTGCGCCTGCAGCGGAAGAGAGCAAGCCCAAGATCGATTGGGTTGCTGTAGAATCGACAGGCACCTTGTCGGGCGGAAAATCGGGCGCGCTGGAAAAGACGCTCTGGCAGGGACAAAACCGTTCGGAAATCGAGTTTCTTATCTCCCGCCTTCCCAACAATCCAAAGCTACGCTCTGTGCTGACGCTGCAACGCCGCCTGCTTTTGACCAAGGCCGATGCAAGCCTGATCAAGAACGATATCGGCCCGCTGCGTGGAAACGATCTTCTGATCCAGCGTATCAACAAGCTAATGGATATGGGCCTTTATGACGATGCGTGGGAATTGTACACGCAAAAATCCGAAGAACCGTACGATGTTTCGATCGCCCAGATGGGCATGCTGCTGATGGTCATGAAAAACGATCTGGCAACCGCATGCTTGGAAGAAAAAGTCGCGGCCGCCAAATACCCTTCCGACCAATTCTTCGCAACGCTCGACAAAGCCTGCGCACAAACGCTTGGCGCGTCGGCGGCACCGTCTTTTCCCAACGATGCAACTTTGAACGCTATTTACAACGACAAAACTTACAGCGTCAGCGCCGCCACACCGGAAGCGCTCGGCAAATTGAACGATCTGCAGCGTGCGCTGATCCTCGCCAACGGCAAAATCCGTTATGACGGGCTTACAAAGGCAATCCTAGAGAAAACGCCCTCAACCCTGCTGACTTTTTATCTTATGGACAAATCGCTGCCGGATAACGCCAAGGCTATGATCAAGACGGAAGTCGATGCCAGAGGCCTGACATATTATACGGCAGCCGTAGCCCGTGAAGAAAACTGGGCCAAGGCAAAAGCCATCAAGGATGTACCCAGCCAGTGGCCTTATATCGAATCGGCACTGAACTCCGGCCGGAACCCCGCGGACATTGCCGTTTATTACGGGAATATGCTAGCCGAAGCCAAACCGGAAAAGTTATCCCCAGAGATCGCCGAAAAAGCGCTGGCGGTGCTTTTGGCTGGTGGCCGCGGCCTTTCGCCCTACTGGCTTGATGCAGCGCAAAAACTTGCACCGCAAAAGCCCATAATTTACATATACTTACAGGCTTTCAAGTCGTTAACCCCTACCCAGACAAATGCGGTGAAGCCCGACGTATTCGTCAAAGCCCTCAGAACGCTAAAGCCGGCGGATTCCGACCAAATCCTTGCAATACTTGAATCTCTTGACAAGGAAGCCGCTGCTCTAGATACTCCGTTAAAAGTTTATGACAAACATTCTATGTTGACTTTAGAAAATAATTATGTAATGCCTACAGTCGGTTTGAATGTGTTGCTCGAAACGGCCCCAGAAAAAAAACAAATTGGGATAACCGTTTTGGCCGTACTGAACAGCCTTGCCGCTAGCCCGGATAATATGTATTCCGGAACAGTCCGCAAGACGTTGTACAGTATGTTAAACGTGGGGCTTATTGAGGACGCAAAGCTGATCGGTGCAGAAACCGTTGCCAGCGTTCTGAACAGATATTAGAAGGAATAAAATTATGGCTCGTCCAGGTCGTCCGAAACTACCGAAACCTACCCTTCACGGGTCGATCGATGCGTTTCTTGATATGCTAACCGCAGAACGTGGCGCAGCCATGAACACGCGTCATGCCTACTGGCGCGACCTCGCGGATGTTTCGCTTTACCTGCGTCAGGAACGCAAATCCGACGTGGACACGGCAACAACGTCCGACATCAAGGCATACCTGGATCATCTGGCCGCCAAGAAACATGTAAAAGGCAAGAACACGTCGCAGATCGCCGTTCGTACGGTTGCGCGCCGCCTGTCCGCCCTGCGCCAGTTCTACCGTTACCTGGTTTCGGAAAACATCCGCAAGGACGACCCGACCTCCAC
>JAPJRC010000013.1:0-14342 GCA_030824805.1 Micavibrio sp.
CTGCTATGCGCTCCACCGCTATGGGGACGTCCTTGACCGAACAGAGTATATCGTAATCCTCCTGTCCTTTCGGGTACGCGCCGACAACGAGGAAATCATGGCTGGCAGACAATTGCCGGTGGCCTGTACCGGCAGGAAGCACGATCAGATCCCCTGTCGAAACATCGAAGTCGCCGCCATGTTCGCCGCCAATCTGCAAACGGGCGTGTCCGGCGGCGATACAGAGCACCTCATGCGATTTGGAATGAAAATGTGTGTAATCATAAACACCATCGCGCCAGAGGCCGCCCCAGCCGTGTCTGGCAAGCATTTCTTCAAAATACAGGGCCAGATCCGAGCTTTCCGCTGCATGCCTGTATATCAGGACCGGCAAGTCCGGGTTGTTTGGAATATGCTCATCCGCCTGAAAATAATGGGTTTCCGGTTTCATATTATATAAACGTCCGGAAAGAAAATTGGTTTCAAAACAATTTTTACTTGCCAGCACGCAAGCATCCATGTTTTCATTTTTGTATGAAACACGATCAGTGCAACCGCAACGCCTCCATTACCACCATGCCGACGACGCTCGGCATGAAGGAAATGGCTTGCGCTTGGTTGATCGGATAGTTTCTCCACCGTCAGCCACCAAACCGGAAAGGCTGACAGGACATCCCCCCAAGAAAAGATTTCCCGCCAACCTTTCGAAAGAAACGAAAGGAATAGCTATGTTTGTCAAAAAATTCGATGTCGATGACTGGCAGACCTACAAGGATATCCGCCTGGAAGCGCTTTCTCTGCACGAGAACGTGTATGGCAACTCCTATGCCGTCGAGTCCTCATGGAGCGATTCCCAGTGGCAATACATGCTGGGCAGCCAGAAAAACGCTTTTTTCGGTTTGTATGACGGGAAAAAGCTGATCGGCAATTCGGCTGTATTCACAGACAGAAACGACAAGAAAGGACGCACGGCACTTCTTGCAGGCAGCTACATCCGCGAAGACTATCGCGGACAAAAGCTTTCGCGTCTTTTATATGCGGCGCGCATAGAATGGATTGTCGGGAGCGGCCAGTTCGATTGCATCGCGGTCGGTCACAAAGCCGGTAACGAAGCCTCACGCCGCGCAAACCAGGCGTTTGGGTTTGATTATATCGGGCAGGAAACCAAAGCGTGGGGCGATGGATCGCAGGGCGTTTTGCACAAATATGAAATGAGGCTGGCGTCATGAGCATAAGAATAGAAACGGATAGATTGATTTTACGCACACCTGTTATGGAGGATGCGGCAGCGATAACCGCCGCCATGCAGCCTGTATGGCAAGATTTGCAATTGTGGATGTCGTGGTCGTATGACGGCGCCAACCGGGTCGAATCGATCAAAGAAAACTTTATTGCAAAAGCAGAGGCCAATAATTTTATTATCGGTCTTTGTAAGGATACCGGCGCATTTGTCATCAGCACAGGGATCAGTCCGCGCGATGACGCCACATACGAGACAGGATATTGGGTTGCCAAAGATTTTCTTGGCAAGGGCTATGCCACCGAAGCCACAAAAGCGGTCATACAGTATGGTTTTCAGGCACTGGGCATCAACACCGTCTATACTTGTCATTACGAAGGCAACGCGCCGAGCCGCCGCGTGATGGAAAAACTAGGATTCACGAAAACGGGCATACGGTGCAGCAAACAGGCACGCTGTCTGGATGGTGCACTGGTCGATGTTCACGAATATATCCTAACCAATCCCGAACGTGCTGCCACCACTTGAGGCGTTGGTGATTACGCCGCCAGTTCCAGCATAACCGGAACATGGTCGGACGGTTTTTCCCAATCACGGGCCTCGGCCAGAATTTTGTGGGATTTAAGCTTTTTTGCGAGGGGCTTTGTCACCCAGATATGGTCTAGTCTGCGCCCGCGATTGGAGACTTTCCAATCGTGGTTGCGGTAGCTCCACCATGTATAGCATTTCTCTTCCGGCGGGACGAAATACCGTATGGCATCGACCCAGTCGAGCGAGCTGTACATGCGCGTAAGTTTTTCAACCTCTATGGGCGTGTGGGATACGACTTTTAAAAGCTGCTTGTGCGACCATACATCGTGTTCCAGCGGCGCGATGTTGAAATCACCGACCGCGACTATGTTCTGGTCCGGCGTGTAGCGGTCCTTGAACCAGCCGTTGAGTTCATCGACAAAATCAAGCTTGTGCGCGAACTTGTCGTTTTCCTCCGGCACCGGAATATCGCCGCCTGCGGGAATGTAGATATTGTGCAATTCGAAATTGCTGAATTGCGCCGCGATGTGGCGGCAATCTTCGCGACCCACACGGTGGTGAATGTCTTTGGCAAGAAACGGTATCTTCGAGAGGATAGCAACGCCGTTGTATGATTTCATGCCGTGAAAATGCTGGTGCACATAGCCTTCGTCCTCGAATATCTTCGAGGGGAAAAGCTCGTCCGGGCATTTGGTTTCCTGCAGGCAGACAATGTCCGGTTCCAGCGCGCGCATCATATCGACCACGATGGGCGCCCGCAGACGAACCGAGTTAATGTTCCAGGTAACGATTTTCACATTTGGCATAACTTCAAAAATTCCTGTAGGCGGCTTTCGGGGATGCCATTGAATATAGTGTACTTATTTCGAAAATAGAACATGATGAAAGGGCCGAAATAACAATCTTTAGAGAATTTTACATGAACTTGTCCAAACGCGCCTTTTATGCCCTCTTCGCCGTTATCATTATCGAGGGCTATGTCGTTCTTTCCTCGGAATTGCTCGCCATCCGCGTGACCATCCCCTTCATCGGCAGCGGCACGGACATTGTTTCCATCATTATCGCGGCGGTGCTGCTTCCCCTCTCCTTTGGATATTATTTCGGCGGCCAGTTCAAAGAGCACAAGAACCGCAAGGGCAAAGTCGTCACCATGCGTGACAAGCTGACGTCCAACATCCTTATCGCAACGCTGTTCCTTGTCGGCGGTATTTCCTATGTGCCGCTTATAACTTTCATGGACGCGCTGATCGGCAGCGGGGTGAGTAACCGTATTGTTCTCGCCACCATTTACTCCGCCCTTTTCCTTGTTACGCCCGTTTTCCTGCTGGGGCAGACGATCCCGCTGGTCAGCAACTATTTCCGCCGCGAGAAGCTGGCGCAGATTACAGGCAAGATCCTGTTCTTCTCCACCATCGGCTCGTTCCTCGGCGCGACATTCGCAACGCTTGTCCTTATGGCGACTGTGGGCGTGCATTACACGGCGGCGCTGAACTTTGTGCTTCTGGCCGTTCTGTTCTTCCTGCTGGGCCGCAGAAAGCCCGTATGGATGAAAGCCGCCATGGTCTCACTGGCTGCGCTTGGCGTGGCGTTCAACGCAGGTCCTGTGCTCAAGAGCCTCGGCGTGGTCAACAACAACCAGTATAACGTCATCCGCATCTTCGAAAGCCCGGACGGCCAGACGCGCGTTATGTCGCTCAACCACAATCAGGATTCACGCTACAACCCCAACACCAACCTCAAGCATGACTATGTGAATTTTATCGAGACGCAGTATATTTATTCCCGCGATCTTGAAGCAGAACCGCTGAATGTACTCGTCATCGGTGCGGGCGGTTTTACCATAGGGCTCGGCGATGATATCAACGAATATATGTTTATCGATATCGACCCTTCGCTCAAGGATGTGGCGGAACGCGACTTCCTGAAACAGGAGCTCGGCGCGAACAAACATTTCGAGCCCATCTCGGCGGAAAGCTTCCTCATCCGCGACAAGAAAAAATACGATCTGATCGTACTCGACGCCTATCAGGGCGATCTGACCCTACCGGAAAATCTTGTGACGCAGGAATTCTTCCAACTGGTCAAGGAAAGACTGGCGGAAGGCGGCACGGTCGTTTGCAACTTCGTCATGAACCCGAACTTCGGCAGCCCGTTCGCCAAAAACCTCGACAACACCTTCCGGTCGGTGTTCCCGATCATGTCACGCCATGTCATTGGCCAGTATAACGGCTGGGACAGGGATAGCGTGAATAACATCATGTATATCTACAACAACACGCCGGATGAAGATAAGCTCAAGGTGTACACGAACGATAAAAACACCGTGTACTACGACAAGCCCAAAGGCCAGAAAAAGAGCGAGTATTAATTGGTTTAGAACGGCAGGCCGCCACTGCCCATCATACCGGGTGGCAGGCCGAGATCCGACATCATCTTCTGTGTCTCTTCGGCCATCTTGGAATCGGCTTTGGCCTTGGCATCGTTGATGGCGGCTTTCAGAAGATCTTCGAGGACTTCTTTTTCGGATGCGACGATTACGGACGGATCCAGATCAATCGACTGGCACTGTCCTTTGCAGGTGAGCACAACCTTTACAAGCCCGCCGCCGGAAGCGCCTTCGACGGTAACGCCGCCCATTTTTTCCTGCATGGATTGCATTTTGTCCTGCATGGCCTTCGCCTGTTGCATCATTTTTGCGATATTCATTCGCCTAGTCCTCTTTGTTATGAATTGTTTTCAGTTCGGCGTCGGGGAAAATCTCGAACACCTGTTTCACGAGATTGTGGGCACGGACCGTATTGAAACGCTCTTCTTCCTTTGCCTTGGCCTGCTGCAAAAGCGTGGGCTGTCCCACCGCCGTGGAAACAGAAACCATCCAGCGTTTGCCGGTAGCGTCTTTCAGTGCTCTGGTGAGTTCCTGCGCCAGATTGGGGGAGGCCTCGGGTGCAGGGCGGAATTCAAAACGCCCCTCCTCCAGCTTTACCAGATGCGCATAGAGATAAACTTCCGTGGCAAGCTTCATATAGCCTGCCTGCTGTAACGCGCCCTGCATATCGAGGAGCGAGGTAATGGCGGTTATAGGCGCGGGTGCAACCGCTGTTTCGACCTTTACGGCGGCGGCGGATGAGACCATGCCGCCCGCAACATTCACGGTCTGGTACGAGCCGCCGCCCGATGGCGACGGCGCGTTCATCGCAGGCCCGCCGCCGGAGACCGGCGTGCCGTCTTTCAATTTCTTGATAAGGTCCGCAGGGTCCGGCAAATCGGCGGTATAAGCCAAGCGGATAACCAGCATCTCGGCAGCCTTTTGCGGGACAGGCGCATAGTTCACTTCGTTGAGACCTTTGAGCAAAATCTGCCACACACGGCCCAGCGCGGGCATGGACAGTTTAGCAGCCAGCGTTGCGGCGCGTTCCATTTCTTCTTTCGCCATAACCTGCAGCGTGTCCTTCATCGAAGGCACGGCGCGCAGCTTGGTCAGAAGATGGGAAAGGTCCAGCATATCGCCGACGATAACGGATGGATCCGCGCCTTTGCGGTACAGGTCCTCCATCAGCGCGAGCGCTTCTTCACATTTGCCGGTAACCGCGTTTTCAAGCAGATCGAGCACAAGGCCGCGATCGGCGAGGCCGAGCATGTCCTTGACTTTTTGCGCGGTGACTTCACCTTGCGAAAGCGCGATAGCCTGGTCCAGCATCGAAAGACCGTCACGGGCGGAACCGTCTGCGGCGCGTGCGATCATCGACAACGCCTCATCGTCCGCTTTCACGCCTTCTTTCTCGGTGATGGTTTTGTAATACGCACCCAGCGTTTCGGCATCGATGCGGCGCAGGTCAAAACGCTGGCAGCGCGAAAGAACCGTCACCGGCACTTTGCGGATTTCCGTCGTCGCAAAGATAAACTTCACATGCGGCGGTGGTTCCTCCAGCGTCTTCAAAAGCGCGTTGAACGCGTTTTTGGAAAGCATGTGCACTTCGTCGATGATGTAGATTTTATAGCGTGCAGAGGTTGGCGCGTACCGCACACCGTCGAGGATTTCGCGGATATCGTCGACGCCGGTGCGCGAGGCCGCGTCCATTTCAAACACGTCGGGATGACGGTCTTCGGTGATGGCCTTGCAGATATCGCAATCGTCCGTGTTGCCTGTGGTAGGGCCGGATTTCCCATCGGGGCCCGTATAGTTCAACGCCTTCGCAATGATACGCGCCGTCGTTGTTTTTCCTACGCCGCGAATACCGGTGAGCATAAAGGCGTGCGCGATGCGGCCTGATTCAATCGCGTTTTTCAGGGTGCGTACCAGCGCCTCCTGACCGATCAAATCATCGAAATTTCTGGGACGGTATTTGCGCGCGAGAACGCGGTATTCTTTCTGGCTATCGGACATATCTTAGATCTAGAGCGATTCCGGAGTCATTTCAAACGGAATGGGCGTGGAGCCGGGCTTTGTCCGCATATATTTTCATATTACTCAAACAGCGGCAGAAACATATCCGATAGGGCGACGGCAGCATAGGTGGAAAAATGGTTATAATCGCGGAAAACCGGCTGTCCATCGACCGTCAGCGGGCATGTACCGTCCGGGCAGAACTTGGCGGCCAGATTGTAAACTTTAAAGTCGTACTGGTTTTTGAGGTCTTCCAAGGCGGCATTGATACCCGCCTCCTGCTCTTCGTACCGGCTTAGATCATATTTAAGATCGAGAGGAATATTATAATGTTTTGCCCGCGCAACATAGAGCGGCAAAGTGAAAACAGGAGCGTGCGGCGGATCCATCATAAAAACGATGCGCTTTCCATCCTTGTGCAGGCCATCCATCAACGTGCCCAGCGTATCGCGCAACAATGTTGGCGATTCTGTCCGTCCGTATTGATGATGCCTTGCATAGAAATAATCATGATTTGACCAATGGCCGACGAGTAAAACCGTTTTGATTTCCGGGTGTTTTCTCAGCCATTCCACGATAGAGCGGTTTGAAGCATTGCAGGCATCTTGGGCGATTGCGACATCCACATAAGACGGAACACAGCTGTGATAGCCAACAAGATAACCGCGCTTGCCCAGCTTACGGGCAGCCACATCTACACCTGGCGCGGCTGACTCGGCATGTGAATCTCCCCACAGAAGAAACGATGGTACGGCCATATCAGCACCCAGCATACCGCTATATTGGGACGCCTCTGGTTTGTCTGACGCTGCCGGAAAAATCCCGCCTGTGCTGACTTTATATAATTCCAGCACATCGGCGGGGAAACGATGCGGGAACCCTTTTTCCTTGGAAATGAAAAGGCCGCCACCGATAAAGAGGATAGAAACCAAAAAAGCCGCAATAAAGAGCGTTCTGCGTGAGAGAAAACTTTTATTGCGGACGGGGTTTTCCACGAAACGCCATGTTATGTAGGCGAGAAGAGTACAGGCAGCGAATAAACCTGCTGTTGTTATAAGGCTGGTCTCGACAGGTAGTCTGTATTGCAAATATACGATCACCGGCCAGTGCCAGAGATACAGCGAATACGATATCTTTCCAAAGAAAACGGCAATTTTGTTTCCAAGCACCATACGGGAAAAAACATTCTCGTATAAACCCGCATAAAGAATAAGCGCTGCACCTACCGTTGGTAACAATGCCGCCGGTCCAGGAAAGATTGTGTCATTGTCATAGGCAATAATCGCGTAAAAGATAAGCCCAGTGCCTATCGCAAAAAGCAGCGGCGCGTAAAATTTTAAGCGCTCCGACGGTTTTGATACAAAGGCAAGGCCGGAACCTACAAGCAGTTCCCAGGCGCGGGTTGGAAGAAGATAAAACAGCGCGGCGTAGGATTTCATGCTGATAGCAAATAGGCAAAGCCCCATCGATACGGCAATCGCCAGAGTAATCAACGGCAGCGTCAAACGCGGACAGAACCTATGCGTAAACATCAAAACCAATGGCATGAATATGTAGAATTGTTCTTCCACCGCCAGCGACCATGTATGCAGCAAAGGAACAGTGATGGCAGCGGGCTGAAAATAGCCGGATTCCTGCCAGAACAAAAAGTTGGAACCAAAACCGGCAGTGGCAGCCAAAGCGCGGCCGAAATATTCTAGATCAGGCGGAAATAAAAACAGAAATCCGGCAATCGTGGATACAACCAATACAGTAAACAAGGCAGGCAATATGCGTCGTATGCGGCGCTCATAAAAGCGCAGGAGTGAAAAATCTCCGACAGCTTGCTCCTTCAGAATAATGGAGGTTATAAGGTAACCCGAAATCACAAAAAATATATCGACGCCGACATAGCCACCCGTAAATGCGGTTCCGCCAAAATGGTAGAGGACCACCGGGATCACCGCCAGAGCGCGTAGGCCATCGATATCGGGTCTGTAAGAAAGCTTGCTCAAATAAATGACACTGAAGAATGGGTTAGTTCTTCAGATCTACGGTAATTCTAGAATTGTTTCAATCGCTGTCTATACCGGTATTAAGACGATCCAAGGGATTTTACTGCTCCGCGGCGGCGGCTTTTTGCATCTGGAAAAGATAATACCCGCGCATAGCATCGATATTCGCGCCGAAGACAGCTGCATAGAAGAAAAGCAGGCTAAAGACTATTAACGCCGCCTGTTCGCGGCGCGTCAAGGGGCGACGCTTGTAGCGCTCGCCAACGAGAAACAACACCTGCCCGCCATCCAGCTGGGGGAACGGCAAAAGGTTTAAAAAACCGATTACGCAGGAGCACAGAGACGCAAAGAATACGAACACATAGAGCTTTGCCTGCAAATACGACGTTTCCCATGAGACAACGGCATCGGGCGTGATCATGTCTTTGTCGATGGGAAACAAATTGAAAGGCAGCAATGCAACATTCCCGATCATCTCTGCTGTGCGTGATATGGCAAGGCTAATACTTTGGGGAATGGTTAAGGGCAGATAGTGATTATCCCTCAAGGCGCCTATATACAGCATGTCGTGTTCCCAATGGTTCGGGTCGGCAAGATTTTTGTTGGATTTTGAAGAAAGATCTATCACTGAAATGTACGTTTTTCCGTCCAGGGAACGCAGGCCGATCTCGATACGCTGATCCATGTGCGCAAGCAGAGCCGTGCGCGCCTCGTCAAGGGTTTCCACTTTTTGCCCGGCCACAGAGCGGACATGTTTCAGGTCATAGGGCTGCTGCCAGATGGTTACCCCGATGCGACCGTGGGAACGCGAAACACCATCCATGTCGCGATACTCCGTCCATTTCGGCAGGACTTTAACGGTAATTGTTTCAGTATTGCGTTCGTACACAACCTCAAGCGGCGCCGAAGGGCGCATATGTGTGTACTGGATAACATCTTCCATCGTGCGAACCGGATCGCCGTTGATGGAAACTATGCGATCCCCCGGCAGCAGCCCGGCTCTGTAAGCAGGCATGTTTTTTTCAACGCCTGTCACAATAGTCGGAATGGCTGGTTGCCCGAAATTGGCAAAGAAGGCCAGAAATAATATCAAGGGCAGCAAGAAATTGACGGCTGGCCCTGCCAGAATGACAAAAAGCTTTTTTCTGAACGACAATAACGGATTTGAGAAATCAGCGATGTGGACGTGCGCGCAGATCGGCCATAAATGAAGGCGCCATACCGTTCCTCTGGCGTCTGTACGCCCCCACATCAAACGCCCCCGCCCCAAGCTTACGCTTTCTACTCTTAATTTAAGAAGGCGGGCTGCGAAATAATGCCCAAGCTCATGCACGATCAAAACAGTGAGCAGACAAAAAGGCAATGTGATTGCCGTTTCAACATGCTGGAGCAAACTGTGCGCAAAGGAGGCCATCGTTAATAATACCCCGAAAAGCCGCGATATTCCAAACTATAGCCCAAGTATGCAAAAACCCGCCTGTAAGCGGGTTTTTAAGGTGGAAGGCCGGACACGACCCGCGGCATATTCGTTGCGGCTGCTGCCTTTCGGCCCTGACCGGATTGGCGAAGCTCACGCCCGCGCCGACCTTCCGATGGCGTTTCTAGATGATTTTCGGCCTACCGTCAAACTTAAGGCTTAAAAACTGCCGGCGTCGGCACGGCCCTGAAATCGGATGGAAGCGTGACAACATCGCCCAGAACTTCATCGGGCGAATATTCCGTGCGCGATGCGGTGGAAAGGGTCGGATTTACCGGCGGGAACATGGTCTGTTCCCCTATCGCATAGCCCAGATCTTCGGCAGGAGCCTTGAACGCGCTTTTGAGAACTTCTTTAATTTTATCAAACATCTTTGACCCTTTATTCGCAATGTTATGTTATATTACATAATTATATAAAATATTTACTGACCTATTGCAATCTAATTTAAAAATAGGTAACACCTGTACCGCGCTTCTATGGCGTGCCGTTGTAGCTCAGGGGTAGAGCAACGCATTCGTAATGCGTGGGTCGGAGGTTCAATTCCTCTCAACGGCACCATTTCCCTCACGTTGTCTCTTAAACATCCCGGTTTCTGGAACTTACCGCAGCAACAAGTGTTTTTTGTTTGCGACCAAAATCGTGAAGATATTCAAAATGCTGGATATATCAGGAGGCAAAAATGGAAAATCAGGCATTGAAAAATGTTCCCAAAACAGAAGAAGCGGTAAGGCGCCAGAAGGGTCCGATACCGCTCAATGCTATATTCCTGTGCCTAGGCCTGTTGGCCGTGTTGTTCCTCTTTTTCGGCCTGCCGCTCATAGAAACTCTGGTTAATGACTAGGATTTAGCCTAGAGCCACAATTCCAAGCCCTTTATTTTCCATAGAGAATTAATAGTACATATATAAGGAGAAAATAATCATTTTCTCAATTTCGGGCTTTAACTGAGAATTATTATCATTTATATCTGTCGTCCGAATTCCCCGACCCGAACTTCAGGACAAGATGGCAAAGCCTGTATCGAAAAAACTGAGTGAGCTGGATACCGCTGCGTCTCCATCCGGGCCTTTTGCCGACAACGACAACCTCACGGAATCGCCCGCGATACGCAATCCGCTTGTTTATGCGGCCGCCCAGCAACTGATCGATCATTCCAAAGCCTCGCGCGGCGGCGAAAGCATTTCGGTCGAAGCCTTCGATGTTCCACACCAGGCGCTTATCAGCATATCCGAACAGCTCGACGCGCTCGGCACTTCGCATGTTATCCGCCAGACGCTCCTCACGGCATTGAAAGAATATGTAATGAGCAAGGGTGGAAGCTTCGCCCGAGCCGTCAATGCAAAACCTGTTTTCATCGCAATGAAGGTCGCGAACAAAAAGCCCGACTTCAAATTTGAAGAAGGCGTGACCGAGATGGCGGCCATCGACGGCATTTCGGCGATTGTCGAAGGTGCCTCGAATATCAATCTGCGCATCACCGTTACCGGCACGGCGATGACGTCGAACGCCGCCAACGTCGACAAGATCTTTGAAAGCGTGCGCGGCGACAAACTCTGGATCCAGTTCGAAGCCCCGACACAGGAAGAACTGCAAGGCCTGATGAGTGCGCAGCAAGCCGCCCTGACGGCCATCGGTGAAGCCATTGGCGGCAGCGTCAGCGCCAGCGAATTGAAAGAGCTGATGCAGGACATGGAAACGCAGCAACTTCTGACGCCGGAATTGCTCGCGCTTATCACCAATGTCATTCATATGCGCGCTTTGTCGGAAGGCCCGCAAACCGCCGCATCGCGCGAAAAGATTGCCGAACTTGCGCAGGAAATAAAAACCCAGCTCAGCAAAGGGCTTGAAGCGGGAACATTGCCGCTGGCCATAGCCACTGGTGTTGTAGAATCTGTTACGAACGTAGCCAATGATTATAACCTTGGTGATGTTATACAGCCGCAGGAGTTTCTGCCGATAACGCAGCAGATCCAGATTGCCGAAATGGCGCAGGGACTGCAGGCGATTGTGGATACGCTTGATCCCGTTGCCGACGCGGCCGCCATAGAAGAAATCACCGCCATGGTCGATGCGCTTGAAAATGCGGAGCCGTCGCAAGTAGCCGGGATCGTCGAGAAGCTTCCGGAAATCGTTGCGGACATAGTGGCAGACATTCCGGAATTGCAGGCGAATGTGGCTGAAATCATTGCCTCTGCCGAAGCGGTTTCGCCACCGCCTGTTCTTGAAATCCCCGCTGTGGAAGTCACACCGCAGGCCATCGAAGCGGCAGCGGAAATACTCAAAATCCTCAATGATGTTGACGCCGCGCCCGATATTCATCCGGAATTGAAAGAAGCGATCGAAACGCTGAAAGAGGCCGGCATTGACCTCGCGGAAATCAAAGCCGAAGACCTTGCAAAGCTAATGGCCAAGGACAGCGATGCCGCTATAAAGCCGCTCCTGCAGGAAACCGTTGTTCTTCTGGCCACGCCCGAAGTGCAAAAGACCTTGCCGCAGGCTACGCTGAACGAAGTGAATGTCATGCTGCGCGACCACAAGGAGTTTGTGGCGGAGACCGTTATGGCAGTTGTCGCGCGCGACATAGCACGCGCGATAGAACAGCCTACGACAACACCCGAACAGGCGGTTGTTATGAAAGAGCAGCTTTCCAAGATAGAACAGGGCGAAATAAAGCCTGCCGACCTGCAGGCTCTCGGCGAAACATTAAAGGCTATCGGTACGCCCGAAGTTGTCAAAATCGTGGAAACCATCGCTGCGGTACAGGCAGACAATGTGGTGCTGTCTAACGACACGCTTCAATCGATAACGCTTATCGCAACGGAATTGAAAGCTGCCCAGCAGGATATGACCGCGCAAGACGTTCCGGTTGAAAAAATCGAAGCACTGCAAAAAATAGAATCCATTCTGGAAGATATCAAAGCCAATCCGGCCAAACTCGAAACGCTGGCGGAACTGGCGACGGCGATAAAACAAATGGATGGGGATGTTCAAGCTTCTCTACCAGAGCCCATCCAGGCCGTGATCGAGACATCCAGTCTGGCTCTGAAGGAAGTGCAGGCCGTACAAGCCGAAGCGCTCGCCATCAAGCACGATGTGCCGGTCGAAACCATACACGCTGCCGCAGAAATCGTCAGCGCACTTGAAGCCAGCCAGCCTGCCTTGCAAAAGCTTGGCGTGGATGTCGCGCCTGTCATTGAGGCTATTGCACAAAATCCCGCTGCACTGACCGACCCTGCCAATGCCAAAGCCGTAGATGCAATTCTAAGTAATCCGGATGTTTCGGCCCAGCTGCAAAACGCCGCGCCTGTCGTTGCCGAAGCCATAAGCACAATCAAACAGGCGGCCGCTGAAAATATCCCGCCTGCAATGGGCACAGAAACAAGCGCGTCGCCGCCCTCTCTGCAAGAAGCAGTCGCAACGCTTGCAGCGCCGGCCCAAGTGGCTCCGATGGGCGACCAGACGGCGGCAGCGCCCCCTGCCGCACAGCAGGATGCAAACCTGGCTACAGCTCCGGCTGTGGAAGCGCCTGTGAGCGTGGCCACCAACAACGCTCCGGAACAAGCCGCTGTGGAAGCATCCAAAGCCGGTGAAACAAATATTTCTGTCGAGACCGCAGCAACATCACAAGCAGAAGCGTCTGAAACTACAGCTAAGGCTGAAACACCTCAGACTCCTGTTGAATCCGAAAAATCTGCTGGATCCGATAATGCACAACCGGCCGAAGCCGCCGTAGAAGCGAAGGCACCGGCAGAAGCAACACAGGCTACTACCGAAAATGCGGCAACGCAGACAACGGAAACATCCGTGACAAACGACGCAGCAAAACCAACCGAAGCGGGCGTATCCACTGAAGCCAAGGTAGAAGCTTCGGCAGAAACCCCTGCCCAGCCAGCCGTTGAAACCGCAAAGGCGGAGCCTTCTGCACCTGTGCAAGAAGCGCCGGCGGCGAACAATTCCAGCGCACCCGTTGAGGCAGTCGCCGCGGTTGCAGCTAAAGGCGAAACGGCTGAAGCCCAAGCACCGGCGGACAGCGCCGTACAAGCGCCTGCAGAAACAGTAGGCCTTGCCGCTGATAAAGCCGCCCCTTCAGAAACGCCTGTTGCAGCAACCAATACACAAAGCAACGATGTTGGAAAACCTGCCGAAAATGCCGCGTCCGGCGATATCAAAGCTGAAGCATCCGAAGTAAAAGCTTCTGCTGAGACCCCTGCCCAGCCAGCCGTTGAAACCGCAAAGGCGGAGTCTTCCGCACCTGTTCAGGAAGCTCCTGCGGCAAACAATTCTGCCACCCCCGTTGAAGCAACCGCAGCAATTGCTGCAAAAGGCGAAACGACTGAAGCCAAAGCGCCGGAAGCTGCAGCAGCCCCTGCAATTGATACAGCCGTGACAGCAGGAACACCTGCCGCCACAACGGATACGCAAGCCGCCAAAAACGATATCAAAGTTGAAACATCCGAAGTAAAAGCTTCTGCTGAGGCTTCTGCTCCCGTACAAGAAGCCCCCGCTTCTACACCGGCGCAAGCGGAAACGGGCACACAAGTTGTAGAAACTGCAAAGACTGAAACCACTGTAGAAGCAAAGACGCCTGCGGAGTCCAAATCTGCACCCGCAGAAGTTGGGGCTGCGGCTAAAGTTGAAAGCGGAGCGCCGCAAACACCGGCCAACGCGGAAGCAAAGCCTGCAACGGAAGCTTCTGCGACCAGCGCCGCAAAACCAGCAGAAGCCCAAGCTACGG
>JAPJRC010000013.1:14442-16060 GCA_030824805.1 Micavibrio sp.
GCGCAGCTAAAACCGAAACGGCTGTTGAAGCAAAGACACCCACCGAAGCAAAGCCTGCAACGGAAGCCCCTGCGGCAAACGCAGCAAAACCGGCAGACGTACAAACTGCAGGCGCAGCTAAAACCGAAACGGCTGTTGAAGCAAAGACACCCACCGAAGCAAAGCCGGCTGCGGAAGCCCCTGCGACCAGCGCCGCAAAACCGGCAGAAGCCCAAGCTACGGGCGCATCTAAAACCGAAACGGCTGTAGAAGCAAAGACATCTGCAGAGCCCAAATCTGCGCCTGCAGAAGTTGGGGCTGCGGCAAAACCTGAAAGCGGAACACCGCAAACACCGGCCAACGCGGAAGCAAAGGCATCCGTCGAAGCAAAGCCTGCAACAGAAGCCCCTGCGACCAGCGCCGCAAAACCGGCAGAAGCCCAAGCTACGGGCGCGGCTAAAACCGAAACGGCTGTAGAAGCAAAGACATCTGCAGAGTCCAAACCTGCGCCTGCAGAAGTTGTGGCAACAGCAAAACCTGAAAGCGGAACGCCGCAAACAACCCCAGTCAACGCGGAAGCAAAAGCACCCGTCGAAGCAAAGCCGGCGGTGGAAACAACCGGAACGACTGCGGCAAATAACCCAGCGGAGATTTCATCGGTTGCAACCACGCCAAAATCTGAAAATGCTGTACAGTCAAAGGGGCTTACTGAAACCTCTTCCCCGGCGATAGATAGGGCGCAGCCTTCCACACAGGCGCAGCAACAACCCGCGAGACAGGAAAATATAGCGCAACAACCGCAGGCCAACAGTTCCTCTGCAATGGCCGCCGTAATTACAGCGGGTGTAAAATCCGGCAATAGTGAGCCAATGACGCCGCAAGGGGCGCAACCAGCCCCTGTGCGACAGACAAGCAATGCGGAAATCCCTCAAAGCACGCCTTCAGGTCCGCAAAACAACTCTGAACAAAATCCTGCACAACGTACCGTTGTTTCTCCGGCCCAGACCACCAGCACATCTGCATCCACAATGCAGAACAAAAATGACACCACTGGTTCAGGAACGGCTTCGACGCCATCCACGCCGACAAATAATAATACGCCGCAAACGAACAATGTTCCGTCTCAGCCTGTAAATACGCAGCCTTCAGGTCAGGCAACGCAGACCACTCAGCAGCAATCACAACAGCCGCAGCAGCAAACATTTGTCGCGCTACCCGTTAAAGACAACGCCGGTCTGCAGCAGACGCTGACGCAAGTAGCCGCGCAAAATCCCAAGGCCGCGGAAATTGTTCAACAGATCCGCAACGATGTGCAGCAAGGCCACGTAAATCACGATAATCTTGAAAAACTTTCGAAACTGGCGGGGAACGATAGCGCGAATAAAATTGTACAATCTTTGGATACTAGTCGCCCGTCCGTCATGAACAATGACGGTACAGCATACAAACCTGCACAGCCTGCTGCTCAACCGACGCAAGAGGCGCCCAAAACCAACGACGGGCAAAATACGGTTGCGCGCAACGAAACATCAAATCAAATGCACGCACAGCCGCAAAACCACCAGCAGGAAAAGCAGGAAGCTCCGGCCAGCAAATGCGATGGCTGCGATGGCACACAAGGATGCTGCGCTGGATTCAA
>JAPJRC010000013.1:16160-40544 GCA_030824805.1 Micavibrio sp.
CAGCCAGCAAGATCGCGGTGGAAAACGCCGTCGCCAGCGTCGATTTCTCCGGCCTCAAAGGGGTTGAGACGACTGTAAAAACAACGGAAATCGCGGCCAGCAAATGCGATGGCTGCGATGGCACACAAGGATGCTGCGCTGGATTCAACAGTGCAGCCAGCAAGATCGCGGTGGAAAACGCCGTCGCCAGCGTCGATTTCTCCGGCCTAGCTTTCACGAAAGCAGAGGCAAGTCCTCAATCAGCGCCGGATTTAAAAGCCGCCTAACGAGAGAGAATCATTCTTTGAACATTCTCGGAACGGATTTCTTTAAAAGATAAGGACTGCACCAGTGGAATGTCCGGATGTTCGGCTTTCTTCATGTTTATGGCGTCTATTATTCCATTCATCGCGCCTTGCAACGTATGAGAGCTTGCACTCTTACAACCGCTGCAGGCACCGGCGATAAGTACGTCGGCATAAATAGAGCCGTCGTTTCGCAACTCAATGTTGGTGAGTTCCATAGCGCCGCCGTCTTTTTCAACAATCGGGTTAACCTGAGCCCTGAATACTTTTGCGACCAGGGTCTGGATCGGCCCCTCTGGCTCATACGCCTTTTTGGTTTCCAGATTTTGTGCAATAGCCTCGGGCAAAAGGAATTGCTGCCCTGTTTTCGCGAAATCCGTAAGAAGGTTTCTTGTCTTTTCAATATTCACAGGTTCCCAAGGCATAAGCGGGCGCGAAAGGCTGATACGTGTGTTCTTGTCATCATCTATGAAAAAATCAACGCGTGTGAGCATTTTACTTACTTGGTAGAGCACCTGCGCCAGCGGGCTATATTGTAAAAGCGCTGTGTCGGCGCGCGAGATGCTGACCTTGGAAAGCGGGCCCATGATGTCTTTTTCCAAGACAAATGTAATGGCTTGCGGATTGGGACGTTCTTGAATGAGTTTAAGCTGGGTCATACACAGTTCCTCTAGGTTACCTGTCATTCCTCTAATTGAGAACGATTATCAAGTAAAGAAAATTCTGTAAACCCCATAAAGATTAATAATGGGGTGGCTTGTCCCTGAGGGCTTGCTCGGTAACACTTAGACTTTCCTTGCCCTCTTCTGTGGCGGAAAGCACCATTTCCTGCAGTTTTTGCTGGGTACGGTCCAGCCTGAGCCGCAGGCGCTCGATTTCTTTCGCCTGCGCCATAACGATATCGCTCAAATCCTGGATCTGGCGTTCGTGATGGGCCAAAAGCGTTTGTATATCCTGTAATTCGTCTGCGCTCATGGCGTCATAAAATCAGATTGATCGAAAGAACTCAACCGTCTAAGCCAATAAGCATGAAGGACGGCGAAGAGATCAAACCAAATAATTTCCGCGCATGGTTAAAAATCATGGCAGGGCCTTCCGTCGTTTTCTTTACCTTGCCGTGGCTGATGGTGTTGCTCACTTTGGGCACGATCATGCAAAAAGATATGGGCCTTTACGATGCACAGCGCCTGTTCCTGTCATCATGGATTTTGTGGCTGGGCCCGATTCCTTTGCCGGGCGCATACACAACGATTGGCGTCATCACGGCCGGTCTCCTGGTAAAATTCCTTATGTTCAGCCCGTGGCGTGCGCACCAAGCGGGCATTATTCTCACGCATCTTGGTATTCTGGTTCTTCTGGTTGGCGGATTGATTACGGCCATAACGCAAAGAGAAGGTTTTCTTCTTTTGAAAGAAGGCCAGAGCGGTAATCTCGTATCCGATTATCATGACCGCATCCTCACCATAGAAAAAGACGGTGCGCCGGTTGAGACGATACCTTTCGAAAACATGGAAAGCCGTCTGCGCGAACTCACATTGCCCTTCAAAATAACTGCCGAGAATATTTGCCGCAATTGCCGCCCTGTTCCTGTTTCCAGCGCGCAGGACCGTCACGGGCTGGCAGAACGCGTCACTCTGCAGGATGCCCCACCCGACAAAGCCAACGAGGCCAATTTGTCAGGGATCGTGTTTCGTGTAACGGGCGCGGGCGAAGGGCAGGATGGCACATATATAAGTATGGAAGAGATCCCGCACCGCCCGGAAATAACCATGGGGGATAACGTTTATACCATTTATATGGGACGCGCGCTTACCAAACTGCCTTTCGATGTCGAACTTAAGGATTTCAAACGCGAGCTACACCCAGGTACGGACATGGCACGCGGCTTTTCATCCGATGTTATTGTGCGCGACGGCAGTGTGGCATGGCCGTACCATATTCACATGAACGAACCGCTGCGTTATAAAGGGTACACCTTCTATCAAGCTTCTTTCAGCCAAAGGCCGGATGGCGAATATTCGGTGCTTAGCATAGTGGAAAACAAGGGCCGTATTTTCCCTTACCTTGCCAGCGCCATAATATTTGCAGGGCTCTTGCTGCATGTCATTATCCGCATGAGAAGCGGAAAAGGAAAAGCGGCATGACGATCCGTATCCTTTTGCTACTTATACTATCATGTCTTCCTGCGCCCTTGCAGGCGGCCGGTATGAAACAGGACGATTTTGCCGCCCTGCCCGTACAACATGAAGGGCGTATCAAACCCATAGACACATTCGCGCGCGCAATGCTCGAACATTTCAGCGGGCGCGAGTCTCTGGATGGCATGAGCGCCGACGCATGGCTTGCCGAAACGCTATTCGATCCGGCATTGGCGCTGCATCGCCCTGTCTTTCGCATTTTTCGCCCCGAGCAACTGGATTTGCCGCCCCGTAAATCCCGTTATTACAGCTTTGCAGAACTGGCACCTGCCTTGAATGCGCGTGCCGCGGTTATTCAAGAGCTTTCGGCACAGCCCGAGCAAGAATGGAGCAACGACCAGCGAGAGTTGATGCGACTTTCCGAAGCATCCTTTCTATACACGCAATTGCTGCGCAGCTTTACCCTGCTTCTTCCTTTAAACGTTGCACTTCCGGACAGCCTTGCCAAGGATTGGAAGGTTACAGATGGCCAGCCTTTCACCTTGCAGGAATATCGCCCTTATCAGGAGCGCCTGAAGAAGCGGGTTCAAGCGATTGTGCAGAAAAAGGGGGATGATCCTGAAACCTACACAGAGGAAGAGAGGCAGATCGTCCAATTCGCCATGGATGTGAACGTCTTGGAACAATCCGGTGAAGCCAATATCTTGCTGCGGATCGTCCCGGGTATAGAAGGTGAAACATGGCACTCCCCCTGGTCTTTCGCCGAGGAAGGACAAGGATCTCCTTTAAGTGGAACGTATCTTAAGCTTTGGCAGGACATGGCCGCGGCATACCAGCGCGAAGATATAATGACATGGAACGACACCACAAGACAAGCCGCAGAAATGGCCAAGACATTCAATGCAACGCAAAAGCTAAAGCTGGAAAGTCTCTACAATCAACTGCATCCGCTCTTGCTTTCGGGGGTTTTATACCTCGCTGCCTTCTTTTCGTTGATTGCATATAATCTTGCGGCAAATAAAATCTATCACAGGCTGGGCTTCATCGCGGTCGGCTTGGGGTGTCTCACCCATGCTCTCGCGATTATCGCCCGCGTTGTTATCCTCGATCGCGCCCCTGTGGGAACGCTCTATGAATCCATACTCTTTGTCGCCCTTGTCTGCGTCATCGTATCGCTTGTTCTGGAATGGCCCCGCAAAGACGGTCAGGGGCTTTTGCTGGGCTCCGTCTCCGGACTTCTGCTGCTTTTTACGGCGGAATCCTTTGCCGACGGCGATACCATGAAAATGCTTGTGGCGGTTCTCAACACGAATTTCTGGCTGTCCACGCATGTGCTTTGCATTACGATGGGGTATGGCTTCTGCGTGATAGCATCGCTTATGGCGCATGCATGGCTGGTTAAAACAGCCGTAGGCCGGGAGCCGCGCGATCTTGTAAAGCCTATAAAGATAATGTCGCTGATAGCGCTGCTTTTTACCACCGTCGGCACCATACTCGGCGGCATCTGGGCCGATCAATCATGGGGCAGATTCTGGGGATGGGATCCCAAGGAAAATGGAGCACTGCTTATTGTGCTATGGCTTGCATGGATATTGCACGGCCAGATAAGCGGGCATCTTAACCGCACGGGCTTTATGGCCGGTATCGCAGCGCTCTCGATTGTTGTTGCACTTGCCTGGTTTGGGGTGAACCTGCTGAGCGTGGGGCTGCATTCCTATGGTTTCATCACCGGGGTCGCCGCTGGGCTTGGTTCATTTTGCATTCTGGAGATACTGCTTATCGGTGTTTTATGGCAGCGCACCCGGAAGGAAGCAACGGCATGAAACGCAATCTCTTTATCTTGCTGGCATTGATTCTCTCCGGTGTTGCCTACACATGGTATGACGGAAACAGTGCGCGCAAGAATACTGCAGAGCCAGCGGCGTCAGCCGAGCCCGATGCCAAAACGGATATGTCCGCGCCGGATTTTGTCTTTAAAACGATGGATGGAAAAACCTACAAGCTAAGCACATTCAAGGGTAGACCGGTCGTGCTGAATTTCTGGGCCACGTGGTGCCCGCCCTGCGTGATAGAATTCCCGCAAATGTTGCGGCTCGCGCAAAAAACCGATGCTGTGTTTATTTTCCTTTCGCAGGATGACGACGATCAGGCAATCGAACGCTTTTTAAAAAAATACGGCAAGGAACTGCCGATAGAAAATGTTTACGTTGCACGTGACATTGACAAAAAGATCGCTCAGAAATCCTACCAGACGTTCAAGCTGCCCGAAACGTATCTCATCGATGCCAATCACATGATCGAGGAAAAAATCATAGGCGCGGATGTCGAATGGGATGATGAGAAGATGGTAATGAGGCTGCGCGATCTGGAATAGTTACTGGGCGTTCTGCAAAGCAATTTTTTCACCCAAGCCGCCCGGCATGATTTCCACCGCACAATAATTTCCTTTGTGCGCGATTTCGCCGCATTTTTTGTAAGCCTCGATCAGGTTGTTTTCCTGCATGCTCACGCGCAACACGTAATTGTCACTCTCGCGCGGCAAGCTTTCGCCCGGCTGTTCGATCAAATCCGTGCCGGCCAGCGCAAAGCCGCTAAGCGCACGAACTTTCAGCCACGCCAGGCCCATTGCCAGACGGGACTTATATCTGCCTAGGTTAAGAGCGAAATGCCTGCCTTCATAGGCTTTTGCCTTATCGGCATCATAAGGAAGGCCGCTCGCAAGAACCGTCAACGGCACATCGACAGCGTTGGCCTTCATATAGATATTGTTCGCGTAAATCGTAGTGCCTTCATATCCTATTGTTACAGGCTGCGGCAATGGACGAGAAATGCCTTTGCCGATATCTGCATCGTCAACAACAAGATAATAGTTTCCAGGCGGAATTTTTGACATGACATAGAAGCCGTCTTGTTCCGATGACGAACCCTGAATCTTTTTCCCGTTATGGTCATACAATCCGACACTAACGCCTTTTACAGGATAGGATGTGCCGTCAGCGCTTTTCGCAAAAACAGTGCCGTCCATTTCCCCTGACATGTGGACCGGGAACTCCAGAGATATAACATGCCCTTCGCGCGGAAGAACGGAAGATCCTTCATAGGCCGGAATCCAATACGGGTCCGCCAGTGAGTTTGGATCGACATAAACATCCGTCAGACGCAAATGGCCCATCTGGCTGAAGAAGGCACGCCCCTCTTCATCGGTAATTTCGCGGCCACCATTTTGCGGTGCCTTGATAATTGCATCTGGAATGGGTTCATCACCTTCGCCGAAAACATTGTCGCCGTCTTTATCGAGGAAGACAAAGGCTGCGACACCGCCGTTTGTTGTAATCTGGCGGTCAAAGAGTTTCGGATTGCCGCTGTGCGGGTCCCGGGCAAGACCGAAACGCGTGGTTAAAGTGGCGGTGACGTCGTTGTCGCTATTATAAATGACGCCGGGGCTGAGGTTTCCGTATCCTGTGTCCCAGTTCAATCGACCCGATACTTCTGTGTATTTTGGATCCATTATGTGCTGGATCCCGCCTTCAACATCCATCGACTGGGATATGTAACGATTAATCGTTGCACCAACGCGCTCAAGCACGGCTTCCGGCTTGATCTGGTAATCCGAGGTAAAACGCAGACGGTTGCGTCCGATAGAACCGGTGATATTCGTCAAGGCATTTAGAGAATCGTCTTCTACCGCATCATTTTTCTCGTAAACCAATTGCTGGTTAAATGCCAGCGGACGCATGGATGTGCTTAGACCTGCAGAAGCAATGGCCGCGTTCATACCTTCGGCGCTTTGGCCATAATTCAAGGTCATGTTGTAATGCGGTCTTTCACCAAGTTTGAGGTCCAAAGGACCGTTTATATTGAATTCGTTTCCGAAAACTTCGCGGTCAAACGTAGGGCCCTGAGCGGGATTGGCAAAAATGACGCCATCATCGAGGTCGGGCTTCTCATAATCGAATCTGTCCGTAGCAATACGCGTTTCGTTTCTGATCTGGTGGCGGCCTATATCCTTACGTGCAATAATTTCTCCGGCCATCTCGCCTGTGTTCTCAACAGCCGTGTTGAAGTTCCATAGTGTTTCCGCAAAGGTGGTCGACAAGCCGACGATACCGGTGGCTTTCTGGTTGCCGTCATCCTGCCGTGTCAAAAGGCCTGTTGTAACGGCACTGGAATTTCCGACAGGTATTTCATAGAGAGCGGTTACAGATGGTGCACCGGCATCGGAGTCATTTCTTTTTATTTTGTCGTATGTGTTTGTATCCTGACGGACGATAGAAAAGTCATATGCACTGCCGGAGTCTGCCAGACGTTTAGGGTCAACGGGTATGTACATTTCTTCTTCCCGCACTTCCCCCTGCAAACCATAGAGCACCACGCGGAAAGTGTTGTCCGATCCGTAAAGATCCACTCTCGGGAAGATATAGCGACCATCATCTCCGACAGTCTGAACGCCCAAAAGCTGTTCCTGTCTATACAACTCTACGTCCCATCCGGGGGTCGCATATCCAACTATGTCGGTATATGCGTTGGTAACTGTTCTCAAAGAGTCTTTATTGGTCACGCGGGCACCCATACCGCTTGTAAAGCGCTCATTAATGGGGACTTGTATCGGCGTAATATCGCCTAGTTCGAAACGACGCGCTTTCAGGGGGCCAAGCAGTTCCGGCTCAAGCGATTCTTTTTTATAATTGGCGCGGAAATTGGAAAGCTTGTTTTCTTTTGTCAGCTGGGTCTGTGTGGTGAGTGTACCATGCGCGAAATCACCGGCGGTCCTGACGTTTGCGTAAGACGTTGTTTGCGGCTTGGTTTCGCTATCGCCATAACGTGTGTGACGCGTATCCGTTGTTACATCGACAAAAGGATAGTCGATCATTTTTTGTTCGTCTTTGTGAAGAGGCAAACGCGGCGGCTCAATACCGATATCCGAAAAAGTGCGTTCCTGCCTTTCTATCTGTTCCTGGATAGGAAGCTTGGTTTCGGAAACAAGCTGGAACTCCAATTGCCCTACATTGGGTTTTAACTGGAAACCGAACCACTGGGCTAGCTCTTCCGACGGTACTGATAAATCGCCATTTTGTTCGGTTACTTTATCCGACAGTTTGAAAACCCCGTGATCTGTCACAACCTCACGGTTCTTTATATCAAGATTGAATTTCTTATTTTCGCGGATGTACCAACCCTGTGCTATCCCCGTATCGCCATCGAACACGATGGGAAATCGTACGGCATCCACAAAGTCCTTGAAAGAAATAAGAAGGTGGTTGCCTTCTTTTACAGCTAGCAGCTGGTATTCGAGCGCTATCTGGTTGGTAAGGCGTATGCGGAAAAAAAGCTCCTCCCCATCTTCCAGATTGGACAAATCGACATCGCCGCGCTGTTTTTTAATTTCACGGTCCGCAGCTTCCATCGCCGGTTTAACCTTGGCCATAAATTCACGCGCCAGCAGCATGCGTTCTGCATCGGTCAATTCGCGTTTTGCAGATTGCGCAGGAATCTCAGCCGACGCCATCACGGGCGCCAGCAAAATTGCGAAAAAGAGGCCTAATCGAGATAAACGCATCGATCAACTTTATGAAAATGTTGGCACAGACGAATCATTCCTTAAAAAATCTTCAGGAATGGAACCTTTTAAGAGAAACCCAGAAATACTTTTATTAACGTTCTTTATTGCAAAGCCCGTGCCAAGTTTGAAAAATCTAAGGAAATCCGCGCTTTTTGGTTAATTTTATTTATTTAAAAAAAGTTTGAAAGTTTACAATAGTTTAAAGATGCGTTAACCATTCGTATGTGATACTGTCATTACGTTAGTTGTCTTAAGACCCGCAGGATGCGCAAGTCTTATGAAAATTTATACGGGATTATCTACTATTAAACCCTAGGTCAGGAGACTGAAAATATGAACTTTAAACGCCCCAAAATTTTGGCAACTGTTGCTGTTGCCGCTCTCATGAGCATCGCCTTTGTACCCTCCAAAACAGAAGCCGCCGCCGTTACACCGACTGTTAACGTTAGTTTGACAACAAACTCTGCCGTTACAGTTGCAGACGGTGTTGATATGCAATTCGGCACATGGTTTCTGGTATTCCGTAACGCGGACTTGTTCTCGCTGCGCGTCAGCCCTGTTGATGGATCCATCTCGACAGTAGGCCTAGGCGGCGGTACAGCTGACTCACAGGCGATTAACACAATCCCTGCCTCGCAAGCTGGTACAGTTACCGTTTCCCTGCCGACAGGTATTAACGGCGTTGTGGTGAACATGCAGCGTACAGCCACGGTAAACTTTACCGACACCAACCTCAGCCTGACCAACGTCATGTATGATACAGTGACAGACGCAGGTGCTACGGGGGCCGTTATGACCCCGGTTACCAACTACCCGGTAACGATCGTTACGGGCGGTACACCGGAGACAGTCAGATTTGGCGCCGACATAGCTGTCACAGGCACGCCGGCAGACGGAGTGCACACAGCATCGTTTGATGTGTCTTTCGCTTACTAATTCATAAAAGAGGCGCTTACACAGCGCCTCTTTTTAAAACTCTTAAATTTTCGAATGATTTAAACGTACGTTAACTTTTTATATATACTCTGTTAACGTAAGTTTTAGGATCCGCAGAACGCGGGTGTCTTACGAAATTTTACGATACGTCGTATTATTAAACCCTAGGTCAGGAGACTGAAAATGGACTTTAAACGTACAAAAATTCTGGCAACTGTGGCTGTTGCCGCTCTCATAGGAATTCCTTTTTCCATCAGCCAATCGCAAGCCGCCGCTGTTAACCCCACCGTTAGCGTCAGCATGACAACGAACTCTGCTGTTACAGTTGCAGACGGCGTGGACATGAACTTCGGCACATGGTTTCTCGTGTTCAGAAACGCGGACCCTTTTGATCTTCGTCTGACAACAGCGGGCACCGTGTCTGCCATCAACCTTGGTGGCGGTACTGGAGACTCCCAAGCCATTGAAACTCTGGCGGCCGCACAAGCCGGTACGGTAACAGTTTCATTGCCCACAGGTATCAACGGCGTTGTGGTGAACCTGCAACGTACGGCAATTACACCGTTCACAGATCCTGGCCTGACGCTGCAAAACATTACATATGGCACAACAACGCAGGGCGCAAACCAAGCCTTGGCCGAAGCCACGAACAGACCTGTTACGATCGTTACGGGCGGTACGCCTGAAACGGTTAGGTTTGGTGCCGATATCCATGTAACGGCAACACCGGCAGATGCAGCCCATACAGCATCCTTCAACGTATCATTTGCATACTAAGAAAAATCATTCATGAAAAGAGGCGCCCTACGGCGCCTCTTTTTTTATATTTGCCGAGATTTATTGCCCGACCGGGATGCTTTTTTCAGCATAGATTGCATCGTTGGCAGCATCATAATGTCTGTAGATCACCTTGACTGTTCCGCCGCTGAGTTTGGGAATATTTAACGGAATTCTGTAGGTTCGACCTTTGGATTCAGCAAAGATATTGGCGTTTTTGATTTCACCGACAACCTTGTCATTGTAAACGACCTGCAAGCGCCCCATCACACCGAATGCTTCACCTCCCGCTTTAGTCACAGGAATTACAACCTCGGGGCGGCCCTGTGCATCGAGACCAGTGGTCACCGTACCTATGACCGGCACTGCGGTGCTTTCGCCCACGCGGTAAACAACAGGAATAGAAAAGCCTACATTGACTTTTACGCCAACCGATACGCCTTTTTTGTCACCTGCGTTTGGTTCATTTGCCGAAGCTTGACCAACATCGCGCAATTCAAGATGCGCACGATAATCGCCGGGAGCAGGCGGCTCGCCTTTAAGGCGCAAACCAAGACGGATTTTTTGCAATCCCTGCGGTTCAAGCGTGACGCGCTTGGGCGTGAAAACCACGTTTTGCGCCAAATCAAAATCGGTAAGCGACTTGTCTACGTTTTCGTAGGAGCCATCATCGCCCACCATTTTCATATATCGCCAGCCGATGGCATAGGTGTGCGGCGAAGCGGTAACGTTGATTAAGTTAACATCCGCATATCGCGTGCGGCCTTCGATTACCACGATGGTTGGGGTAATGGTAACATTCGCTTTCGAAGGCGTTGCAACCGCTATCATCGGCAATGCGATGATGGATGCAAGCGCAAGCCGGCATATACTGTCTTTAAAAAGTCTCATAAGGTCTCCTTGGCGTTTAAACAGGGCATACTTTAGGGGGCTAATAATTGATATCAAGCTGCAAGGTGCCGGTATACACAGCATCGTCATACGACATACCGCTGCCATTGGTTCTGGCCGTGGCGCCGAGATTGATCGTGGTTTCGCCGCTTGAATTTACAGGCGTAAATGTCACCTGAAAATTATCCATCGTAAGATTCTGGTTCCCTCCCGACAGAGGTGTAAGCATCGTCACGTTGATGCTGTTGATCGTAGAAAAGGGCGGCAATCCGTCAACGCGGTATATGCCCTGCTCCGGCGTATTGTTGATATTGATCAACGAAGGAGAATGCGAAACCGAGCCATTGGGGCTAACGGTTACATAATTAAGGGCTGTGTTGTTCGTGATGGCCCACTCACCGAAATCAAAAGGCTGTATTTCTATAATGTCCGCATGAGCGGCGCTGCCGAGGAACAGACTCAATGTCATTGCGCAAATTAAAGAATTTTTTCTCCATGAAAGCATGTGCGATGAATTCTTTCCTGCAGCAGGGGAAACCATTGTCACTTTATAGCGCTACTTCCCTGAAAGCAATATAGGCAAAAATTTCACACACCGCGGGTTAAGGCATTGAAAAAAAATGTAACCCTGTACAAAGACCTGTTGCCAAGAGATTCCGTCAAACGTATCCTTGTAACCGGGCATTTCCGCCCTTGTGCAATTCTAACCGCAAGGCATTTCCCTTCATGTCCAGATTCTGGACAAAAAAGCCGCAATTCCGCGGCGAACGAGCGTTTTTTAGCATGGTGAAACTGAGTATTCTGACAATACTCTGTCCCGTGCTGCTAACCGCTTGCGGCGAATCAACACCACGCGGTTACAACGGCTCCCCCACTTCAGACACCCTGAAACCGATTGCTGCACCGCCCGGTGCGGACGACCAACCGCCGCTCGCGGGCATGACGGGCGCACCAAAGACGGCCGACGGATTGCCCGCTCTAACGGCCAAAGGCGCGAATACGGCCTTGTTTTCGTCGAAACTTAGTGACGAAGTCGACCGTCTCGACCGTCTTGAAAACGCAGTACAGGAATTGCGCAACGATTTCGACGCTATGGCACCTGCCATCGTGCGCCTGGTGTCTATCGAAAAAGACCTGCAAAATCTGATCAACCAGCTGGATATGTTGACCAATGGCGCCGCAGCTGCGACCGTTCCGCCAATTGAAGAATCTTCTTTGGAAGAAGCCGAGCCCATGCAACCCGCCAGTGTTCCACTTCCGCCCACAGGCGATGACGGTACACTTGCGGCATCGGAAGTCGCTACAGACGCACCACAACCGATAACACCGCCAGCAACGCCGGAAGTTGCGGCAGCCACGCCTGCAACACCGCCGCAAACCGCGCCAGCACCGGCAACGCCAGCCGCACAACCTGCGCCGCCCCCTGTTCCAGCTCCGTCTGCGGCACCCGCAGCATCCATATCATCCGGCACCGCAGTCACGGGCATCCGCACTGGCGAACATCCGGGCAAAGTGCGCATTGTTCTGGATCTTAATGGCAAATCCTCGTATACGGCGGATCTCGACAACGCGGAAAAAATTCTCGTCGTCGAACTGCCCGCCGCGAAATGGAACGCACCGGCGCAACAAAACTTCACCGGAAACCCCGTTATTGTTTCTTATAGCACGGAAGCCATAGGCGACACCGGCACACGCCTGATCATGCAGCTGAAATCCGGTACATCGATCGTATACCAAGGCACGATGAATACGCCCGAAAATGACGGCAGCCGCGTTATCCTTGATCTGAGCACAAAATAGCTGAAATGAGCTTTTTGCATGCGGCAACGCATATAGAAAAGTCACCATAAACATGCTTGAATCGCTTGCCATTACCCATGTGCGGGAATAGGTTAAGGCTAATTTTGCAATTAAAAGCATCATAAGAAAAGCTTGCGGCGGCTATGACAAAATCCATCATCAAAAAAACACTCGATCTCCTTCCTTCCAAGGCCACTGCCACCATGAAGGAGTTCGCAGAAGTTTTTCTCGCAAAAATTCCCGAGGAAGATCTCAAGCAGATAGAGCCCGTCGTTCTTGCAAAAACTATCGAAAGCCACTGGTCGCTGTTCAAGGACAAGGACGATAACAAGCCGCGTGTTCGCATTTATACGCCAACACAGGATAAAGACGGATGGACGGCCGGAAGAACCATTATAGATATCGTACAGGATGACATGGCGTTCCTGATCGATTCCATTGTCGCCGAGATCGTGCGCCATGGGCAATTGATCCAGATGCTGGTCCATCCAACAATGAATGCGGAATTCACGGCCAAAGGCACCGTAAAAGGTTTCAAAGCCGATTATGAACCGGGGCTGCGGCGCTATTCCATGTCGCATGTAGAACTGCGCGGCACGATCAGCGAAGCGCAGGCGGACGAATTGCGCATGGGCTTGCTGCAGATCATCGAAGATGTCGCCAACGCGACACGCGACTGGCTACCTATGAAGGACATGCTGCGCGAGGCCCAGCGCCAGTTGAGCAATGCACCCGCAAAATTCGATGACTTCCTGATCGAAGAATACCAGGCATTTCTGGAATATCTATACGACAACAACTTTACGCTTCTGGGTTATCGCGAATATAAATTCGTAGAGAAGAACGGCAAAATCGTCAGCGATACAGCCAAAAAGAAGAGCCTTGGTTTACTCAGAGACGAGGTTATGCCCGTCTATCTGAATGATGCACGCCATTGCCTTTCTGAACCGCAGCAAAAGCTCCGCCGCGGTCAACCCCCGTTGACCATTTCCAAGGTTAACCGCCGTTCCACGGTACACCGCCGCGTTCCGATGGATGCCGTTGCGATCAAGACATTCGACAAATCCGGCAAGGTAACCGGCGAAATGCTTTTCGTCGGCCTGTTTACGTCGGTGACCTATTCGCGCAGCGTCAGCGATATTCCGTTCCTGCGCGTCAAAATCCAGAACGTCATTAACCGCACACAGTTTGTTCCCGGCAGCCATGACCGTCGTGCCCTGCGCCATATCCTTGAAAAATATCCGCGCGACGAAGTGTTGCAAATTTCCGAAGACCTTCTCTACGATCACGCCACAAGCATCCTGCGTCTGCAGGAGCGCCCGCGCATTGCTCTGTACACGCGAACGGATCCGTTCGGACGTTACATCTCCTGTCTCGTTTACGTGCCGCGTGATCGCTACGAAACACGCCTCCGCCTAAAGCTCCAGAATATTCTTGAGCAAGAACTGGGCGGACAATGCACCAATTATCAGGTTACACAGGATGACTCACCGCTGGCCCGTGTTATCTATCTTATAGATACCAACCATCTGAACGAGCCTCCGAAATACGATGCTGCAAAAATCGAGCATAAACTCGAAGAAGCCGGACGCCTCTGGGCGGAATTGCTGCGTGATTCGCTGGAATCCCATCATGTAGAGCGCGCGCAGCTGGGTCAGATGGTCCACAAATACGGCAACGCCTTCCCTGTTGCCTATCAGGAAGAATACGAACCCAAGCAGGCGGTGCACGATATCCGCAAAATCGAAGAAGCGCTAAAGACCGGCAAGATTGCCGTCGATTTGTATCGCCCGAACAATTGCCCCGACAGCCGCGTGCAATTCAAAATTTACAGCTCCGGCAAACCGGTTACGCTTTCCGATATCCTGCCGATGCTTGAAAGAATGGGTTTCCGCGTAATTTCCGAGCTCCCGTTTGAAGTCGAGCCTGCACATGCCAGGGAATCTGTCTGGATCCACGACTTTGTGATGGAACGCCATTCGAACAGCATGATGCCCGACATCAAGAGCATGAAGGATGTGTTCGAAGAGGCTTTCGCCAAGATCTGGTATGGCGAGATGGAGAATGACGGCCTGAACAGGCTGGTTCTGCGCGCCAAGATGAGCTGGCGCGATATCACGATTTTGCGCACATATTTGCGCTATCTACGTCAGGTGGGTTTGCACTACAGCCGCGAATTCATCGAAAACACGCTGGCCGACAATCCAAAGATCACGGCCTCGATTGTCAACCTGTTCAAGAGCCTGTTCGATCCCAATCTCAAGGGCGAGAACGAAATACATGCCGCCGGCTACGCCGTCGAGATCGACCATGCGATGGAAGGTGTGGATTCCCTGGACCAGGACAAGGTCCTGCGTTCTCTCACCGCTGTCGTCAATGCCACGCTGCGTACCAATTTTTTCCAGATGGACAAAGATGGAAACCCGAAATCCTATATTTCCATCAAGCTGGATTCGAAAAAGATCGACGAACTGCCCGAACCGCGCCCGTTCCGCGAAATATGGGTATATTCACCGCGCACCGAAGGTATCCACCTGCGTATGGACCAGATTTCCCGCGGCGGGCTGCGCTGGTCGGACCGCCACGAGGATTTCCGTACCGAGGTTCTGGGACTGATGAAGGCACAGCAGGTGAAGAACTCCGTCATCGTGCCGATGGGTGCAAAAGGCGGCTTCGTCGTCAAACAACCACCCGCCACAGGCGGCCGCCCCGCTTATCTCGCGGAAGGCATAGAATGCTACAAGATCTTCATTCGTGGCCTGCTCGATATCACAGACAATCAGGTCGGTGAGAAAATCGTGCAACGTGAAAATGTCATACGCCGCGACGGTGACGATCCGTATCTGGTTGTTGCGGCCGACAAAGGTACGGCCACGTTCTCCGACATCGCCAACGCCATCAGCCTCGAATACGGTCACTGGCTGGGGGATGCGTTCGCATCAGGCGGATCTGCTGGTTACGACCACAAAAAGATGGGCATTACGGCGCGCGGCGCATGGGAATCTGTCAAGCGCCATTTCCGCGAACTGAACCACAACACGCAGACGCAGGAATTCGATGTCGTCGGCGTGGGCGATATGGGCGGCGACGTTTTTGGAAACGGCATGCTGCTCTCCGAAAAAATCAGGCTGGTCGGCGCGTTCAACCATCTCCATATTTTCTGCGACCCTGATCCGGACATCAAGGCGACCTTCAAGGAGCGCCAGCGCCTCTTCAACGAAGTAAAGGGCTGGGACGAGTACAACCAGAAACTCCTTTCCAAGGGCGGCAAAATATTCAACCGCTCGGAAAAGAGCCTGCAGCTCACACCCGAAATACAAAAACGTTTCGATATCGCGCGCGATCGCGTTACGCCGAACGAACTGATACAGGCGATCCTGAGGTCGCGCGTAGACCTTCTCTGGGTCGGCGGTATTGGCACCTACATCAAAGCCACAAAGGAAACGCACGCAGAAGTAGGCGACAAATCGAATGACGCGCTGCGCATCAATGCGAACGAAGTGCGTGCCAAAGTTATGGGCGAAGGCGCGAACCTCGCCATCACACAAAAAGGACGTATCGAATACGCCATGAATGGCGGTCGCCTGAACGCCGACTTCATCGACAATTCTGGCGGCGTGGATTCTTCCGACCACGAAGTGAACATCAAGATTTTGATGAACGCTGTCATGCGCAACAAAAATAACAACATGGATATTAAAAAGCGCGACAAGCTTCTGGCATCCCTGACCGAAGAAGTGGGCGATCTCGTTCTGCGCAACAATTACCAGCAATCCCAAGCTATCAGCCTGATGGAATTGCAGGCACCGGACATGCTTCCGGAACACGCTGCCCTGATTACCGAACTTGAACGCAAAACAGGCCTCAATCGCCCGCTGGAAAACCTGCCCGACGACGAGGAAATCCAGCACCGTCTCAAAGTCGGCCATGGCCTCACACGTCCGGAACTGGCGATCCTCCAGGCGCATGCCAAAATCGCCTTTACCTGGGATCTGCTTGGCTCCGACATTCCGAACAGCAAGGCGATGGAAGGAAGACTGCACAGATACTTCCCCGTCAAGCTGGCACAGAATTATTCAAAAGAAATTCTGGGCCACCGCCTGAAGCGCGAGATCATCTGTACAACACTGGCAAGCTCGCTCATCAACCGCATGGGCCCCACCTTCGTGCGCGAATGCCTTGCAAAAGGCAATGCCACACCGGAAGATGTGGCCAAAGCCTATATCATCGTGCGCGAGGCCTTCGGCCTTCGCGATCTGTGGCGCGAGATTGAAAGCCTCGACAACAAAGTTCCGGCCATCGTGCAACTCAAAGCCTTCCGCGAGATCGCGCACATGACCGAACGCACCGTGGCATGGCTTCTTGCGCGTCAGGGTCAGGAACTTGATATCAACAAGGATATCGCTGCCTATGAAAAGGGTATTGAAATCCTGCGGAAGAATTTTGAATCCGTTGTGACGCCCGGCCTGCTCTGGACCATCCAGCAGAATTCCAAGGCCAACGCCGCAAACGGTTTGCCGGAGCGTCTGTCGCATGACATCGCGCTTATGCCCCTGCTCGGCTCTGCGTGCGATATCATCCGCATCGCGCAAACGCAAAAGGCCGATCTGCCGCTCATCGCCAAGATCTATTTCGAACTCGGCGAGCACTTCCACCTCGACTGGATGCGCACACAGGCCAGCTACATACCCGCCAACGACCAATGGAGCATCGAGGCGCTGGACGGCGTCGTCGACAGCCTCTATTCGGCGCAGGCGGGCCTGACGGTGAAAATCCTCAAGGATATGGGCAGTGAGCTCTCCGGCAAGAAAAAAGGCACTGGCAAAGCAAACGACAACATCGTTCCACGCTGGATCGAAACCCATGGCGCGCAGGCTTTGGTGGTAGAGCCCATCTTTACCGATATGCGCAAAGCGACCACGGTTGACCTGCCCATGCTGATTATTGCAGAGCAAAAACTCCGCGGCCTCTATAGTGGATAAACATTAGGCCGCACTAATTTCCCTTGCATAGATTTGCAAAAGATTATTAATATACGTTCTTTGCAAGTCTACTATGTATGGGGGGAATATGTTCCGTTTAACCAGCGATGAATCGTCCCAAAATCTCGGTATAGAAGTGCACAAGTTGCGTTTTTATGCGTTCGAAAGCGGCTTTCTGGCGGGCACTGTCGTACACGACAGCACCAGCCGCGATTTTTCCTTAAGCGTCCGTCCGCACTACGAATATATGGCCTCTATTGCAGAGCCAAGACACGCAACACTAAAGCCCCTGCGCCATGAATTCGATCTCGCAAGATCGCATAGTATCGGCATTGGCTCTTATCCCACCCTCGACGTGGTACATGAGGCCATAACGCGTTTGGAAGGCTGGTATAAAAGAGTTTTAAAAGCCAAAGGGGCCAACCAGCGTTTTCTTGTAGAGGAAGGTAACAGCCAGCATCTGGTGGACGACGATAAAGCATCCGATATCCGTTATGGCGACGCAATTCTGCGCGCACGGAATGTTCAGGCCTTTGCCATGATGCGGGAAAACCAGCCTCTGGATCACAAGACCGTCGTCGGCAAAATCATGCCGATTTTTCTGCAGGCTTTGGGCCTCAAGGAATACCAGCTAACCCACGATCTTTCCAAAGAAGGAACGGGCGAAGTGCGCTTCATCCTCGATAAAGTCGGCGTATTCGCTTTCCACAAACCGCAGCAGGTAGGCGGCCCGGCCTTCATGGAACGCTACAGCTACACGAACGGCGATTACCACCGCACTTTTGCAGGCGAAGTCAAAGGCGACATTCTGAAAAAATTCGT
The DNA here is from genome assembly GCA_030824805.1 of Micavibrio sp. Taxonomy (GTDB): domain Bacteria; phylum Pseudomonadota; class Alphaproteobacteria; order Micavibrionales; family Micavibrionaceae; genus Micavibrio_A. Next base: position 34,351 of record JAPJRC010000013.1, read on the forward strand.
CTTCGAGTGGCTGATCGATGCCGCGCGTGAACTCAAAGGCCTTAGCTACGAGGAAAAAGAGTTAAGTGAACGCTTAGACGAAATGTCACAGGATGTTCGCCGCAGCTTTATTACACGTTCGAAAGAGGATGAAACGGCGCCTGCCCTGTTCCGGAACAATTCCGTAAGCGCGACACACAAAGCAGAAAACGTTGTCTCGCTCGGCGCATTCCGCCATTCCTAAGAACAGGCGAAAGACAACAAAAACAAAAGCCCGCAATCCCGGTTTGATTTAAACCAGCGCAGGCTGCTGCCTGGATTGTCCGGCTTCCATAGCAAAACCTGCAGCAACATGTGCACGCCGGGCAGGATCAGAAGCCCGAGGGACAATATGCTGGCTTCTGTAATAAAGCCAGAGAGCCCGATCAATAACCACGCGGCAGTATAAAAGATTCCAACCCATTTTTTGCTGCGCTCTCCGAACAACAGCGCGGTGGATTTTATGCCGACCATCTGGTCGTCAACTTTATCCTGATGCGCGTAGATCGTGTCATAACCGAGTGTCCAGAAAAACGCGCCCGCATACATGAAAGCCGCTCCGAATTCCAATACGCCGCCCGTAATCGCGGCCCATCCCATCAGCACACCGAAATTGAAGGTCAGCCCCAGAAACGCCTGTGGCCACCATGTGATGCGTTTCATGTATGGATAGGCAACGATAAAGACCAGCGAGAGAATGCCGAGCCAGATTGTTGTTGCGGGCATCTGCACCAGCAACATCAGCCCGAGGAAAAGCAGAAAAAATAAAAAAACGCCAGCCTGCCAAGGCTTCACTTGCCCTGATGCCAAGGGCCTTGCCCGCGTCCGTTCCACCTGGGCATCAAGATCACGGTCCCACAAATCGTTGACGATGCAGCCAGCGCCGCGCATAACCACTGCTCCGATGAAGAACAGAACCATCAGATACCATCCGTACCAATCAAGCCCGTTCACACCGCCGCCGCCCAGCATTATCGCCCACCATCCCGGCAGCAACAAAAGCCACCAGCCGATGGGGCGGTCGAGGCGCATGAGAAGGGCGTAGGGCTGCGCTGCCAAAGGCAGTCTGGAAACAAGATCGAAACGGATATCCGTAAAACCCATTGATCAATTAGACTCTAATACGCTCTTTAAAACAATGGGGTTTTGCGCTAGATCAGGAGGATGAGCGATATCACGAAATCCCCCCGCCTTTATGTCGATCAGCCCTTGGCCGCTGGCCAAGCTATATCGATCGAGGGGCCAGCGCATCATTATCTTAAAAACGTACTGCGCATCGAAGCCGGGCAATTCATACGCCTGTTCAACGGTCGCGATGGTGAATTTTCGGCGCGTGTTGATGCCGCCAGTAAAAAAACGGTCGATGTCCTGCCCGAAAAACAATTGCGCGCGCAAAAAAATGCAACACGCGAAGTGCATCTGTTGTTCGCGCCGATCAAAAAAGAGCGTATGGATTTCCTCATCGAAAAGGCCGTGGAGCTTGGCGCCACGCACATTCATCCGGTTCTGACGCAGAACACCGATGTGCGTAAGATCAATGAAGACAGGCTCAATGCACAAATGATAGAAGCGGCAGAACAGTGCGAGCGCCTCGATATCCCTGCTTTGATGCCTGCGAAAGATTTGTTTGCTGCATTGGCAGTATGGAACAAAAACATCCTGATGCTGGCGGCGCTGGAACGCTTTGATGCGCAGCCTTTGACCAAACGCATCCTGCCGGGCAATGTCGCCGTGCTAATTGGCCCTTCCGGCGGTTTTACGCGCGAGGAGATGGAGAAAATCGCGGCGCTCAGCTTTATCCAGCCTGTATCGCTGGGCGAAAACATTTTGAGATCCGAAACCGCCGCTGCGGCTGCACTCGCGATATTGACGGTCTAAAAGCCCGTTATATTCAAAACAAGATACATCCAGAGAAGCAACAGTGCGCTTGCTAGAATGACCAGCATGGTCAGCACGGTGCCCAGAAAACGACCAACACTGGTATATGGCGATGAGGCAATCCCGATCGCATGCGCGACACGCGCCACCACAAGCGTAATACCGAGGACATGCACGATGATTGAGGGATAACGGGCAAAGTCGACCAGGAAGATCAAAAGCAGCGCAAACGGCACGTGCTCGGCAAAATTTCCATGAATGCGGATACGTTGCGTCAAATCGGGAATACCGCCGTCACCAAGCCCAACGCGGTGCTTGTATCTGCCGTGCACGACATAAGTGATCAAACCGACATAAAAAATCCCGAGAATTGCCGCATAAAGTATTGTTATCATTGTTGCATCCGCTGTCTTAAGAGTTGTTCAAACCGCTGAATAAAGGCGATTTTTCGCTTTTCTTGCCCTGTATTTCGGCGTAATAACATGGCAATATCAGACACCATACCAAGAGTCTGGCAAAACAACAGCAATAACCAGCAATTATAAACCCTTTAGCGATAAGCAGCGTTTGACAATGAAGACCCTCATGATCCGCGTTCTGGCAGCCTTTACCGTTTGGCTCGCCGCCACCCTTCCGGCCTTTGCCTTTGAGCCGAAACCTACCGATCTGGGATTGCAGGCGCCTGCCACGCCGAACATGGTTCGCCTTCATAACTTCCATGACAATATCCTGCTGTGGATCATCACCGGTATTGTAATTTTCGTATTCCTGCTGCTGGCCTGGGTTGTTCTCCGCTACAACGCAAAAGCCAACCCGGTTCCCAGCAAGACCACGCACCATGTCGGGCTGGAAGTTGTCTGGACCATCGTGCCGGTTCTTATCTTGCTCGGTATCGCCGTTCCTTCCTACAAGCTGCTTTTCTATCTCGACCGTACGGCCACGCCGGACATAACCCTGAAAATTTCCGGCTATCAATGGGGCTGGACGTACAGCTATCCGGACCAGGAAGGATTGGAATTCAACGCCGACATTATCCGTGCTCCGAAGGATGCCGAAGGCCGCCATGCGACGCCGGCCCAGGATCAGGAAGAAATCAACAAGTACATACCGGATGGCAAAGGCCGCCGTTTGCTTGAAACGTACAACCCGATTGTTCTGCCAACAGAAAAAAACATACAGATTCTGACAACTGCAACAGATGTTATCCACTCTTGGACCATCCCCGCCTTTGGTGTGAAGAAAGACGCTGTTCCGGGACGTACGAACGAAACATGGGTACGTATAACTGAGCCGGGCATCTATTATGGCCAATGCTCTGAGATTTGCGGTATTGACCACTCCGCCATGCCGATTGTTGCGTACGCTGTTCCGGAGGAAGAATACAAGGCCTGGCTGGCTTGCGTCAGCGGTACGGGCGCTGAGAGCAAGGCGGACTATCCGTCACGCGCCTGCGTGCAGAGCCTCGGTTTTGACAAATACCGTTCCGGACAGAATCCTGTGCAGACCAGCGCAAACACAACCACCGCCCAATAAGACAAGAACCTGATAAAGTAGGAGCCTTACAAGAATGACCGCCCACTCCACCACCGCTGATCACGCACATCACGACGATCACGCGCACGACCACAAACCCGGTTTCTTCGTCCGTTGGTTCATGTCCACGAACCACAAGGATATCGGCACGCTTTACATCATTTTCTCTATCCTCGCGGCCCTTGTCGGCGGCTGGTTCTCTATGATGATGCGCCACGAGCTGGGCGATCCTGGCATGCAGCTGGCGGAAAACGGTCACCAATGGAATGTCTGGGTAACCGCCCACGGCCTTATCATGGTGTTCTTCGTCGTTATGCCGGGCCTTATCGGCGGCTTCGGCAACTGGTTCCTGCCGCTGATGATCGGCGCGCCGGACATGGCCTTCCCGCGTCTGAACAACATTTCCTTCTGGCTGATCGTGCCGGCTTTCCTGCTCCTCGTGACTTCCGCTTTCGTTGATGGCGGTCCCGGCGCGGGCGCTGGTACCGGCTGGACGGTCTACCCGCCGCTGTCCTCGAAAACGGGACATGCCGGTATGTCCGTCGATATGGCGATCTTCGCGCTTCACCTTGCGGGCGCTTCTTCCATCCTCGGTGCGGCAAACTTCATCACCACCGTGTTCAACATGCGCGCTCCGGGCATGACGATGCACAAAATGCCGCTTTTCGTATGGGCTATGCTGGTCACGGCCTTCCTTCTGGTTCTTTCGGTGCCGGTTTTGGGCGGCGCCATCACGATGCTTCTAACCGATCGTAACTTCGGTACGGCCTTCTTCAACCCTGAGGGCGGCGGCGACCCGATCCTGTTCCAGCACCTGTTCTGGTTCTTCGGACACCCTGAAGTGTACATCATGATTTTGCCGGCGTTCGGTATCATCTCCCACATCGTGTCGACCTTCTCGAAAAAACCGATCTTCGGCTATCTCGGGATGGCTTACGCCATGGTTGCTATCGGCTTCGTTGGCTTTATCGTGTGGGCACACCACATGTACACAACGGGTATCAGCGTCAACACGCAGGCCTACTTCACGGCGGCGACACTGATCATCGCCGTTCCGACAGGCGTTAAAATCTTCTCGTGGATCGCCACAATGTGGGGCGGCTCCATCGAGTTCAAAACACCGATGCTGTGGGCTATCGGCTTTATCTTCCTGTTCACCGTCGGCGGTGTTACGGGCGTGGTGCTTGCAAACGCAGGTATGGATACCTCTTTGCATGACACTTACTACGTTGTCGCACACTTCCACTATGTTCTCTCGCTCGGCGCCGTGTTCGGTCTGTTTGCGGGTTACTACTACTGGATCGGCAAGATCTCCGGCCGCCAATATCCCGAATGGGCTGGCGTTATGCATTTCTGGATCACGTTCACCGGCGTTAACTTGGTCTTCTTCCCGCAGCACTTCCTGGGTCTGCAAGGCATGCCGCGCCGTTACGTAGACTATCCGGCCCCAATTCCGCCGGAACATCTGCAAGGCGTCTTCGTAAACCCGATCGAGAAGATCAAGTGGATCAGCCAGCAGGATTACGGTTTCCATCTGTTCAACTATATCTCGACGATGGGTGCATATCTGACGGGCGCCTCTGTTGTGATCTTCCTCACAATTGCAATCTACACAATGTTCTTCGGACGCCGCGTGGGCGGCAACTACTGGAATGTGCAGCCGCAATGCATGACGCTGGAATGGACGCTGAGCTCGCCTCCTCCGTTCCACCAGTTCGATATCCAGCCAAGAGTGAAATAAATTATAATCAGCCCCTTATACAGGGGCTGATTTTTTAGGGGTTTGGATTTATGCGTCATTTATTCTTAATTATGCTGCTTTTCTTATTCAGTGCCCCCGCGCAGGGACAAACACAACACCTGACACGCGCCGCGCCAATGGGCGAACGCACTTCTATGTTCGGCATTTATCCTTATTTAAGTCCAAACAAAAAAGTCAGTTTCGCCTATTACCTGATGGGCCCGAAGGACGCACAAAGCGGTGTTAAATATCCGCTTATTGTAATGTTGCATGGGCGCAGCGGACATGCTTACGGGGGTTGGGTGCTGGCTGATGAAATCGAAAAAAACGGCATGCCTGTTTTTGTGGTGGTGCCGTCCATGGAAGAAGATATCGATGACTGGACTGCTAAAAAATTTTTATGGGCTGATTTAAAGCACCCGCGCCCGATTGATCATGTTGCATTGTTAACCAAACGACTTATCGCCGAACTTCCGATAGATCCCGCGAAAGTTTATGTGACAGGTTATTCTATGGGCGGCGTAGGCACGTTCGGAATGCTGGCCGCCTATCCCGATCTCTTCGCCGCCGGTGTTCCGATCTGCGGCGGATGGTATCCGGAAGATGCCCCAAAATTTACAAATATGCCTATATGGGCTTTCCACGGAGCGGCAGACAGCATCGTATCGGTATCGCAGACGCGTAATATAATTTCTGCCATCGAAAAGGTAGGAGGCGCGCCAAAATATACGGAGTATCCCGGTGTTGATCACAACAGCTGGGTGCGCGCATATAATGATCCTGCCTTATGGTCCTGGCTGCTTTTGCAAACAAAACGTCGGCCATGACTTGCAGATAACACGTCGAAGGCGGAGTATTTTCTAGAAAGAAACCAAATGCAAAAACCGAAAATCTATCTTGCGGGACCGGATGTTTTCCTACCCGACGCTCTTGCATTCGCGCAGCGCAAAAAAGACATTATGGCCGAATATTGTTAACCAAACGACTTATCGCCGAACTTCCGATAGATCCCGCGAAAGTTTAT
>JAPJRC010000095.1 GCA_030824805.1 Micavibrio sp.
ACGCAAATCCTGAACGTTAAAAAAGACGGCGAACTGGTGGGCGGCACGCCGACGCAGAAAATCGTCGCGAAAGCGCAGGACCAGCTCGACAAGGGTGATGTGCAGGGCGCTATCGCCACGCTGAACGCGCTGGACGGTGACGCAAAAACCAAAGCCCAGCCGGTGATCGATGCCGCGCAGGCCACTGTGCTTGCCGACAATATCCAGACAATGCTGCGCCAGATGATCGTTGCCAATGTCGGCACCAACATCAACGCCGCATCGGGCACGGCAACGCTGGATAACATCACAAACAACATCCAGAATGCCATTCCCGGGCAGAGCGTCGTAAAAGATGAGGAATCGGGCTTCTCGGTGCTTCCCGCACCCAAGGGATTTAAAGGGTTTTCCTCCGGCCAGACCGAGTGATAGGATAACCGCGTACGCTAACTAACGATCCGGAACGAAAGGTTTCATCGCGGTGCTACGCGCTCTCTGGTTCTTTGCACAGCTTGCTATTGTCGTTTGCGCGGCCATCTGGATTATATCCCAGAAGGGCGCGGTCGATATCGCATGGAACAATTACGACATCTCGCTCAACCTTGGGATTTTCCTGCTCGCGGTCGTTTTGTTTACGCTGGTCGTGGTCTCGCTGTTCCGCCTGTTCGGTGCGATCGTTTCGATGCCGCAATCCTTTTCCCGTCGCCGCCGCGAGAAAAACCGCGCCAAAGGATTCCGCTCGCTGACACGCGGTTTTGTCGCTATTGCAGCAGGCGATGCGAAAAAGGCCACACAATATGCCAAGGAAGTCCGTGCCCTGTTGCCCGACGAACGCGGGTTGCCGCTTCTGCTCGAAGCGCAGGCGGCGAGACTGCGCGGCGAAGAGCACAGCGCCCGCAATTCTTTCGAACAATTGCTTACCGACAAGGACGCCGCGTTTTTCGGTATACGCGGTCTTTTGAAATCTTCGCTGGATGAAGGCGATACGCTGAAAGCACTGGGCTATGCGAAAACCGCATTGGAGCAAAATCCGAAACAGCCATGGATTTTGAAATCGGTATATGATCTGGAATTGCGCAACAAGCAATGGGAAGCCGCAGCGAAAACGCTGGAACGCGTGCGCAAGGCTAAGGTGATCGACGATGTTGCCGCCACGCGCGACGAAGTGGCGCTTTTGCTGCTGCTCGCCGAACAGGACCGTCTGGGCGGTTTGAACGATGCGTCCATTCGCAAGGTAGAGCGCGCTGTAAAGCTGGACCCGACATTTGTGCCAGCCGTGGTGAAGCTTGGCGAATATTATCTGGTCAACGGCAAGAACGGCAAAGTGGCGGCTCTTGTAGAGCGGGCGTGGAAAGTAAACCCACATCCGGAACTTGTTACGCTATGGGATCGTATTGCACCGGAAATCAAACCGAACGACACGACCAAACGCCTGCGCTGGTTTGAAAAACTCGTCGCCATCAAGCCGGATGCTGCTGACGGGCAGATTGCCGCTGCCAAGGTTGCGATGGATGCCGGCCTTTGGGGAGAGGCGAAGGCTTATCTCACCGTCGCGGAAAATCTGCGTCCATCGGCAAAAGTGTTCCGCGCCCGTGCCGATCTGGAAGAGCAATCGACGCACAACGCCATGGAAGTGCGTAACTGGCTTGAGAAAGCGGCATCCGCAGTGCCGGATCCGGTCTGGTATTGCACGGAAACAGGACATATATACGAGCATTGGTCGCCTGTGGCCGAACCGCATGGATCTTTCAACACGATTGAGTGGGGTCATCCGCTGATGTCTTCCTATGCGCGCGTCAATCCCGCGCTGTCGGCGTGGAAAGACCCGCTGATGATCGAGAAAAACTGATCTAGACCCGCATTGCTTTCAGCACGGCAAAGCCGCCGAGGAAGCCGCCTACATGCGCGGCCCAGGCAATCATGCTGCCGTCGGGGCCGCCGAGCATACCGAAACCTATGGAAAGCCCTATCCAGATAAGGGCAAAGGGAAGAATGCCGAAACGGCCGCCCATCTCACGCTGTCCGCGCGCGAGCATCATAATGGCTGCGGCAAACAAGCCGCTCAGGCCACCGGAAGCGCCTATCATCGGAAAGGATGATTCTGCGTTGAGGAAATAATGTGCGGCAACACCGAACAGTCCGCTCAGTATAAACAGAACAAGCATCCGTTTTGATCCAAGCCATTTTTCCACACCGCTGCCAAAAGCCGCGAGCATAAGGGTGTTCATCGCGATATGCATCCATCCGCCATGCAGAAACATATGGGTGATAGGACTGACAAGCGTATACAGGTCAAGATTTCCGGAATTGAATTTGGAAGGTATGAACCCGAACTGCCCGATTATCGTGTCTCTGGTCTCGGGAGAGACAACAACAGCAAGAACGATATGGATGCCAAGAAGTATGCCGATAAGATATTTGGTAACAGGCGGCATGTTGATCATCGGCTCTGCCGCATTCGACAATTTGCGTTCCAGTTTTTCTTTCTCACGGCGCAGGCGATCGCGTTCCGCCAATGTGGGGATGGCAACGACATTCGTTCTATCGTTCTCGGTGCGGTGGTTGCCGCTGTCGTGGCCGCTCAGATGTCCTGACATAATCCTTTACCGTGTTGCAACATAAGTACTATAGGGTGAGTATCGCAAAAGTCAGCGGCTTTTTTATGGCGCAGATGTTTATATTGCCCACATACAAAAAATCCCCGGTTAAGGCCGGGGATTGTTGATTTTTTTCGTTGTTACAAGCGTCAGCTTGGCGTCAGGCCGCCAAACATAGGCGCGGTTTTTTCGGAATCGTATTTGTATTTGATGGTTTCATCGCCGCGTGCGGACAAACCGCCGCCTGGCGTTGCTTTGTGAATAATATCGGAAACGCCTTTCATCAGGTCCATCGCCATGACTTTTGTTTGTGCCAATTGAACGCGCAGATTTTCAAATGCGACACTATAGGCATCGCGCCCGATTTCTTTGCCCATGATTACGAACTTTTTGATTTCGCCGAGGGTGGAGATCGTACCGTCCGCCATTTTGCTGAACGCGCTCATGGAAGAAAGGCCGCCTTCTTCGAGGCTTCTTTTCTTGGCGGGTTTTTTGCCGCCACCGCCGGATTTACCGCGGGAGCCGTCTTCATCCTCTTCCTCGCTGTCGTCTTCGGCGAAAGAGAGGCTGTTGTTATTGGCTTCGATGTCTATATATGTGCGTGCCTGGAAACTTACCGGATAGTGGTGCAGTTCTTTGGCATCAAGCGAGCGGCCCGTCATGCCGGCTTTCAATTCAAAGTGAATTACGTTGTCATGCCATTCGAATACCGCGCAGTGGCTTTTGTGTTCGCCGTGCTGAACGTATTTTTTCACCAGCCTTTTGCCGGGATAAAAGGCTTCATCTTCCAGTCCTGCGCTGTGCAGCAGATCTTTCACGTCAACCTTCATGACACACTCCTTCTACTCATTTACCTAGATGGATTAGCCCTAGTATCCATCATTATTTTACGGAATTGCAAATTCACTATGGTGGCAAAGCTTTAATTAAGGGTTAAAAACCCCACGGGCCTGATGTGTTATAGAAATAAATTTTATGCGGGGGTGCACCATAGGTTTTTTGGCTAAAATGCAAGCTATGTGATAGAGTGTAAGTGTCTAATAAGGAGAATGCTTTATGCGCTTTGGTTTGTCTTTGGCGGTATTGGGAGCCTTGCTGGCATCGGCAATGCCTGTGCACGCACAGCAGCAACAGCAACAACAGCCCTCCTATGTATATGGTGGCAGCACCCCAAGCGCCCCCCTCTATAATTCAACAGGTAATTACACCACGCAAACCAATGGCGGGTCTTTCTACAACAGCGGCGCCAACTTGCAGATGCTTCCTATGCAACAGATGGTGGCGGGTAAAAACGCTCCGTCTTATTCATACCGCGGCGGGCAGGGACAGGTGCAGCCTTACAACTATAATTCTGCCGGTATGCTCGACCCATCCATGATGGGGTCGCTTTCGCCGGAACAGGCGCGTATGGCGCGTGACCAAAGAAATGCGAACGCGGCCGCTTACCAGCAGCAATATCTGGAGCAGTTGCGTCAGCGCGATATGAACAACCCATATGCCGTTCAGCAGCAGGATCCCAACATGATGAACGGCGCGTCTCAATATCAGGGCGCACAGTTCAGCCAGCTTTACGCCAACAGCGACCAGCCGAAGCCGCAGGTAAAACGCAAGGTTCTTTACAACCAGTTGAACAATCCGCTGGTGGAACCACCAAAGCTTTTCAACACCGACTAATAACAGGTTGCCGCGCAGTGGTTTTTCTGATGGTCTAGTGCCATGGAAGACCTTCAGCCTGTAAAACCGCCCCGATTGCCGCTGGCCGTCGTCTTAATATGTCTGGCAGTTTTTGTATACGCGCTGGCGGGCTCACCAACACCGGATAATCCAGGTATAGTAGAGGCAGTAATCGGCTTTTTACTGATTATGGCCGTTGTTACTTCCTCTCCCGCACGCGCCTTGTCTTTCCTGCAAGAACGCACTGGTTTTATGAAGGTGCTGCAAATTCTTTTCCTGACAGGTTTGATAGTTCCTACAGTCTCGGGAGTCTATCTGGGCAATGACCGTATGCTTGTTTTGCGGGATGTCCTGGCCTTTGCCTTTTTGGGATTGGCCTTGTTTCTTACGGATTCTTTCGCAGCATCGGAGCGGCTGCAGCGTATATTGCAAAACATTCTGGTTTTCGCAGGGCTTGTGTTCTGCATCCGGACGCTGGTGCCTGCTTTCAATTTCTGGGTGCCGCAGGGCGAGCTTTTATATCTTTCCAATTCGCCTCTTTCGCTTTTTGCGGCTGTGTATCTTGCGGGATATGCATGGACATCCCTAGAGCAACCCGATCGCGGCAATTTGTTGCGTGCGGTTTTATCTCTGGCAGGTTTGGCAATCTTGATGGCGGCCATGATGCTCGACGTTCAGCGCGCCACGATCGGTGCGGTCTGGATAAGCTGGGCGGTGCTCGCCCTTAACACGCTTTTATTCCGGCCAAGACGTCTGCTCTGGCCTTTGCTGGCGATAGGGGGCATGTGCGTGCTGTCTTTCCCGTTGCTGTCCACCGCAGCCGGGGCTCTTGCAACCAAGACAGCCGAGGTGGGGATGAACGCGCGTCTTGCGGAAGCCGAGGCTGTATATGATGTTCTCGCGGGGTATTCGCCGTCCCTGATTGCTGGTTTGGGGTGGGGTTCTACATTGAATTCCCCTGCCGTGGGGGGCCAGACCGTCAATTTCACCCACAGCCTTTTAACCACTTTGGCCCTCAAAGGCGGGGTCATTCTTTTCGTTTTGGGATGTTTGCTGGCTCTGGCAGGTCTGTATCAGATTTTTCTGATATTTCAATGGGACAAGGTGCGCGGGCTATCGCTGTTCTGGGCGTTTATTATTCCTGTGTTCCTGTATGCATCGCATAAATCGCTGGATTTCGGGCTTATCCTGTTAATGATCAGCGTGTGGAGTAATAGGCCCGAACCGTTGCACAAAAGCCACAGCTCGGGTAAGACTGATGGGCATCCGCAGGAAATGAAGTCAGGATAAATGGCGAGCGCGAAACCGTCTGTTTTGTTGATCAACCGTGTCTACCCGCCCGTTCGCGGCGCGAGTGGACGCATGCTGCGTGATCTTGCCCGCGAAATGACCCGTTCGGGATGGAATGTCACCGTGCTGACCACGGGCGACAAAACATTTTCGGAAAAAGACGGCGGCACGACGGTCTTCCGCGTAAAGGCGCCTTTGAATCCGCGCGGCATCATCTCCTATGGCCGCGTTCTTCTGAAGCTTTTCCTGGCCGCCATGAAACAGCCGCGGCATGATCTCATCATCACTTTGACCGATCCGCCCTTGCTGGTAACGGTCGGACGCCATGTGGCCCGCAAAAAAAGATGCAGCCACATGCATTGGTGCCATGATTTGTATCCGGACCTGTTCCCGTCCATCGGCGTGAAGCTGCCGGAATTTGTTCTGCGAGCGCTAGCCAAAACTGCGCGACGTTCCATGAATAAGAGTGGCAAAGTAATCGCTGTCGGCCGTTGCATGGCGAAATATCTTGCGCATACGGGCGTTGAAACGGGCCGTATCAGCATGGTGCCGAACTGGCCGGATACGGAACTGGCCGATCCCAACCGCAAAGCCAAGCGCAGTGATGTGCGTTTGAAAGACAATGTGCCTATGGCACGACCGCCGGAAACGCTTCTGCGCGACGATTCCCCGCGCTTCCGTATTTTGTATGCGGGGAACATTGGCCGTGCCCACCCTATGAAAGCCATTCTCGAGGCCGCGGAATATCTGTCGGTATATCCGGAAATAGAATTTGCCTTTGTGGGC
>JAPJRC010000014.1 GCA_030824805.1 Micavibrio sp.
AACGTCGTTTCGATGATTCCGGACCGACCGCCGCCAACGCCCGCAGCTTATGCCAGCGCGATGTCTTACGCTTTACCCGAAGCATCCTGGTACACGGCAACGAGACAGGGGACGCCGCCACCTTTTTGGTATTCACCGCGCACGGTGTGGCCGGGACCTTTCGGTGCGACCATGAATACATCGAGGTCTTCGCGCGGCTTGATGAGGCCGAAATGGACGTTCAGGCCGTGCGCGAAAGCAATCGCCGCGCCGCGCTTCATGTTCGGTTCGATGTCGGCGTAGTAGATGTCTTTTTGCAATTCGTCCGGCGTTGCGAACATGATGACGTCCGCCCATTGCGCGGCGTCCGCCGGCGACATGGTTTCAAAACCGGCGTCTTTTGCTTTTTTGTTCGTGGCGGATTCCGGACGCAGCGCGATGCGCACGTTCTTGGCGCCTGAATCGCGCAGGTTTTGCGCGTGTGCGTGGCCTTGCGAGCCATAGCCGAGGATCACGACGTTTTTGCCCGTGATAAGGTCGAGATTGCAATCCTTGTCATAGTAGACATTCAGGTTGCCGAACTGGGTTGGGGCGCTGTCGTTTTTTACAGCCGTGTTGCTATTGGCCATTGGTCTAAATCCTCTATTTTGGCGTTTTGAAAGTACCCGTAGAAAAGCATTTAGGGTTGATAAAATCAACCCTAAAGCACGTAAAAAGCCAATAAAATCGGGCTTTTTGAAAGATTATTGCTGCGCCATCGCGGCGTCGACGGTCTCATTCAGCTTAAGGAACTGGTTGAGGTCGCCCACGACGTTGCCGTCCTTCTTGCCGAGCAGTTCTCCGTTATAGACAACCTGTTCGAGCAGCGAGGCGTGGGAGCTTTTGAAGAGGCCCCATTGCTGTGAAAACAGGCACGAGCCTTCTTTCTCGGTTTCGGCGAAATCGCCCACTTGCGTGTATTTCAGCGTAATGCGGCGGTATACACTGCCCATCGTTTTTTCGTTCGTGGCATCGGAGGATTTTACGTCCTTGATCTCGGTAGGGGCGATCATCGCGCCCACGGCGGCTTTACAGCCAACAATCATTTTTGCATCGGCCTGTTCCTGGCTGACGCATCCGGACAGGGCGAGGGCAGATACACCGGCAATCAACACAATAAATTTTTTCATGAGCAATTCCCCTTAAGATTAAATGGCTTTTTGTCCGCGCGACATGGCGGCAACGCCTGTGCGGCTTACATCGATCATGCCGAGGCCCTGCATCAGGTCGATAAACGCGTTTACTTTTGCGCTGGAACCTGTGACTTCGAACACAAAGGATTCATGTGTGGAATCAACCACGCGGGCGCGAAAAATATCCGCGGTGCGGAGCGCTTCGACGCGGCGCTCGCCGGTGCTGTTGATTTTGATCAATGCGAGTTCGCGCTCGACATGTTCGCCCTCAAGCGTGAGATCCGTCACGCGGTGCACGGGCACAAGACGGTCAAGCTGGTTTTTAATCTGTTCGATGACGAGAGGCGTGCCGGAACATATTACGGTGATGCGCGAAAGATTGTTGGCATGATCGGTTTCCGCAACCGTCAGGCTTTCAATGTTGTAACCGCGTCCTGAGAACAAGCCGATAACGCGTGCGAGAACGCCCGGTTCGTTATCAACGAGAATGGAAAGTGTGTGTGCTTCAATGCGGCCGTCTTTGGGGCCGATACCGTAAACGCTTTGCGAGCCTGCAGCTTTTTTCTTAACCATATGAAAGGTTTAAAGCGTTTGCGGCTTTAAGTCCAGTCCTATCAGGCCTTAATCAGCGCTTGCCAACTGTTCTTCCGCTACGGGAATACCCGGCTTTCGGGCCGGAATGATATAGCCGTTGGGATTTCTATATTCGATCAATCCGATCTGCTCGAACTTCCCCTGAACGTCCATTGCCCCCATCGCGGTATATGCGCTAATGCCGTTATATACCATCGCCACAAACATCAGGGCGAGCAGCCACAATGTCATTTTGAATGTCATGACGGTTCTCCCTTCTTCTCTCCGGTTGATAACTGATCAACCAAGGAATCAGGGAAGAAGTTCCGGCCGTGTCGGACTTACACCAGTTTTTTGTCGTACTGGCTGGGGTCCGCGGACAGGATCATCTCGTTGTGCGCCTTGCCCGAAGGGATCATGGGGAAGCAGTTTTCCTTCTGGTCCACGCAGACATCGACGATTGTGACCTTGTCGGTTTTCATCATTTGTTCAATCACGTCGTCCAGTTCCGCCGGTGTTGTCGCACGCAGACCTATACCGCCATAGGCTTCCGCCAGTTTGACAAAGTCGGGGAGCGATTCCGTGTAGCTTTGGGAGTAGCGTTCACCGTGCAGCAATTCCTGCCACTGGCGCACCATGCCCATCCACTGGTTGTTGAGGATGAAGATTTTAACCGGCAGGCGGAACTGCACCGCGGTGCTCATCTCCTGAATGTTCATCAGGATAGAGGCTTCACCGGCGACGTCGATGCATAGGGCATCCGGGTGTGCCATCTGCGCGCCGATAGCTGCGGGAAGGCCGTAACCCATAGTGCCAAGGCCGCCCGAAGTCAGCCAGCGGTTCGGCTTGTCGAAGGGCAGGAACTGGGCAGCCCACATCTGGTGCTGGCCGACTTCCGTCGAAACATAGGTGTCGCGACCGTCTTTTTTGATTGCATCGCGCAGGCGTTCCAGCGCGTATTGCGGTTTGATAACGTCTTTGCTGTTCTTGTATTGCAGGCATTTGACATCGCGCCATTTCGCGATTTGCTGCCACCATTGCGTCATTGCCTGCTGGTCTGCTTTGAAGCCGCGCTTTTTCCAGACATCGAGAATGGCCTGTGTGGCCTTGCCCGCGTCGGCGACGATGCCGAGATCGACATGCACGTTCTTGTTGATCGAGCTTGGGTCGATATCGATATGGATTTTCTTGGAGTTCGGAGAGAAGCCTTTCAGCGCGCCCGTAACGCGGTCGTCGAAACGCGCACCGATACAAATCATGACATCGCAATCATGCATGGCCCAGTTGGCTTCGTAGGTTCCGTGCATGCCCAGCATGCCGAGCCATTGCTTGTCCGATGCCGGAAACGCGCCGAGGCCCATCAATGTGGATGTGATCGGGAAACCCGTCGTGCGCACCAGTTCGGTCAAAGCTTCGGAAGCTTTGGTGCCTGCGTTGATGATGCCGCCGCCCGTGTAGAATACGGGGCGTTTCGCGGAAGCCATCAATTCAACCGCTTCTTCGATCAGGTCCATGTCGGGTTCCGTGCGCGGCTGATAGATATGCAGCGGCGCTTTGTCTTTTGGAATGTAAGGGCCTTCCGCAAACTGGATGTCTTTCGGCAGGTCGATCAGAACGGGCCCCGGGCGACCGGAACGCGCGACATGGAACGCTTCGTGGATGATCTGCGCGAGGTCGTTCACGTCTTTGACCAGATAGTTGTGCTTGGTACAGGCGCGGGTAATGCCTGTCGTGTCGGCTTCCTGAAACGCGTCGGTGCCGATCAGGAAGGTCGGAACCTGTCCGGAAATGCAGACCATCGGAATGGAGTCCAGCAGCGCATCGGTCAGTGCCGTTACAACGTTGGTGGCACCGGGGCCGGATGTAACAAGGCAGACGCCGACTTTTCCGGTGGAACGGGCATAGCCTTCGGCGGCATGACCGGCACCCTGTTCGTGACGCACAAGGACATGCTTGACCTTCTGCTGGTTGTAAATCGCATCATAGATAGGAAGAACGGCGCCGCCCGGGTAACCGAAGATCGTGTCCACGCCCTGTTCCGCGAGCGCTTCGATCACGATATTGGCACCAGTCATTTTCTTTGTTTTCGGCAAGGACTGAACATTCTGCTGTTCCTTGTCGTCTTTTACGGTTTGTGTGATCGGTGGCGTCGTCATATTCGATATTCCTTATGTGTTGCCTTAAAAAACAAAGCCCGTTTGGATGGTATCCAAACGCGGCTTTGAATGGTTGCACAATGGAGGTTGCTTATAATTACCCTTCATTATGGTCATAATGCGCATTGCAATGCAACGAAAACGTAATTTCGTTTCAAAAAAAGCAAGAATATTATAACTATAATAGTTTATATGCATGGCTTCCATTCCGTTTTTGCATAAGTCCGACATTTTCCAGAGTCCTCTATTACTCAGTTCGTTTGTCCGTTTTCTTTGTTTTTCGGCATTAAAAAACGCTCCGGAAGAGACCTTCGGGAGCGCTGTCCAATGCTTTGACTTAAGTCGCGTCAGAGCGGCAGCGCCTCCGTAAGGAGCACCACGAGACCGAGCACGACAATGTTCAAAGACTTTTGCATGGCACAAACCTACGCCAGTCGTTCGATCTTGGCAATATTTTTTTGCGGCTTGATCTGGTTGTTGAACCAGGTGGTCTGGCGTTTGGCGTATTGTCGCGTTTCCGTCTGGGCTAGGGATATGGCGTCTTCCCTGGAAATGCGGCCCTCGCGCCACGCACGGAGGCCATGGGTGCCAACCGTTTTTATCAGCACGGATTCTCTTGAAATTTCGCCGCTCTCCACGCGCTTGTCGAAGGCTTCCAGTTCTTCCACCGCGCCTTCGTCCAGCATTTGCACGAAGCGTTTATCGCACCGCGCATACAATGTTTCGCGTTCCGGCATGACGATGGTGATGTTGAATTCCCAGTTTTCCGGCGGTGCGGATTTCGGCAGCGATTGCCAGTAGGCGAGGGGCTTTCCGGTCGCTTCCAGAATCTCCCAGGCATGGATAAGTCTCGCCGTGTGCATGGGGTGATATTTCGCGGCTGTTTCCGGATCGCGTTTTTCCAGTTCGGCGTGAAAAGCGGGGTTGCCTATACGCGTCTGATAATCGATTGCCATCTGGCGAATGTCTTGCGGCACGTCTGGGATTGGTGAGATGCCTTCCATCAGTGTCTTGATATAGAGTCCGTTGCCGCCCGTGATGATCGGTACGGCGTCGCGCTCGAGTATATCTTCTATGATCGGCATCGCCATTTCACGCCACGATCCGGCAGAGCACGTATCGTTCGGATGCAGCGTGTTGTACAGATGGTGCGGCACCTGCGCCATATCGGATTGTGTCGGCTGTGCCGAGAGGATCGGAAGTTCGTTGTAGATCTGGCGGGAATCGCAATTCACGATCTCGCCATCCATTGCATGCGCGCGCGATATGGCGAGCGCGGATTTTCCGCTCGCCGTAGGGCCCGCGATGATATGGATGGTTTTTACATTAGCCATGGATTTCTTCTTTCATCCGGCGGCGCCGATACATGATCGTGGCAACAAACAGGGTGCACATGAAGATGATGGAGGCTGGGAACAGAACGGTGGTCAAGGAATAGTGCGTTAGGGCGGCTATGGTCAGAGCCTGCCGCGGCACGTTCCACGCATAGATGTTGATATGCTCCTCATACGGCCTGGCCCATGTCTTTCTAAAGGTCGGGTAGAAGGCGATGGAATTTATGATCGTCACGATGATGACGGACCAGAAAGGATCGTTGGTCAGGACCCATACAGGGATGGCGGCCAGCGCGCCGGAAAACATGACAATATCGCTGCGCGTAATATTCTTCGCGCCGGATTTCAGGGCCAGTAGCACAACAAGCAGGCACATAAACCCTATAAACCCCGTCACCCACGCGCCGGGGCCGGCCTGTTCCGAGAATTGCGCGCTGCAGGCGATGCCCGCCACAACCACCCATATGATCCAGGTGAATATATGCGGCTTGTTGCTGCCTTTGATGATGCCCCACAGATAAGGCGCGTAGCCGACGATTGTCAGCATAATCGCAGCGGCGGCAAAAGCTATCTTGTGGTCGAACATCATTCGTCTGTCTTCTTGTATTTTTGGGGAATTTACAATCTAAAAGAAAACGACGCATCGGCAAGGATGCGTCGTTTTCTTCCTTGTAAAGAGCCCCTTATTTCTTGTCCGACTTCAGGCGCAAGGCGACGAAGCGCACATCCCCGCCGCGGTTGACGAGAAGCAGGACAGAAGATTTGCCCGATTTTTCGGCCTTCTGGATTGTCTCGGCCGCCGCTTGCGGCGTGTCGACTTTCTCTTGCGCGATTTCGACGATCACATCGCCCGCAGTGAGGCCTTTCGTTGCCGCCTCGCCTTTTGGATCCAGCTTGAGCACAACAACGCCATCAACGTCATCGGGCACGCTGAACTGCTTGCGCGAGGTCTCGCTAAGTGAGCCTACGGTTGCGCCGACCAGAGGCAATTCCTTACCCGTGGCCTGCGCCGGTTTTTCCTCGGCAGGACCGTTATCGGAGAGCAGGCCGGACTCTTCGGCTTTCTCGAGCTCACCCACCTTGATTTTGGCGGTCTTCTCTTTGCCGCCGCGCCAGAACTTTAGCTCCACCGTTTTTTCGATGGGTGTTTCCGCGACGATACGGGGAAGGTTGCGCATGGCGTTGACCTGCTTGCCGTCGAATTCGGTGATCACGTCGCCCGGTTCCAGCTTGGCTTTCTCGGCAGGACCGCCAGGCGTGATGGAGGCCACGAGGGCACCATGATGACCTTCGATGCCGAGGCTTTCTGCAATCTCTTCCGTGACGCTCTGGATGCGGACGCCGATCCAGCCGCGGCGTGTTTTGCCGTACTCGATCAACTGGCCGATGACGGATTTCGCCATGTTGGACGGAATGGCAAAGCCGATACCGACCGAACCGCCCGAGGGTGAGAAGATCGCGGTGTTGATGCCGATCACTTCGCCTTGCAGGTCGAACATCGGGCCGCCGGAGTTACCACGGTTGATCGAAGCATCCGTCTGGATGAAATCGTCGTACTGGCCCGCATTGATGTCGCGCTGCTGGGCGGAGATTATACCCGCCGTCACCGTGCCGCCAAGGCCGAAAGGATTGCCGATAGCGAGAACCCAGTCGCCCACGCGCATCTTGTCGGAATCGCCAAACTTAACCGCGGTGAGTTTTTTGTCCTCGACAGGAACCTGAAGGACCGCAAGGTCCATCTTCTCGTCCTTGCCGATGATCTTGGCAACGAGCGTCGTGTCATCGCCGAACGTCACGCGCACTTCATCCGCGTCCTTGATGACGTGGTTGTTGGTGACGACATAGCCTTTTTCCGCATCGATCACGAAACCGGAGCCGAGCGACGCCGGCGGAATGGCAGGCTCGCCGCCGCCCTGTCCTTGACCGTGACGGTTCAGGAACTCTTCAAAGAAATCCTGGAACGGAGAGCCGGGCGGAAGTTGCGGCATTTCGGGGAGGGCTTCGTTGCCTTCACCGCCGCCAAGATCATCACCGCCGTCTATCTCTGCGTTGGCGACTTTCAGCGTCGAAGAAATATTCACAACGGCGGGCAACAGGTCGTGCGCGATGTCCGCGAAGGTTGCCGGCGCGCCGGGCGGAATGGGAGATGTTTTGCTTTCGGGCTTTGCCACTTTTTCAACCGGGGCGGCTGCTTCGTCTTTCGCGTGACAAAGAGCGGGTACGGAAGCGGCTGCGAGAAGAGCGATAACGGTAACAACACTGAGGGATTTGCGCATATCTATGCCTTTGAACAATATGATGGTCCACTTACTCTAGGGGGCTGCGTGTCATCGGTCAACGGGACGGATTTGCCTACCCCTTACCCATAATCATGGGAAGCGGTTGTGGCGCAAAAATGGCGTTTTGCGGGAAAGGTGATGACGTTCGCTTAAAGCTTTACTGGCGGTTGCCGAAATACCGGAAGAAGTCGGAGTCCGGTGACAGGATCAGGCGTGTTTCCGGATCGCCCAGCGTGTTCTTGTAAGCTTCCATGGAGCGCATGAAAGCATAGAACTCTTTATCCTTGTTAAAGGACTCGGCGTAGATCTGGATCGCTTCCTTGTCTCCGGAACCGCGGATGATCTGTGCGTCGCGTTCGGCGTTTGCCAGGATAACGGTGCGTTCCTTTTCCGCCGTGGCACGGATTTCGAGCGCCAGCTGTTCGCCTTTGGAACGTGTTTCCGTTGCGCGTTCCGTCATTTCCGAAATCATACGGCGCACCGTGGAATCGCGCAGAGCTTCTCCAAGGTCTGCCCGGACGATGCGGACATCGACAACTTCGATGCCCAGTTTGTCTTCCTTGATCTTGCCGTTCAGACGCGCGTTGATTTCGGTCATAACGCGCGTGCGGTCTTTGGACAGAAGTTCTTTCAGCGTGGTTTTACCGAGAACGGTGCGCGTCGCTTCGTCGATGATGCTCTCGATACGCTTGTTGGCGTTGTCGACGGAGCCCAGTGTCTTCATGAACTGCAACGGATCGTTGATGCGGTAGCGCGCGTAGGAATCAACGATGATCGGCTCGCCCGATACGTTGTCGATTGGCGGAATGACGATTTCGTCTTTCTTCCCTGTTTCCAGAGGGCTTGCTTCCGCGTCTTCGCTTCCGGCCGTTTCTGCAACGACCTTGTCAATCGTGCGCTCTTCGGGGCGCGTGATCAGGCTCGATGCGATAACCATCTGCTCTGGCGCAGGGTCGACCGAGAGGATGCGGCGGTCGAAGTAACGCACTTCCTGAATGAGCGGCACTTTGAAATGCAGGCCGGGTTCACGTAGATCGCCAACCGGCTGGCCCAACTGGAGAACGATAGCCTGTTGTGTCTGGTCGACCACGAAAAGGGCTTGCGAAGCGCCTATCAATATCGCGCCAAGGGCAAAGAAGATCAGGGTGAGTTTGTTGCTCATGTTACTGGGCCTTGTTGCTGTTGGTGTTTGCGCCGGTGTCTTTCGGCTCCGCCTTAGGGCGGCTGAGTTCGTTCAGCGGCAGGTAGGGAACGACGCCCTGTTTGCCGTTGTCATCCAGAATGATTTTCTGGGCGTTCTTGAGAACGGATTCCATGGTTTCGATATACATACGTTCCTTGGTCACGTCCTGACCGGACTGGTATGCGCTCAAAACGGAATTGAAGCGGTCGGCATCACCGGTCGCGCGTGCGATGGCGGATTGCTTGTACGCTTCGGCTTCCTGCGTTACACGTGTGGCCGCGCCTCGCGCTTTCGGAATAATGTCTTCACGGTAGGCCTGCGCGCGGTTCTGCACGTCTTCGGCATCCTGCTTGGCGGATTGCACATCCTGGAACGCGCTTTGTACATCGGGGTGCACTTCGGCGGAATTGATCAGGACCTGCGTGATGTTGATCCCCGATTTATAATCGTTGAGGATTTTTTGCATGATCGTCTTGGCCTGATCGGCCACGGCGCCACGCTCTGTCGTAATGATAGAGAACATGCGCGTCTGGCCCACAACTTCGCGGATGGCGGACTGTGCCGCCTTGCGCAATGTGTTTTCCGGGTTTTCGATATTAAAGACGAAATCTTCGGCCGAAGAGATGTTCCACTGGATGACGAAATCGAGATCGACGATGTTAAAGTCGGACGTCAGCATCAGGCTTTCTTCGGGAACATCGCGGCCCGCGCCGGTGTTGCGGCCGCTCGGCGCGACCTGGCTGAACCCGATATTCATGGTGCGGATCTGGTTGACGTTGAATTTGTTCATCGTCTCGATCGGGGCGGGCAGGCGGTAATTCAGACCTGTCGTGTCCACCGTCTTTTGCCAGGCGCCGAAACGCTGGATCACGGCGTGCTCTCCCGGATTAATCGTATAAAAACCGCTGGCGAGCCACAAAAGCACGAGCGCACCGGCGCCGAGCAGGATGGCTTTACCGCCGCCGAAATCGCCGGGGAGAAAACCTTTCATGCCGCCTTGCAGGCGGGCAAGGATATCGTCCAGATCCGGTTGTTCCGGGCCGCGTCCGCCGCCGTAAGGGCCGCGACCGCCACCATTGTCGTTGCCGCCGGAACCCCATGGGTTTTTGCGACCGCCACCATTGTTACCGCCCGATGATCCGCCGCTTACCCAAGGGTTGCGCGGTTTGTTTCCATCGTTTTCGTCCCAAGGCATAGCGTATTTCCTGTAATCCGATTCTTATTGCGTGAGTGCGTTTAATGCTGAATAACAATAGCGGCTTTTTATAGGCAGGGACAAATCATTTAAACCCATGAGCGACGATCTTCGGGATAAAATTCTGGCCGCGCTTTCCACCGTTAAAACGGGGGATGGCGATGTCGTTTCACTCGGTATGGTGAGCGGGCTTCAGATCGGCGCGGACAGAAGCGTTTTCTTCGCGCTCGAAGTCGATCCCGCCAAAGGCACATCCCTTGAGCCGTTGCGCAGGGAAGCTGAACAGGCCGTAAAATCTATTTCCGGAATAAAGGATGTCGGCGTTGTCCTCACGGCCGAACGGGAAGGGGGGGGCGAGCCCGATCCGCACGGTATGAAAAAGAACCCGCCGCTGAAAATTGCCGCGCGCAATATTATTGCGGTGGGCAGCGGCAAGGGCGGCGTCGGCAAATCGACGGTCGCGTTCAACCTGGCACATGCGTTTTCCAAGCTCGGGAAAAAAGTCGCGCTTCTGGACGCCGATATTTACGGACCGTCTGTGCCGAGGCTTTCTGGCCTGTCGGGCAAAAAACCTGTCACAAATGATTCCGGAAAAATCGTGCCGCTCGAAGCGCACGGGCTGAAACTCATGTCGATCGGTTTTCTGGTAGAGGAAGAGAAGCCGATGATATGGCGCGGCCCGATGGTGCAGACCGCGTTCTATCAAATGCTGCGCGATGTTGCCTGGGTGGAAAACGAAACGGACTCTCTCGATTTCCTGATCATCGATATGCCGCCCGGAACAGGCGATGTGCAGCTCACGCTCGCGCAGAAGATCGAAGCGACGGGCGCGGTGATTGTCAGCACCCCGCAGGACCTTGCCTTGATCGATGCGCGCAAAGCTGTTGCAATGTTTGAGAAGACCAATGTCAAAGTATTGGGATTGATCGAAAATATGTCAACCTATGTCTGCCCGAATTGCGGTCATGAGGACCATGTTTTCGGCCATGGCGGCGCACGCGAAGAGGCATCGAAACGCAACGTCCCCTTTTTGGGTGAGGTGCCTCTAAACGGTGAAATCCGTGCGGATTCTGACAATGGTTTGCCGGTCAGAATGCCGGTCTATACCGCCATTGCCGAAGCGCTCCTCAAGGCGCTTTAACCATTGCGGACTCTGCGTCTCGTAAATCGAAATCTTAATCTTCGTTAAAATCTTAATTCGAAACGCACGGTTTTTGGACCTGTGTTTTCCTTTGCTTTCAAGCGGCATTTTGGGTTATGACAAGATAACAATTAGGGAGTGTGTTATGTCTGATAAGCCAAAAACAAAGGCAACCGTGGGCGAAATATTTGCGGCGGTAAGCGGCATTATCACGGAAGGTGCCAACCTCTGCAAGCAGGGTATGAAGATCAATGACCACCCGGTGTCCGCGCTCGCCAGTGACGGCGCGATGAAATTGTGGGATGCCAAATACACGGCGATCAACCGTCCCAACAGAACGCCGGAAGATCAGGACTGTTTTGTAAAACCGCTTTTGAAGTTCCTCGAGGCTTCCCTGCCGGTTCTGGAAAAACACAAAACGCTCGGCAACGTCGCCAAGATCAGCGAGCATGTTGCTGAAATTCTGGAAAACGAATCCAGCGCAGCACCACGTGCCTATGCGGCCTTCAAGGATGGCGGTCTTCTGGCCAAACCGTTCAAAGCGGATTATACAGCGAAAGAAGAGCCTGAGGTTTCGGCAGATCCGGATGATATCGCGCTGGAGCTCGCCGCAGATGAGCCTGCGCCGAAAGCAAACAGAGGGCCTGTGAAAGCGAAAGCTGCTGCGCCATCCCCTTCGCCTGCATTTGCGGCTTAGTTTTTAACAAAAGTCAGGAAACTGAATCCCTCGCGGTCGTCGCGGGATTCTTCCACCCATTCCGTTCCCAGCACAGGGAAGAACGCATCGCCTTCGGGTGATTGGTGGACGCGTGTCAGGTAAATTTTATTCGCGAGGCCCGATTCAATCGCCTGCGCGTAAATCTGCCCGCCGCCTACGATGCAGATCTCCTCCGCGTCTGTCTTGGCCGCCTGATCCACCGCCTCTGCCAGATCCTTGCATGTAAGGGCGCCGGCGTGCTGGTAATTTTTTCGCGAAATAATGATGTTCACGCGCCCAGGCAGCGGTTTGCCGAGGCTTGCCAGAATGCTTTCAAAGGTTTTCCGCCCCATGATGCAGGGCTTGCCCATCGTTACGGCCTTGAAATGTTTGAAATCTTCGGCGATATGCCAAGGCATGGCGTTGTCCTTGCCGATCACATTGTTGTCGGCGGCCGCCACGACGAGGGAAATAACAGGTTTCATGGTTTCTGATTACAGTAATGGGCGGACACCCACAACCGCTATTGACGATTTTCATAACTTAAATTAGAGAAGTTATATAGAGTTTGTTTCAGGGGGATGTAAATGGGGTCGCGTTCGCGGGTTATCACCTCGCTATTCGCTTTCCAGAGCCGGGAGGAATATGAGAACTCCGGGCGCCTGACGTACAACCCGCGCAAAGACGCCGACCGCAATTTCCTCGACGACCTATGCTATGAAATCCACGATTTGCCGACCATACAGGCTGCGGTAGAACGCACACCGCGCCTTTCGACGATGCCGATCTATTCCTCCTATCGCCACAACGGGAATTTCGGCAGTTATTCATCCCGCGGCGTTGAAATCAACATGGCGATGCACAACAGGGAGAGCCGCGAAAGCTATTTCGAAGCGCAACTGACGACCCTGCCGCACGAACTCCGTCACGGATATCAGGACGCGCGTGGTTGCATGAAGCTGGTGGAAGACCCGCGCGTTCAGCCGCATCTGGAAGACCATATTCTTTTTGACCGCGTAATCGAGGCGGATGCTACGGCCTTCAGCCTTACTGTGATGTACGAGCTTTTGTTGCTGCACGGGCGCGAAGAGCCTCTCAACCGTGCGTGGGAAGTGCATCGCGGATCGGTGGAGGCGTATTGGAATGTTGCCGGATATGACAGCAACACGCACTGGAACGGCGCAGCCGCGCAGGCCGCGTTCGATGCATATTTCCTGAACGACAACAGCGAACGTTTGAAGGGTTACGATCTCAAACTCTGCGAAGAATTCTTCCGTGCGGCGGAAGAAGGCGAAAAGGCGCAGGCGGTGCGTGTGCCTAGCCATTTCCGTCAGGATCTGTTCGCCGATTACATGAAACCGATTTCAAAAATGCCGTTCATGTCCAAAAGCGGCAATATCATCGAACGCAACCACTATCGTCCCGAAAGCTGCGGCTGCGTGATGAGCAATCTCGCGCCGGAAACGCAGGACTTTATCGAGCGCTCCCGGCGGCTGTGTTTCCGGGTGGGATAAAAAAGCAGGCTGCTAACTATATGCCGTCTGCTAATGCTCGGATTTTTCTTTGCGCATATAGCCTTTTAAATACATCCATGTAAGCCATGCTGAAATAGAGCCAGCCATACCGAGCATGCCGCCATAGAAAATTAAAAACCAATTCTGCTCTATGTCCGACCATGCCTGCAAAAAAGGGAGTTCACCTATAATGAACCCAGCCACCAAGGGCGTTACAAAGATTTTTTTTAATTTATCGGATAGAACAAAATATAAAGGTAATCCTAAAAATATACTGAGAAAAAGGGTTGCAATAAATGCGCCGCCTAAAAATAGGGGGTTGAGAGTGTGTGACGTGACAGCAAGCGTAAATGTTACGGCCAAGCAGGCCGCTAAAATAGGCAGCAAGATGTCATATGCCAGAGGTTGCTTCTGGCTCACACAGCCACCGCACCCTTGATGTGCGGGTGTGCTTCATACCCGACCAGTTCAAAATCCTCGAATTTAAAATCAAAGATATTCTTCACATGCGGGTTCAGGTGCATTTCCGGCAGCGGGAAGAAGGAGCGGGACAACTGCTCTTTCACCTGGTCCATATGGTTGGTGTAGATATGCGCATCGCCGAACGTGTGCACGAACTCACCGGGTTTCAGGCCGCACACCTGTGCCACCATCAAGGTAAGCAATGCGTAGGAGGCGATGTTGAACGGCACGCCGAGGAAGATATCGGCGCTGCGCTGGTAAAGCTGGCACGACAATTTTCCGTCCGCGACATAGAACTGGAAGAACGCGTGGCAGGGCGGCAGCGCCATTTTCGGAATTTCGCCCACGTTCCATGCGGAAACGATCAGGCGGCGGTCGTCCGGGTTTGTCTTGATGCGTTCGATGACGTTGGAAATCTGATCGACCGTGTGACCGTCCGCGCAGCCCCAGCTTCTCCACTGGTGTCCGTAGACGGGGCCGAGATTGCCGTTTTCGTCGGCCCATTCGTTCCAGATACGCACGCCGTTATCGGTCAGGTATTTGATGTTGGTGTCGCCCGCCAGGAACCACAGCAATTCATGGACGATGGATTTCAGGTGCAGCTTTTTCGTCGTCACCATGGGGAAGCCTTCGGAAAGGTCGAAGCGCATCTGGTGGCCGAAAACGGAGAGGGTGCCCGTGCCTGTGCGGTCTTCTTTTTTAACGCCTTCTTCGAGAACGCGGCGCATCAGGTCGTGATACTGTTTCATGGATTTGCCCCTCCTGTTTCTGATATCCCATCCTAGAATGTCCTATAAGAAATGGGCCAGTGCGCGCGAAAGGAAATACACATGTTTTCGTGGCAAAGTTGGTTAACATATCTCTAGTTTTTATTGACATAATATCAGGAAGCGGTTATGTTGCCCGCCAAAGGGTGATTGTAAAAATGGCCAACGGAAGCAGAATAGACCTGTCCCATGCCTTTTCGGGCGCGAATGCAGACGATTACCGTCTGTCACGCTTCCTTATGGTTGGCGCCCTGCACGACAAGCAGAGGCTTTTGTCCCAAAACGATGAAAGTCTGCTGCGCCTTTCGCTGAATGTGCTGCACCGCTGGCAGATCCCTGTCACCGAAGACCTCGATGATGTCCGCGCAAAGCATGCTTCTCCCTCCAGAGAATCGGTTCGTATTATCAACATTCTTCCCGAACATGGGGGCGAGGATTTCCTTCACTCCGAAGAAAAAGGCGATGTGGTCGTGCTTTGCAACATCGCGCGCGACGTTGGCGACGATTTGATCTATGCGCGCGGCAATATGGCCTATCTCAGCACACCTGAAAGCCTTCGTGCGGCTTTCACATCCAGCCCTGATCATCGCGATATCAAGAGCTGGCAGAAACAGATTGAAAAATGCGAAGCCAAGATCGTTATGGTTACAAATATTGACGGATTCGAACTTTCCGAACTTAACAACGGCAATTTCGTTTCTATTTGTTTTTCTGCGTATGGCGGCGAAAGCAAGTCGGAAGGCATGCTGGTCCGCCGCGATTATCTTTCGGATCTTGAGGATTACCTGACGGTGGAATCCTTTCAAAGAGGCTATGAAAGCCCGCTGCTGTCCGTTATTCGCGAAGTGGATAAAGATCCCGATACGCGCTTTAGCTATCAATACAACAACAACCGTGCCCGCCGCTTGCCGGGACAGCAATTGGGATAAGCGATATGAGAAACGATTTTGCAACAAAGCCACAGGAAGACAAGGCCGAGGCATTTGCCCCTAAACGCATCATCAGCGATTGCGTCGGCACGTTGTTTGGTCGCAAGGAAGAATCATACAACAAGCAATTGCTCAAGGATCTGGCGGATCTTAAAAATCAAGGCTATGACGTGGTAATCGCTTCCAGCAAGCCGCTCTCGGTGCAAAGCCTCGTCGATACGATCTGTTACCGCGAGGGTCTGCCTCTGGACTTTTTCGGCAAGGTTCAGGACAAGGAAAAATACGCCGGAACCCATGTGTTCGCCGTGATCGATGACGACCACAGCAGCCATTCCATCACCGCCTATCACAAGGCTGCGCCGGACGACAAAGAGGAGCGGCAGAGATGGGCTTTTGCGGCCCGCGCGGCGGCCTTGCAGGCGCCCGGTGCAGCTCCGGCCAAACCTTGAAATCTTAACGCTTTTACCCTATATTGAAGATACGGGCCTTCGGGCCCGTTATGACGCTAAACGTGATTACGGAATAAGCGTCGTGGACCCGGGGGCAGTGCCCGGCAGCTCCACCAAATTCGCTTCGCAATGTTGGTTGACCAACATTTACCAATCGGGGCGAATTACAGGCGGGGCTGAAACAGGATCGACACGCGTGGTAAAGGTGATTTTCGGCGTTCGGTATGATACCGCCGGGGTTTATCCCGAAGGATCAGGCTATATAAATGCCAACGATAACTTCGTCGTAGCGAATGATAACAACCAAGCGGTTGCTATCGCTGCCTAGTTTACTGGGTAGTTAGTAGTTACAAATCAATCCCTACGGTCTAGACAACTGTAGGTGGGGTTCGGGCGGTTCCTCGCAACAGAATACCGCCCATTTTTATGCCCGCAACTTTGCGGGCTTTTTCTTTGGCGGTTGACGGTTGCCGCACGGCTTGGGACAGTTGCCGAATGACACAGACATTACATCCTAAAAGCTTTTTCATCCCTGCGTTTCTCTGGCTTGGCGCCTTTGTTTGCGCGCTCTATCCGGTGAATCAATTCCAGCTGGAATTTTTCATGGCCGCGACCGTGTTGATGTTCACATGGACGGCGATGATGCTGTTTCGCGATGTTGATACCGGATGGACAATACCGCGCTCGGCGGTGTTGCGTCTCGCGGGCGCATTCTGGGTTCTGGTCCTCGCCAGTTGTTTCTGGAGCGAGATTAAGCCCGTCAGTATTGTCGCTGCCTGCTTCTTCTCATTCCTGCCGCTGACTTTTTTTAGCGGTGTGGTGGCGGCGCGCGAGGATTATTTCGTGCGTCTGGTCAAACCGCTCGCTGTAATCTTTGCGGTTATGGCGCTATGGGCGGTCTTCCAGTTTTTCTTCCTCAACAGTTATTTCATGGGGCAGGCACGGCATCCGCTGGCCGACCCTTCCTCGCTTGGTGCGTTGTTCAGCCTTGCGCTTTTCTGCACGCTGGGTTGGATGGTTTCCGACCGCCCTACGGTTGAGCGGAAAGCGTCCCTTGTTCTGTCCATCCTTCTGGTGTGTGGGATCATGTCAACGGCATCGCGCGGCGCACCATTCGCCTTCGTTCCGGGCATAGCCCTTTTTGCCCTGCTTCTGTGGCCGCGTATTCGCGCATCGCGGAAATTTTTTCTGATCCTGATAATTGCCGCCGGTGCATTTTACGGCCTGATGCAAACAGGTGCGCCCAAAGCTTTGGATATCGGTGATCGCATGTTCGATACCCTCACCGCACCGGTCGGTGCAGCCACGCAAAACCGTATCGATGTGTGGACGGCGACGGTTAATATGATCAAGGACCGTCCTTTGCTCGGCACCGGTATCGGAACGTTTTTCCTTTATTACCCGGAATACCGTCTGCCGTCGGAAGTCGACGGTGTTTATCTGGCGCACAACGATCCGATGCAGTTCTGGGTGGAGCTGGGCATTCTCGGGCCGGTTTTATTCTATGCTTTTGTCATCGCCGCCACCTTGCGCAGTTTCAAGGCATTGAAGCGCGTGCCGAAAGACAGCAAAGAACGCATCGTCATTGTGACGATAATGTCCGCACTTGCCGCGATGGTCGTGCATACGCATGTCAGCTTCAACTTTTACAACCTGTCCATACTCGCTTTGGCGGGCGTGTTGTTGTCTGTGTGGTTTCATGCAACACGCAAGGCGCTGGCAGAAGACGAGAGTGTCACCATCATAGCCTTGCCGGACAACATGCCGCACAATCTCAACAAGGCGCTGGTGGCTCTGCCCTTGCTTATGATGGGGTGGCTGTTCCTGAGCATCACCGGCGGCGAGTATCTCACCAACAAGGCGCGCGATGCCATGTTCAAGCAGGATATGGAAGCGTTTATGGTGAACGTCAACAAGGCCGACCAGGTTTCCATGCGCCTGAATTTCCGCGCCTTCCTTTTCGCGGTAAATGTCCCGATGGCCATTCTGGAAGACAGGAAATCGACGCTCAATGAAGAGCAGCAGAGAAAACTTTTTGAACAGGTGCAATGGTACATGGAAGATGTGCTGGCGCTTAACCCGCGGTCTGCCAGCGCATATTATTACATGGCGAAGGTGCAATCACTGGTCGCGCCCGCAGTTCTGCCACAAAACATGGAAACGCCCGAGGAATTATATAGGGAGGCAATCAGACTGGATCCTATGCATCTGGGAGCGCGTAAAGAGCTTTTAGGCTTGTACAAACAGCAGGGAAAAAGCGTGAAAGAGCAGATCGCTTTGCTCGAACCAGTGGTCCGTTACAGGTTTGCGTCCGAAGGTGCCATTGGCTACTACACGGAG
This sequence comes from Micavibrio sp., assembly GCA_030824805.1. Classification (GTDB taxonomy): domain Bacteria; phylum Pseudomonadota; class Alphaproteobacteria; order Micavibrionales; family Micavibrionaceae; genus Micavibrio_A. The sequence continues at coordinate 18,171 of JAPJRC010000014.1, forward strand.
CTTTCCAGACTTTATCTGGAAGACGGAAGTTACGACAAATCGAAGCAAATGCTGGGGCGACTCTACAGTTTCAAACAACGTTCCAATTTTAGTCTGAAGCGCCAGAATACGTCGATACCGCAGGCAATTATGGGCGGAGAGGAAATTTTCAATCCGCAATAAACTGTCCACAGGCCGGTTAAGCCGCGCAATAAACTTCTGGAAAAACGGAAGGCGCGGTGCGAGTCTGGCATCAGATTCGGCCTAACCTATGGAGAGGCCGAATTCTTTCAAAGGAACCTCTTGATTTTCCACCCCGATCTTGCGACCAATAGACATGACCGACGACGAAGATACATTGCGTTACGATAGAATGGTTGAAGCCGCCCTTCGCGGTGTCGTGCGTGAAGCGATTCAAGAAGTGATCGAGGGTGGCGAGCTTCCCGGCGATCACCATTTCTACATCACATTCATCACCGATTATCCTGGCGTGAAAATTCCCGATTACCTGCGGGACCGTTACCCCGGAGAGATGACCATCGTTCTCCAGTACCAGTTCTACAATCTGGAAGTGGATGACGAGAAGATGGGTGTCACGTTGTCATTCAACAACCGCGCAGAACATCTCGAAATTCCGCTTTCCGCCATTACTATCTTTGCCGATCCGTCGGTAAACTTCGCGCTGCAATTCCAGCCGATGGGCGATGACGGAGAAGGCGAATTCCCCGAGGGTCCGGAAGATGATGACAAGCCAACCGGCACGGATGACAATTCCGGTGGCGGCGGCGACAAAAAGACAGGCGAAGTCGTCAGCCTCGACAAATTCCGGAAGAAGTAGCCATGTCCCAATTCTGGCGGCCTGACATAGCGCCGGATATCGAGCCGAACGCCGTGAAAATGATGCGCGGATCATTGACCGATAGCAGCCGTGGCAACCGTCTCATCAATCTTAAAATGTATTATCCGGGCAACGAGGCGTTGACCGCGCTGCCCCTGATCGTCTGGAGTCACGGCCTCGGCGGCAGCATCGACGGTGCGGCTTTTATATCGCGCTATATGGCGGCCAATGGTTATGTGGTTCTGCATGTCCAGCATCAAGGCACCGACAGCGGATTGTGGGAAGGCAAACCCGGCCATGCATGGGACATTATCAAAGCCACGCCTATTCCAAGATCCGCCACCATTGCACGTTTTGTCGATGTGCCGTACGTATTGGACAATCTGGCCGAATGGCTCGAGCAGAATTATCCGAACGTAAAAGCGCAAATCGACCTGAATAACATTGCGATGTCCGGCCATTCGCTGGGCTCTCTTACAACGCAGGTCCTGCTTGGACAGCGTTTTCCCGATGGCGACGGACTTTTGCAGGATTATTCCGATCCACGGTTCAAATGCGGCATGCTTTATTCGCCGATTCCAGAGTTTCGCATCACAGGAAATCTGCCCTACGATATATATTGTACGATCAAACGTCCCTTGTTCCATATGACCGGCACGGATGATTCTTCACCTGTCGAGGGTTTTGAATATCAGCGCCGTCTGGAGGTTTATGATAATTCGCCCTCCGACACAGAAAAATATCTGATGATCTTAAAAGACGGCGACCACATGATTTATAACGGCAGCCGTGGCAAACTGGGCCAGAACCCGAACCGCGAATTGCACGAAATATTGGTCAAAATGGCGTCTCTTGCCTATTGGGACGCCAAGCTCAAAAACGACCAATCGGCGCAGGAATGGTTGACCGGCGGCGGTTTCGCCACATATCTGAACGGACACGGTGAATTTAAGTTTGAAGGGTAGATATGTCCGGCCACGCGATCGAAATACAAAATTTGAACAAAACCTATAAGGCGTCCGGCAAGGCGCCCGAAAAAACCGCACTGCGCGATATCAACCTGACCATCCCGAAAGGTTCTATCTTTGGCTTGCTGGGGCCAAACGGCGCCGGCAAATCCACGTTGATCAATATTATGGCCGGTCTGGTTGTAAAGACATCCGGCACCGTGAGATTGTGGGACCGCGACATCGACACAGATGCCGCAAACGCCAAGGCCGCGATCGGTGTGGTGCCGCAGGAAATAAATTACGATCCGTTCTTCTCGCCCCGCAAACTGCTTGATATTCAGGCAGGCATGTACGGCGTGCCGTGGGATGAACGCAAGAGCATGGAGTTGCTTGATCTGGTCGGGCTGAAGGACAAGGCCGATTCCTACACGCGTTCGCTTTCGGGCGGTATGAAGCGCCGTTTGCTGGTGGCAAAGGCGATGGTTCATATGCCGCCGATCTTGATTCTGGATGAACCGACGGCGGGCGTCGATGTCGAGCTTCGCCAGATGTTGTGGGAGCGCGTGCGCATGTTGAACGAGCGCGGCGTGACGGTTCTGCTCACCACCCATTATCTGGAAGAAGCAGAAGAGCTGTGCGATTCTATCGCCATCATCAACCATGGCCAGATCATCGTAAACGAAGACAAGAGATCTTTGCTGGCGCGTCTCGACAACAAGGAAATCACCTTCCTGATTGACCGCGAAATAGATTCTGTTCCTGCCACCCTTTCAGGGTTGCATGCAACGCTGCCCGATTCCCGTACGCTCAAGGTTCGTTATGCGGCAAAGGATGTTTCGGCGGGGCAGATTATCGCGGCCGTGCAGGGCGCAGGCCTTGGCATCGCCGATGTCACGACGGATCAGAGCGATCTGGAGGATGTGTTCCTCCAGCTCACACGATAATCTTTAGAATTACACCGGCCGCGGATTGCGGTTGGTAAAGTCCAGCTGGTGCCAGTAAGGATAGGGCGGATGCTGTGCGCTGGCGGCATCAAGAACAGCAACCTGTTCTCTGGTCAGGTTCCATCCGACCGCGCCGAGATTGGCTTTCAGCTGCTCCTCATTGCGGGCGCCGATGACGATGTTCGCAACGCCCGGACGTTGCAGCAACCAGTTCAACGCCACCTGCGGCACCGTCTTTCCTGTCTCTGCCGCTATTTTGTCGAGCGCGTCGACCACGGTATACAAATATTCATCTTCAACCTTCGGTCCGCCTACAGAACCGCCGCTCGCGATGCGGCCTTCTTTCATCGCTTGTCCCCTGCGGATTTTTCCGGTGAGGCGTCCCCAGCCTAACGGTGACCAGACCATGAGGCCCAGGCCCTGATCCAGAGAAAGAGGCATCAGTTCGTTTTCCCAGTCGCGGCCAATCAGGGAATAATAACCCTGGTAAGAGACGTAGCGGGCGAGGCCATTCTTTTCCGATGCGGCCAGCGATTTCATCACATGCCATCCGGAAAAATTCGAGCAGCCGATATAGCGTATTTTTCCCGCTGTGATCAGATCATCAAGTGCGCGCAATGTTTCTTCCACCGGCGTCAGCGCATCGAACCCGTGCATGAAATAGACGTCTATATGATCTGTGCCCAAGCGTTTAAGGCTGTCTTCACATGCGCGCACAAGATAGTAACGCGATGAGCCGACGCTGTTTACATCATCGCCCATCTGGAAAGTGGCTTTGGTTGAAATCAGGGATTTGTCGCGCTTGCCTTTAAGCGCTTTGCCCAGAATTTCTTCCGATGCGCCTTGTGAATATACATCGGCGGTATCAAAAAAATTTACGCCCGCGTCGAGGCAAATATCGACCAGGCGCGTGGCATCTTTTACATCCGTATCGCCCCATCTTTTAAAAAACTCGTTGCTGCCGCCGAATGTGCCTGTGCCGAAGCTCAAGGCAGGGACCTGCAAACCCGAACGTCCGAATTGTCTATATTCCATATTGATAATCCTTAAAAAATGAACCCTGTAGCTGACCTAGCCTGCCCGATGACAGTTTCAAGGATCGCGTAAAGGGAATTTTATTGGACATACCAACAACTTGTGGCTAAAAATGCCCTGCACGCAGCCGTAGCTCAGCTGGATAGAGCGCTTCCCTCCGAAGGAAGAGGTCGTGGGTTCGAATCCCGCCGGTTGCGCCAGTTTTATGCATGGTCCCTGCCAACCAAATTATCCTTGCAATAAAGAATTAATTCCTATATGGTTCTTTTATCAACGGGCGCAATGCGTCCGTTTTTTATTTCCGCCCCGCAAAATCCTGCGGGGCTTTTTGTTTTCAGGAGTGATTATGCTTGGATTTACAGCCCCGCCGCGCCCTGTGGTGATAGAAGACACTGCGCCGCCAACGCCTTCGAATGTTTCCGCCCCCTCTTTGTCCGGCTCTTTCTTTGCAGGGCAAGCGTTGATAAGCGACACAGGCACATGGTCCGGCGCTCCCACTGCGTATGAATATAAATGGCAGAGAAACGGCGTCGACATAGGCGATGCCGACAACAGCTATACAATAAGCGGAAGTGACGATGGCGGGCTTATCCGTTGCCTTGTGCGTGCGCAGAATTCAGCGGGTTGGAGCGGATGGGTCGCAAGCAATGTCCTGTATGCGCTCAATCTGTCCTTATGGCTGGATGCTGCCGATGCCGCAACAATCGTACATTCCAGCGGCGCCGTGAGCCAATGGTCCGACAAAAGCGGGAATGGCCATCACTTGATGCAGGCAACGAGCACCAGACGCCCGGTGACCGCGTCAAGGACCATCAATGGTATAAACGCACTGACGTTTGACGGGACGGATGATCGTCTTTCGCGGACGGGCAGTTTTGGCTTCGGATCTGGCGACAACATTTTGTTTTCCGTGTCTTTGCTTGATGTGACTGGCGCTTCGCGCTGGATTTTCCACGGGGGTGCTTTGTATGGCATTGCGACCGGTGAAGGCACGCCAAGGCAGGATGCTTCCTTCAGCCATTCATCCGCCCTTAATAAAAGCCTTGGTGCAGTGTCTCCTGTTACAGCGCGGATACTTGGCATGCAACGTGCCGGAGCTTCACAGTTCTTATTTGACGGTGAAACCGATTATACGGGCTCTTCAGCCGTGGATATGACCGCCAGCGCAATACATGTCGGCAGCTATAACGGCACGCAGGCTTTTTTCGATGGATTGATCGGCGAAGTGATCATCGCGCAACGTGCGTGGAGCGGAGCCGAGCGGAATCAGGTGGCGGCGTATTTATATAATAAATGGGGTGTTGCGTGGAGCAATCGCTGATAGCGGAACCAAATAGTATTGATTTTGTTGGCGTAAAGATTTTGTATGCAAAAAATCTAAAATTCAAAATAATTCCCGATTTTTCACGAGATATTCATGAATAGAAAGCCATTTATGTTTTATTCATCAAACAGATACTTTATCATATAAGAAAAGATACAGAGGGTTACACGGATATGGCAGTTCACGATCAACTACCACTTGTTACGACGGTGGCCGCTGGTCTTTCCACCGCGTTTATACTTGGTTTAATAGCTACGAAGCTGCGTCTTCCGCCGATTGTAGGCTATCTCGCAGCGGGCATTATTATAGGCCCGCACTCTCCGGGCTTTGTGGCTGATCTTTCGCTGGCCAATGAATTGTCCGAAATAGGGATAGTTTTGTTGATGTTCGGGGTGGGGCTCCATTTTTCTCTTAAAGATTTGCTCGACGTCAAACATATCGCCGTACCCGGTGCCATCGGACAAATGGTTGCCGCAACGGCTATGGGTGCTTTTCTGGCCACGTGCTGGGATTGGCCGTTGCCGAGCGGAATTTTGTTTGGTCTGGCGCTTTCCGTCGCAAGTACGGTTGTTCTTTTGCGCGCGCTGGAAGATCATTCATTGCTGCGCTCCAACAGCGGTCAGATCGCGATCGGGTGGCTGATCGTAGAAGATCTGGCGATGGTTATCGCGCTGGTCATGATACCGGCTCTGGCCGTTGATAGTGTCGGCGGGAATTCTTCCCTACACCAGCTTGCCCTTGCGATTGTAAAGGTCGGCATATTCCTTACGCTGATGCTTGTGGTCGGGAAACGTTTTCTGCCATGGATCCTCAAAGTCGTGGTCAAAACGCGTTCACGCGAACTGTTTACGCTGGCTGTGTTTGCTGTGGCGGTTGGTATCGCTTTCGGCGCGGCCAAGCTGTTCGGTGTTTCTTTCGCGCTGGGCGCGTTCTTCGCTGGCATGATGATACGGGAATCCGACATGAACCACGAGGTTGCGGATCGCGCCCTGCCGTTTCAGGACGCCTTTGCGGTTCTGTTCTTTGTTTCCGTGGGCATGTTGTTCGATCCGTCTATCCTGCTGGAGCGACCGCTCGACGTGTTCCTTGTGACCATCATTATTATTTTCGGCAAGTCCTTAGCAGCTTTTCTAATCGTGCTGCTGTGCCAATATCCTCTCAAAACAGGTTTGATCGTGGCGGCGGGTTTGGCCCAGATCGGTGAATTCTCATTCATCCTTATCACGCTTGGTATCACTTACGAGATTTTGCCGGTGGAAGGGCGGGATCTTATTCTCGCGGGCGCCATGATATCCATCGCGTTGAACCCCGCACTCTTTGCAGGGGTGCGCGTTGTTCATGAATGGGCGGCAAGAAAGCCAAGGCTTTCACGCTTCTTCGACCTGCGCGAGAGCAATCTTTCGCATATGGAAGAACAGGAAACACAGAATCTGGCCAAGGATTTAATCATTGTTGTCGGTTATGGCCAGATAGGCCGCGAGATCTGCGACAACATTCTCGACGCGCATATAGAGCTTGTTATTATCGACGCCAACCGGGAGCGTGTGGAAATGCTTCGTGAGCTTGGCTATCACGCCATATCAGGCGATGCGACCTATCCGGAAACGCTGCAGGAAGCGCAGATAAGCAAAGCGGCGGCTATCGTCATTGCTGTGCCGGATTCATTCGAGGGAAGAAAAATTCTCGAAACCGCGCGCCAATTAAAACCCAATATCCGTATCGTGGTGCGTGCGCACAACGATGAAGAGGTTTTCTATTTTATCGAGCGCAAAGTGGATTTCGTTACAACGCCATCCCGTGAGATGGGACGCGCCATCATCCATTATCTGGAAGGCATGCGCAGCGGCGTGGTGCCACTGGTCAAAACCGATTTCTAGTTTATCATCACTTTGATCATGACGCAGCGTTTTTGCGGATCCATGCCCTTGCGCGCGTCGTCCTTGAACTTGTTGTGCAGGCCGCTATAGGTGTCGGGCGCGATTTCCTTGTAGCCCAGGCTCTTGTAGAAAGGGCCGTTCCAGCGCACATCGCGGAAGGTTATTAGCCCTATGTAGGGATAATCCTGATCAATGGCATGATCTTCCACCACGTTCATAAGACGTCTTCCTATGCCATGCCCTTGCGCCTCGCGCGCCACAGAAATCTCGTGGACGTATAAAAACCCGTCGAGCGGGTAGCAGGCCACAAAACCGACGGGCATGTTTTTCTCGTCCACAGCAACCCAGAGGGTCTTATTGCGGCATAGCTTGTATAAAAGATCGAGCGGCACGGTACGGCTTTCGACATATTCCGTACCTATAAAAGCTTTTGCGGCGGACAGTTCTACGTCGTCCAGATGCGGAACATCTGTCTCGCCGGCCAGACGGATACGTATGCCCATTATGCCGCTCCCAAAGGAATATCGAATTTCTTTAGTGCGTCTTTCTGGCGCTTTTCGAGCTTCGCCAGATCGAAATCGGCGATCAGTTCGTTAAACACGCGGTACCAGTTGACTTCGGCTTTCAGGTGCAGAAACACGGAGCCCAAGCCAAGCGCCGCGCGGTCCATGAACACAAATTCGCGTGGAATGGTCACGCCGCCATTGGCTTTGCTGGCCTCGCGCAGTTTCTCGTGCACTTTTTGCGCGGTCTCGCGGCCGAATACGCCGTTCGTCACTTCACCAATCGGGCGGACGCGGTCTTCCATCAAAGGCGCGTACAGGAAACGCGCCCAGATATTTAGTGTGTCGATCTGGTCTTTCGAAAGATTTTTAAAGCCCCATGTTTCGTAAGCATGCACGGTGCGCGGAATGTCGTCGTTCATAAGGGCCTGATACAGCTCTATCACGCCGCCGACGAATTTCGGCGGGAATACGCGCACGCAGCCGAAATCGAGCAGGTTGATGGAGTGGTCATTGCGAACCGTGTAATTGCCCAGATGCGGGTCGCCGTGGATGATGCCGTAATAATAAAGCGGCACGTACCAAGCGCGGAACATGTTCATCGCAAGCGCATTGCGTTCTTCCGGATGCGCATCGACAAAATTCAGGATTTTTTCGCCGTCCAGCCATGTGCTGGTCAACAGGCGGTCCGTCGACAATGCATCGATCACGTCAGGAATATGCACGCCTTTTTCATCTTTAAGCATGTAGGCGTATAGTTTGGAGTGGCGTGCCTCCAGACTGTAATCCAGTTCTTCATACAGGCGCGCGCCAAGTTCTTCATGGATGTATTTTGTCTGGATCGCGGAATCGTATCGCTCGAAAATCGAAAAGATAATCTTGAGCTGGTTGAGATCTGCCGCAATAGCGGATTGCATATCGGGATATTGAAGTTTGCAGGCAAGGCGCGTGCCGTCATGGGCAATGGCCTTGTGCACCTGACCGAGGCTAGCCGCAGCGGCGGCTTCCTTTTCAAAACTTTTGAAGCGGCTTTCCCAATCCGCGCCCAGTTCAGCCTTCATACGGCGCTTGACGAACGGCCAGCCCATCGGCGGAGCGTTGGATTGCAGTTGTTGAAAATCGCGCGCGTATTCTGCCGGCAAGGCTTCGGGAATGGTGGCCAGAATCTGGCCGACTTTCATCAACGGGCCTTTCAGGTTTCCGAGCGCCTCGGTCAGTTGCCGCGCGTGATCGCCGCGTTCGATCTTGATGCCAAAATATTTTTCACCGGCAACGCGCGCCGCTAGGCCTGCCATCGTACCGCCCACACGCCCGTAGCGCATGATCTGCCGACCCAGGGATGTCTGGTCTTTTTTCTTGTCCGCCATGGGCAGAGAATTGGGGTTTACAGCCCGAAAGTCCAGCTTTTTTTGAGCCTGCCCACCCTGTACAGGGCTTGCCGGGAGGCTTATAGTTTACCTATGAAAATGCAAAACGAAGCCATTAAAACAGCTATCCTGGAATCGGCGCTTCCCGATGTCCCGTTCGACGGCTGGACCTTGGAAGTTCTGCAGCGCGCCGCAGAGAATGCGGGATATACGCGTTCGATGGTTCTATCGGTTTTTCCGGCGGGTGTTAAAGACGCAATTGTTTATCTTTCGCATTGGGCAGACGCAAAAATGATGGAGCGCCTGTCCAAAGATAAAAGCCCGCCCACGCGCATACGCGAAAAAATTGCCCTGGCCGTGCGCACAAGGCTTGAGGTTCTCGCGCCGCACAAAGAAGCGGAACGTCTGGCCATAGCATATTGGGCACGTCCTTTGCGCAAATGGGATGCTGCGAAAATGGTCTGGAAAACAGCCGATGTCATATGGAATTGGGCCGGAGATACGTCCACCGATTATAACCGTTACACGAAACGGGGCCTTCTTTCGGGCGTATTAACGGCAACCACGCTTTTCTGGCTGACCGACACTTCGCCAGGATCGCAGGACAGCTGGGCTTTTCTGGATCGTAGGATTGAAAATGTCATGAGCGTCGGAAAGATTGTCGGGCGCCTGAAAACAACTTAAACTATACAGGCCCAACAGCCGGAGCCATCCTTTGTTCAAATTACAACTTTTCCTGCAAAAAAGCCTTTTCCGCCTTATGATGCTGGCGGCGTTGCTCGCGTTTATAGGCGTCTTTGTTTACGCGGTGCAGATAGATAAAGAACACAACGCCATTATCGATACGCGTCTTCCCGCAGAGGCCAGTTTCGGCAAGGCCGTGGTGGAAGGCAGTGGAACGGAGAACTCGCTGGCAATCCAGCATATGGGCAGTCGTGAAATTTCCATGAAGCTGACGGAAATAATTGCCGAGGCGCTGACGTTCAACCAGTCGGATTACGCAACCGTTGTTTCGAATATGCGCAAATATTTTACGCCCGACGGTTACAACCAATACACGCAGTTCCTGACCAATTCCGCTTTTCAAAACGCCCTTACGACACAGGGTTTGCAGTCCGGCGCCTTTGCGGAAACCGATCCGGTGGAATTGGGACGGGGCGCGTACAGCGGTGTTTATAAATGGGTTTTTGAAGTGCCTGTAACGGTCAGTCTGATTCCCCGCAATGCGGAGACATACCGAAACGATGAAACCGTCGCCCAGAACCGCAATTTTGTCCTGCGTGCCCAGTTGGCCCGCGTAAACGATCCACAGGACCCGGATGCGGTAAAGATCGAGCTTTGGCAGGTCTTACCGGCGCGCGGACGAAAATAATCCCCAGCCCTCTAACAACTCGGACACGGCATTTCTTTACGCCCGCATTATCGCCGCCTATAAAAAGAGACCTCCAAATTTAGACAAAGGCGTTTACTGATGAGCGAAGCAGCGGTGGCGACGAATTTTCGTCAACAACAAGAAACAACGGCAAATGATACGGGTGGCGTTTCCGGCCAAAGGCTGAAAGCCTTTATCGAACGCATCGAGCGTCTAGAAGAAGAAAAAGCCGCACTGGCCGATGATGTGAAGGATATCTTCGCAGAATCCAAAGCCGTCGGTTTCGATGTGAAAATCATGCGCAAGGTCATTCGCCTTCGCAAAATGGACAAAGAAAAGCGTCAGGAAGAAGAACAACTTCTTGAACTTTATAAGTCCGCTATCGGCTTGGAATAATTGAACAATCCGGCCTTAACGAAACACTAATCCTTTTTCGTTATCATGACCCGAATTCATCGTAATTCGGGGTTTTGCTATGGAACGTGGAATGCAATTGCTGGATATCATGAACGAGGTTTCGGCCCGTCTTGACCAACAGGTTGCTTCGGCGCCTGTTCGCACGTCTGTATCCCGCAATTACAAGCCTATGGACGAGATACAGGCTTTCATGCATCTGGATCCATTGCTTGCGGATCTCAACAAACAATATCTCGATGCGAAATCCTCGCGCCTTCAGGCCGAGCGGGAATATGGCCGTGGTGACGGAATGACCGACATGGCGGCTATGATGGAAGATTCCGCGTGGTGTGCGATGCAGACGCGGTACATGGAATTGCGTGCCAACCGCGGCCTGATGTCACAGGCACGTGATCTCATGGATAAAGACCGGCTTGAGGAAGAAGAACGCACGCGCAAGGAAAAAGAAAAAGCCGCCTTGAATTACATGCACCAGATGCAGATGTTTGCGCGCATGCGCGAGGCAAGCAGGAACGATGCGGCAGGATGGTGGATCATAGCGATGATATATTTCAGCCAGCCAGCACCGCTTTTCCGCGAGCATCATGCCAGTTACAGGTTTAACCGGCTTGCAGCCTAGGTGCAGCGAAGGGCAGATTGTTCTCACGCGGGAAGTAGCTGGAAATGGTTTCGCAGACAAGCGGTGCCACAGTGTTTATAACCAGCTTTGGATTTTCTGTCAGGCCGAACCGCTCGACTTTGTCGGCGATGCCCGGAATGGTATCGGTCAGATAAAGGTGATCAATCAAATCGCTGTTTACAAGCTTCGGCAGCGCGTCGCCAACCAGAACGCCGTGCGCGCCGATGGCCAGGATTTCGCTTGCGCCGCGTTCACGCAAGGCTTTCGCGGCCTCGAAAATCGTGCCGCCGCTGCCGATAATATCGTCGTTTATAACGCATATTTTATTTTCTACATTGCCGCGGAAGTCAGCAATTTCAGGCTTTCCATCAAGGCCGCGCACCTTGTGGATTGCGAATGTCGTCGGTCCGTCCTTGTGCGGTCCGGAGGCGAACACCGTACCGTGATAAATTTTTTCGGCCAGCGCCATAGCGCGCGCGATGCCGTAATCATCGGGCTTGTTCATACCATCGGGCGAACCGATGATAAGACGCGGCTGGTTGTTCGCAACGACATCGAATTGATTTTTAATCGTCTGTGCGAAGAAGGAGCCTAGATTGACGAAACGCACATGGTTGTCGCCGAAGACATTTCTGAAAAGACCAACGCCTTGTTTCGAATGCGCTTCGAAACCGTAAACGCTGTGCACGCCTGAAAACTTCAACTGTTTGGCATAGGAGCCGCAGGAGATTGCGTTGTATTCCGCGGAAATGGTGCCGTCTTCCAGTTCTTTTTCAAAAGAGCGGTCGTTGCGCATGCCGGCAATATAAGTGCCGATAAAACGGATTTTATTAACGCCAAGACGGGTTGTAAGATAGTCCGCCATGAACAGTGCGCTCTGCATGCGGCTGCTTGCGTTGGTGCCGCTCATAGAGTGCACAATCGTCACATTCGCGCCTTTGAGAGCGCCAACCATTTGTTTTTTTTCTGCGTGGCTGAGATTTTGTTCGATCGGATGATCGGAAAGCTTTCCATCGACGAACAAGTTTGCGGTCGGTTCGCTGTCTTTATGCGTTCCAAATCTCGCCTGAATGATCGGACCGGGTCTGTCGATCATGGGGCCGCTTTCGCCGCGTGCACCATCGCCGAATTGATCGACAATCGCTTGTGCGATGGCCTGCGAAGTGCGCCCGATGATGATGAAGTGGTTTCTCTTACCCATGGTGGGGTGCAACATAGGTACGAGACAGTATTACGTCAATATATTTGTTAAAATTAACCTGTTTTTCTGCCCTTGATCAGGTCATCGACTACAGCAGGATCCGCTAATGTACTGGTGTCACCCAGAGAATCCAGTTCCTCCGCCGCGATTTTGCGAAGGATACGGCGCATGATTTTGCCCGAACGCGTCTTGGGAAGGCCCGGGGCCCATTGGATGGTGTCCGGCGTCGCGATAGGACCGATGATCTTGCGCACTGTGGCGGTAATGCCTCTGCGCACATCCTCATCGCCCGAAAAGCCTTCTTTCAGTGTCACGTAGGCGTATATGCCCTGACCCTTGATGTCGTGCGGGAAACCGACGACAGCGGATTCGGCGACCGCTTCATGTTCGTTGATGGCGCTTTCGATTTCTGCGGTGCCGAGGCGGTGGCCGGAAACGTTTATAACGTCATCCATGCGACCCGTGATCCAGTAATAGCCGTCTTCGTCGCGGCGTGCGCCGTCGCCTGTGAAATACATGCCTTTGAACGTCGAAAAATAGGTTTGTTCAAAACGCGCATGATCGCCGAACACGGTGCGCATCTGCCCCGGCCAGCTGTCGGCTATACAGAGCGCGCCTTCGGTTGCGCCGTGCAGTTCCGCGCCGTTCGTATCGACGATGACAGGCTTTACGCCAAAGAAAGGCAAAGTGGCCGAACCCGGTTTTGCGGCAACGGCGCCGGGGATCGGCAGGATCAAATGCCCGCCGGTTTCCGTCTGCCACCACGTGTCGACAACGGGGCAGCGTTTGTCGCCCACCACGTCGTGATACCAGTGCCATGCTTCGGCGTTGATCGGCTCGCCCACAGTGCCAAGAATGCGCAATGATTTGCGGGAGGCTTTGGTGACGAATTCATCGCCGGCCTTGATAAGCGAGCGAATGGCCGTTGGCGCCGTATAGAAAGAATTGACCTTGTGCTTGTCCACCACCTGCCAGAAACGTCCCCAATCCGGATAGTTCGGAACGCCTTCGAACACTAGGGATGTTGCACCGTTGGCGAGCGGACCATAGACAATGTAGGAATGGCCTGTAACCCAGCCCACATCGGCGGTGCACCAGTAAACCTCACCCGGTTTATAGTCGAACGCGCATTCGTGCGTGAAAGCGGCAAAAACCAGATATCCGCCCGTTGTGTGCAGAACACCTTTTGGTTTTCCGGTGGAACCGGATGTGTAGAGAATGAACATCGGGTCTTCCGCATTCATTTTTTCGGGTTCGCACTCGGCAGACTGCCTGCCGACAATATCGTGCCACCAGATATCGCGCCCTTCCGTCCAGTCGATTTTACCGCCCGTGCGTTTGAACACGATCACTGTCTTGACGTTGGGGCACGATTTCAGCGCTTCATCGGTGTTAATCTTGAGCGGAATGACTTTGCCGCCACGCAAGCCTTCATCGGCGGTGATGACGATATCTGATTTGCAATCCTGTATACGGTCTGAAAGGGAAGAGGGGGAGAAGCCGCCAAACACAACCGAATGCACGGCGCCTATGCGCGTGCAGGCCAGCATGGCATATACGGCTTCCGCGATCATCGGCATGTAGATGGTAACGCGGTCGCCCTTCTTAACGCCGCGCTCTTTAAGCGCGTTGGCGAGCTTGCACACCTCGTCCTTGAGCTGCCGGTAGGTGATTTTCGTATCGACGTTCGGATCGTCGCTTTCCCAGATCAAAGCAACATCATCCGCCTTGTGCGGCAAATGGCGGTCGATACAGTTGTAGGAAACATTCAAAAGCCCATCTTCGTACCATTTGATGGATACAGGAATGTTGAAGGACGTGTTTTTAATTTTGGTTGGCTTCTGGAACCATGTGATGCGTTCTGCGATCTTGCCCCAGAAAGCCTCGGGCTTTTCGACCGATTCCTTGTACATCGCCGCGTATTTTTCCGGCGTAATGTGCGCGGTTTTTTTCAGGGCATCGGACGGCGGGAATAGCGATTGCGTATCGGTCATGAACATCTCTCGGTAAAAAGGATATTCTTTAATCTTATCATCCCTTTAGAGGCGCGCGAAGCCTAGGCTGTTGTGCGGTGCAGAATGCATAGGAAAACCGCCCTTTCGGGCGGCTTTGCATTCGTTCTTTAAAACATTGTTGCGTTTAGCGTCTGTATTGGTGTTCGTAGCCAGTGCCGCCGTGTGTACGAGGGTTTGGCGATAAAATGCTCGGCGCGTTGCCGGTAGATGTGGACGTGCACTCGCGCGTGTCGTCGCGGCGACCGCGTGCATTGCCCACGATGCGGCCGTTTTCCGTTGCAACCGAGCCAGATTCACGTTGTGTTTCAACACAAATACCTTGCGCAAGTTGTGCTCTTTCGTATTGGCACTGGTTGTAAAGGTAATTCAAACGATCGTTGGTAGGCCTTGCCATTTCCCGTTCAACGAGACCGCCACCAATATTGCCAAGGATATCGCCAAGATCGACTTTACCGTTACGGCCTATGCCGTTTTGTATGGCGCGTCCTGTGGTACGTGCGGCGCGTTCATTGGCGCGTTGTTCCTGGCGTGCTACACGCTCTTGTTCGCGGTTAAAATCTATACAGGCGCGCGGTTCTACTTGCGTACGCGCGCGGGATTGTGCTTCTGCAGGTTCGACAAACGCGAGGTTGCTTGCCGCACCGCTGATCACCACAGCCACCGCAGCAGCAGAATTAACAAAAGATTTCTTGAAGTCCATGAATGCCTCCTCAGGCCTAAATACTGGCAGAGAAATACACCCGTCCGCAAATTTAGTCAAACAAAATTATGTAAATTAATAATTATATATGAATATCAAGTATTTATAGTTGTGTCCGGCGGTTGGCGTCTTTTTACGATTGTTCGCCAGTTTATAATACCGATGCCTGCCAGGACCACCATGCCGCCTGCTATGACACTCATATTCAGCGTTTCCCCGTTGATAAAATAGCCTCCTATCACCGCGAAAAGGGGTTGTATCATCAAAAACGGGGTGACTTTTTGCGCAGGGTTGCGGGACATGAGACGGCCCCATGCAACACTCATAAGGCCCATCATCACCACCTGGTAGAACACGACGAACCCAAGTTTGTATGGATCGGCCTCCATGAAACGCTGCACCTGATTATGTTCCAGAAGATACGTTCCGGCCAGTGCGATAGGGCTCGCCATAAGATAAGAGTAAGCAAGGAAAGTGGCCGGTTTTATATGGCCGGTTTTTTTCATCGCTATCGATCCGAGCGACCAGCCCAGTGCCGCGAACAGTGCGAACACGGCGCCTATAGGATGTTCGATAATGTCGGGTGCCCCAAACGTAATCATCAGGCCGCCGAATGAAACCGCAACCCCAGCCGCCGTATAAATGCCGAACTTCTCTTTGAAGAGTAGCCATGCAAGCAGGAGCGTCATGGGCTGGGACACCTGTATCAGCACAACAAAGCTGTTGCCGTCTATGTGCGATAGCGCAAGATGCGCGAACATGAGGTTCATGCAGCAAAAGAAAAGTGCGACAGGCACAAGGCGTAACAGGTCTTCGCGCGAAATCTTCCCAGCAAAAGGCAGGAACAGCAATCCCGTCAGAAAAAACCGTACAAAGTTGAGCGACAGGGGCTCTATCGTCAGCACGCCGAGCCGCATGATCGGCGGGTGCAATCCCCAGAACAGCACCACAGCCGCGAGGAGAAACATATCACGGGATGACATGCGCATTATGCGCCGCTCATCTTCAGGATGGTTTTCCATTCTGTCGGGGTAACGGGAGATACGGACAGCCGCGATTGTTTGAGCAAAGCCATGTCCTTTAAGCTGGCGGTCTTTTTTATCGTTTCAAGCGTAACCGGCGTTTTGACAGGTTCTTTTGCCTTGAAGTCCACCATGCCGAATTTTCCGCTCTCGTCCGTAGGGTCGGGATAATATTCTTTTACCACTTCCACGATACCGACAATTTCCTTGCCTTCGTTGGAATGATAAAAGAAAGCCTGATCGCCGATCTTCATCGCCTTCATATTGTTAGAGGCCTGATAATTGCGGACGCCATCCCATCCCTGCACGCCTTTTTTGACATGCTGGTCCCACGACCATTTGAAAGGTTCGGATTTAACAAGCCAGTACTTCAATTTTACATCTCCGATTTAACAGGGCGATCAAGCATCTTCTCGATCATCGTGTCAACGCTACAGCCTTCGGAAAGGCAGGAGTTCATCGCTTCGGATATCGGCATTTCCACAGCGTTGTTTTTAGCCATGGTGGCAAGCGCCTTGGCCGTGTGCACGCCTTCGGTCACCGAATTGCGTTTGGAGAGGATGCTTTCAAGGCTTTCGCCCTGTCCCAGCGCATAGCCCAGCGAAAAGTTGCGTGACTGCATGGAAGAACAGGTGAGGATAAGGTCACCCACACCGCACATGCCCATCAGCGTTTCTTTCTTGGCACCGAGCGCCGCACCAAGACGCGCGATTTCAGCCAGCCCCCGCGTGACAAGGGCCGCACGTGCTGAATCACCCAGTTTTTTTCCTTCTATAACGCCGCACGCGATGGCGATGACGTTCTTCACCGCGCCACCGATCTGTGCGCCGATAATATCGTCGGATGCGTACATGCGAAGGCTTCGCGTATTCAATGCTTCCGCCAATTTTTCGGCATCATCCTTGTCTTTCATGGCCAGCGTGACAGCGCTTGGAAGGCCGCGCGCGATTTCAGCCGCGAAGGTGGGGCCTGTGAGAATGGCGAGGGGAGATTTCGGGCATGCTTCCGATGCGATCTGGGAAAGCATCAGGCCGGAGTTGATCTCAACCCCCTTGGCGCAGATGACGAGCGGTTTGTCATCTGTCAGATCTGGCCTCAATTTTTCCAGCGTCGCCCGCAAATGCTGCGCCGGCGTAACCAGCAAAAGCGCATCGGCACGCGCGGCCACGGCCAGACTGCCCGTGGCGCTGATATTTTCGTGCAGTTTTACACCGGGCAGGAAAAGCGTGTTTTCATGGGTGTTGTTGATCGCGGTGACGAGTTCTTCCTCGCGCGCCCATATGACGACATTCTTTCCTGCATTGGCGAAATTTTGTGCGAGGGCTGTTCCCCATGCGCCGCCACCGATGATGCCGATTGTTTGCATACTACACCTTTTGTTGTGATTTTATGATTGTGCCGTGTCGTCGAGTGGCCAGCGTGGCCGTGCGGCAATGCCCAAATCGCTTGTGATATTCCGTTTCAATTTCTCGATACCTGTCCATGCGATCATCGCTCCGTTATCGGAACATAATTCCATAGGGGGTGCAACAAAATCCATATTTTCGGATTCCGACAAATCCTGTAAAGCCTTTCGTATCCTTATGTTTGCGGCAACTCCACCGGAAACAACGAGTGGGAAACGCCCTTCGTTCCCGTAGCGCGCCCTGAATTGTGCAACCGCACCGCGCATACGGTCTGTCACTATGTCCGCGGCTGTTTCCTGAAACGCGAAGCACAGCGCTGCGACATCCGCGTAATCGAGTTTGCCTGCGGGAAGTTTTTCGACATGGTTGCGCACGGCCGTTTTTAAACCTGAAAAAGAAAAATCACACCCTTCGCGGCCTTTCATCGGCACGGGCAGAGGAAATTTTTCAAGGGCGGCTTTATGATCGTTGCAATCCTTCGCCGCGCGTTCGACATGCGGACCGCCCGGATGGGGAAGGCCCATCAGCTTTGCGGCTTTGTCGAAACATTCGCCGAGCGCATCGTCGATGGTGCCGCCGAGTTTTTTATAAACGCCGACATCTTCGGCGATCAGAATTTGTGTGTGACCGCCGGATACCAGCAGAAGCAGGTAGGGGAATTGCAGATCGTTGGCCAGGCGCGGTGTGAGGGCATGCGCCTCCAGATGGTTAACCGCGACGAAAGGGAGGCTGTGGGCGGCGGCAATCGCCTTGCCGGCCATCATGCCGACCATCACCCCGCCGATCAGGCCGGGTCCTGTTGTGGCGGCAACGCCTGTCAGATCCTTGAAACCGATTTTCGCGTCCAGCATGGCGGCTTCGATCAGCGTGTCGAGATGGTCCATGTGGGCGCGGGCGGCTATTTCCGGCACAACACCGCCGAAAGCCTTGTGTTCTTCCAGCTGTGACAGCACCAGATTGGCCAGAATACGCTTTTCCCCGTCGATTACGGCGACGGCGGTTTCATCACAGGAGGTTTCGATGCCAAGGACGATCATGGCGGGGTTTTAGCATGGATGACAAGGCGGATAAAGCCATGCTAAGACACGGCATGACCACCCAAACCCTTAAAATCGGCACCCGCGGATCGCCTTTGGCCCTGAAACAGACGGCCATGGTTGAGGAAGCGCTTGCCAAAAAGCGCCCAGATATAGTTGTCGAACGGGTTATTATACAGACATCCGGCGACTGGAAACCCGAGCAAGGGGAAACCAAGCTTTCGGAAGCGCAGGGCGGTAAAGGATTGTTTGCCCGCGAAATTGAAAAGGCCCTGCTGGCAGGCGAAATTGACGCCGCCGTCCATTCGATGAAAGACATGCCGTCTTTCCTGCCCGAAGGGTTGTCTTTGGACCATGTTCTGCCGCGCGCGGACGTGCGCGATGCGTTTATTTCATTCGAAAATAAATCGCTGGAAGATTTGCCGCAGGGCGCGATCGTGGGGTCGTCTTCTCTCCGCCGCCAGTCGTTCATTCTGAACAAGCGTCCAGACCTTGTGGTCATGCCGATACGCGGCAATGTCCAGACACGCATCGACAAGGTCAAAGACGGCCAATTTGCTGCAACCTTTTTGGCGATGGCAGGACTTTCGCGTCTTGGTATTGCAGGTGATTTTGTTCACCCTCTTGATGCAATGGTGCCTGCGTGCGGGCAAGGGATTGTTGCAATAGAAACGCGCAGCAATGACGCACAAACGCGCAGCATTTTCGATTCCATTCATGATGCCGAGACGGGTTTTTGCGGCATGATGGAACGTGCGGCATTGCAGGTTCTGGACGGTTCCTGCCACACGCCGATCGGCGCATACGCTCGCCGTAAAGGCGAACAGATTCTGTTCGATCTGGTGGTCGGCAGCGGCGATGGAAAGCGCATTTATGAAGAGCGCGGTTCCGCATCGATTGCCAGTGACAAGGAAGCGGAAGAATTCGGGCGCGCAGTAGCCTTGAAACTCAAACCTCGCGTACCCGCCGATATCTTTATATGAAAGCGCAGACGATTGTCATAGCGCGTCCGCCCGAAGACAGCGAAGAGCTGTCCGCAGCGGTGGCTGCGGTGGGTTTCAAACCGCTGGTCGAACCTATCCTGCGCATTGAAACTACGGGTACGGATTTGCCGGATATAAAAGCCGGAACACCTCTTATCTTTACCTCTTCCAACGGCGTAAAAGTTTTGGCGCGCAGATATGAGGAACGCAGCAACCCTGTTTACACCGTCGGGCGCAACACCGCCGACGAGGCCCGTCGCGCTGGCTTTACAAACATAGAAACCGCGGCCGGTACTGTGGATGATCTGGTGGATATCCTGTTGAAATCCGGTTTAAAAGAAGGCCCCATGCCTGTGTACGTCCGTGGCCGGGATGTGTCGAAAGATCTTCGCGGTTTGCTCGCTGGCCAAGCCGTAACCATCCAGGAATTTACCGCTTATCGTTCTGTTCCGGCGGAGAATTTATCCTTGGATTTTCTAAGGTCTTTGGACCGCAAAGAGGTTGCGGCCGTCATGTTCTTTTCTGCCAAGGGGGGGCATGTTTTCGCCGGGCTTATGGAGCAGTACGACCGCACGTCCCGTATACGTACGACAAAGGCCTTGTGTATCAGCGAGGCCGTGTTACAGTCTGTTTCCGTATTGCCTTTTGGCGGATCTTTGGTTGCGGAAACCCCTGACCGCTATGGTATGATAAAGCTGCTGGAACACCTTAAAGATTGAGTGAGAGATTATGAGCCAGGAAGACCTTGATGCCCTGAAAAATGCTTCTGTGATTATCGAGCGTTTCGGGGGTATCCGCCCGATGGCGGCCAAGGTCGGCGCTCCGGTTACCACGGTCCAGGGCTGGAAAAAACGCGATGTCATACCCGGAGCCCGCCGCGACGACGTTCTCAAAGCGGCCAATGAAAACAGCATCGATCTGTCCGACCTTCTGGCCGAAGCGCCCCGTCTGGGCGGCGCCACCATATCCTCGGTTGAAAAGGGCGTAACAGCGCAGGAAAGCGCGTTTATCGACAGACAGGATTCCGGCAACGACAACAGCGAAAACGTTAAAATCACGGTGGAGCCGATCCTGCGTTCCCAGCCCAAGCCGCTGCCTGCTTCTTTGGGTCCGCGCATCGACACCACGCACGAAGAGTTGATGGCCGCCATCGCGCAGGGCCAGAAGAAAGCCGTCCGCGCCAGTGTCTGGACCGTTATTGCCTTTTCCGTTCTGATTGGTGGTGCTGCCGCGCTGGCCCTGTGGCCGAGCGCGCAGAAAATCGAACGCCATGAGGACCAGATCGCCAATCTGGAAGGCAAAGTCGGCGCGATGGACAAAGATGTGCAGGCGATTAACGAGAGCGCCGGATTTATCAAGGATATGGTTCCTGAAGACATGCGCGCCCGCATGGCCGAACTGAAGACACAGGCCGATGCGATCACCGCGGATGTTAAAACGGTTGCGCAACAGGCAAAGGACATTTCGCAAGGCGTTCTGGCGACAGATGCCGGCTCTTTGTCCGATCGTCTCTCCGTATTGGAAGCGAAGCTCGCCGATGTTGAAGGCGGCCAGGCCGTAAAAGACCTCACCGCCCGTATCCGTGGCCTCGAGGTTACAGTCGCAGGACAGGCACAACTCGCAGACTCCGTTACCGAACTTTCCAAAATTGTCGATGCGATCGACGGTCAGGTAAACCAGCTGGACGACCAGATGGCCCAAGCGCAACAAACCCCGGGCTCCGCGCTTGGTCAGACGCTGGAAGGCATTTCCGACAAGGACCTGAAAGCCGCTGCGCTCCTCATCGCTTTCTCGCAATTGCGCGACTCCCTGAACCGCAATGTGCCTTTCGAAGATGACGTTGTTCTTTTGCAAAAACTGGTCGGCAATGACGATCCGGAATTACAGGCAGCGCTGACGAAGCTGGCGCCGCAGGCTGAAAAGGGTGGCGTTCTGACGAGCGAAGGTTTGTCTGAAGAATTGAAAGGTCTGTCCGGCGATATCGTCTTCTCGTCCCTGAAGGGTGAAGAAGTATCTCCGACGGAAAAAGCC